>NZ_WHPN01000254.1 GCF_009735685.1 Streptomyces lycii | reverse complement strand
AAGAGGCCGTCCGGCGCGACCCGCCCCCGCCCGGTCCGGGATCAGCCGGGTGCGGTTCCCGCGCTGCCCGCGCTCCCTGCGGTCAGCCGGGCGGTGGTCTCCATCAGCGAGACGGTGAACGGATGTTCCGGCGAGCGGAGGACCTGCCGGGCCGGGCCCTCCTCGACGATGTCACCGGCGTCCAGGACCGCGACCCGGTCCGCCAGCGCCTCGGCGGTGCCGAGGTCGTGGGTGATCAGGACCAGGGCCAGGTCCGGCCGGTCCCGCAGCAGCCCGGCGAGTGTGCCGAGGAGGTCCCGCCGGGTGACGGTGTCCAGTCCGGAGGTGATCTCGTCGCAGACCAGGACGCGGGGCCGGGCGAGCAGGGCGCGGGCGAGCGCGGCCCGCTGGAGTTCGCCGCCGGACAGCCGCCCCGGTCCGCGCCGCGGCAGTTCCCCGGTCAGCCCGAGGCCCGCGAGGGCGGACACCGCCTCCGCCCGGGCGTCCCGCTCCGTCAGGCCGCGGAGCCGCACCGCCGTCCGGGCCACCTGGTCCAGCACGGGACGGTGCTCGTCGAACGACGCCCCGGCGTCCTGGAAGACGTACTGGACGGCGGCCAGTTGCGCGCGGGTCCGGTCGCGCAGGCTGCGGCGGAGCGGGGCGCCGCCGAGCAGCAGCTCCCCGTCGTGGTCCCGGTGGAGGCCCGACAGGCAGCGGGCCAGGGTGGTCTTGCCGCTGCCGGAGCGTCCCACGACGGCCAGGCACGCGCCGCCGCGCAGGACGAGTCCCGGGACGCGCAGCACCGGGGTCCCGCCGTGCCGGGCGGTGAGTCCGCCGACGCGCAGCACCTCCGCTCCCTCCCCGCCCGGTCCGGACGGGAGTTCCGGCCGTTCCGCCGCGAGGAGTCCGGCCGTCCAGGGATGCCGGGGCGCGAGCCACAGGCGCTCCGCCGGCCCGGACTCGACCACCCGTCCCTCCCGCATGACCAGAACCTCGTCGGCCAGCGCGCGTACGACGTCCAGGTCGTGGCTGAGCAGGACGACGGCGATGCCCTGCCGGGCCACGGCAGCGAACTGCTCCACGATGCGCTGCTTCGTCAGCGCGTCCTGGCCGGTGGTCGGCTCGTCGGCGACCACCACCTCGGCACCGAGCAGCAGCGCCTGCGCCAGGACGACCCGTTGCTGCTGGCCACCGGAGAGCTGGTGGGGATAGCGCCGCAGCACCGCCGCCGGGTCCGGAAGCTGGGCGAGCGCCAGCGCTTCCAGGACGCGGTCGTGCGCGGCGGCCCGGCGTCCGGGCCGCGGCAGGTGCCGGACCCGGTCCCGGGCGATGTCCCGCAGCAGCGCGCCGACGCGGCGCGCGGGGTTGAGGACGGCGCCCGGGTGCTGCGGCACGTAGCCGACCCGGCCCCGGGGGACGCGTACACCGCCGGTCACCCGGGCGCCGGGCGGATACTCGCCCAGCAGCGCGAGCCCGGTCGTCGTCTTGCCGCTCCCGGACGCGCCGACCAGGGCGGTGACCCGGCCGGCCGGGACCCGCAGGTTCACCCCCTCGACGATCGCCCGGCCGTCGACCTCCACGCTCAGGCCGGTGATCTCGGCGACCGCGTTCACGTCCGTCTCCTCTTCTGCAGTGCGGCGTCGGCGAGCAGGTTGCCGCCCATGGTGAGGGCGACGATCAGCAGGGCGGGCACGACCACGGCCCAGGGCTGGACGAACAGTCCGGTCCGGTTGCGGTCGACCATCACCGCCCAGTCGGCGGCGTCCGGCTCGACCCCGACGCCGAGGAAAGCCGCGGTGGCCACGAGGTAGAGCACCCCGGTGAGCCGCACGCCCGCGTCGGCGGCGAGCGTGCGCCCGACCGACCTGCCGACGTAGCCGACGGCCGTGCGCCACCAGCTCTCACCCTGCAGCCGCAGCGCCTCGACCACCGGGCGGGACGCCACCTCGGCCGCGGCGGCCCGTACGACGCGGGCGGCGTCCGGGATGTTGACCAGCGCCACCAGCAGCGCGAGCCCCGCCGCGCCCGGGGTGAGGACGGCGGCGACCAGCAGGATCATCAGCAGCGACGGCACCGCGAGCAGCACGTCCAGAGGCCGCATCAGCAGTTCCTCCAGCCAGCCGCGGTGGGTGAGCGCGCTGATCAGGCCGAGCGGCAGGGCCACCAGATACGCCAGCGCGGTCGCCGCCAGCGCGACGAGGACCACGGACCGGCCGCCGAGCAGGACCTGCCGCCAGACGTCCCGGCCGACGAAGTCGGTGCCCAGCCAGTGCCCGCCGCCGAGGGTGAAGGAAGCGGCGCGCGGCCCCGGTTCCCCGGCGAGCACCGGTCCGAGCAGCGCCAGCGCCAGGGGCAGGCCGACGATGACCGCGCCGAGCACAAAGCGTGGTTTCAGCATCAGGCCGCCATCTCCGCCCGGGGCGCGAAGCGGCGCGCGACCAGGTCGGCGCCGAGGTTGAGGACGACGGTGGTGACGCCGAAGACGACGGCGAGGCCCTGAACCACCGGCACGTCGCGTTCGGCGACGGCGTTCATCAGCACGGTGCCGAGGCCGGGGATCACGAACAGCGCCTCCACGACGATCACTCCGCACAGCAGCCAGTCGACGGTCCTGGCGAGTTGCTGGGCGGCGGGTGTGATCGCGTTGGGCAGGGCGTGCCCGTACCGGACGCGGGCGCCCGGGACGCCGTACCGCCGTGCCTGGGCGACGTACGGCGAGGCCAGCGCGTCGATCATGCCGGCCCGCACCAGCCGGGCCAGGGAGCACACCGGGCGGGTCAGCAGCACCACGACGGGCAGCACCAGCGCGGCGGGGTGGGCCAGGAGATCGGTGCCGTAGCCGACGGCCGTCGGCGGCAGCCAGCCCAGGCGCAGCGCGAACACCGTGATCAGCAGCACCCCGAAGGCGAACTCCGGCACCGCGTACGCGCCGAGCGTGACGGAGCTGACCAGCCGGTCCGCGAGCCGTCCCTCGCGGCGGGCGGCGAGGACGCCGAGGCCGACGCCGACCGGCACCAGCAGCGCGACCGTGAGGGAGGCGAGCAGCAGCGTCGGCCCGAAGCCGTCGGCGATGTACGTGCTGACGGGCCGCCCCGAGGCCAGGGATGTGCCGAAGTCGCCGCGGGGCAGGCCGGCCGCCCACTCCAGCAGGCGTTCGTGCGCCGGCCGGTCCAGGTCCATGGCCTGCCGTATCGCGGCGATCCGCTCCGGGTCGGGCTGGTCCCCGGCGAGGGCGACGGCGGCGTCGCCCGGCAGCGCCTCGGTCAGGGCGAACACGAGCAGGACGACGGCCGCCGTCTGCGCGGCACCGAGGAGCAGGCGCCGGGCCGCCCAGGACCGCAGTCCGCTCACGCGAGCCACACCTTGTCGAAGCGGGCCCAGTCCAGGGAGTTGGCCGGCGCCCCGGCCTCCACGCCCCGCACGCCCCGGGCGGTGCCGAGGATCCAGTCGGCGAAGCCCCACACCAGGAAGCCGCCCTCCGCGTAGAGGCGGCGCTGCATGCGCTCGAAGACGGCGGCGCGCTCCTCCTTGTCCCGGGTGGACTGGGCCTGCTGGTAGAGGGCGTCGAAGTCCTCGTGCCGCCACTTGGTGGCGTTGGTGGTGGAACCCGTCAGCAGGCGCTGGGAGATGTGGGCCTCGATGGGCATGGCGCCGGAGCGGTAGGAGCAGATGGTGCCGGAGTCGAGGATGTCCTTCCAGTAGCTGTCCTTGCTGCCGGACCTGATCTCGACGGTGACGCCTGCCCGGGCGGCCTGGTCCCGGAAGATCGCGGCTGCCTCGGTGAACCCGGCGGCGACCGGCGAGGTGTCGAGGACGACCTTCAGGTTCTCGGCCCCGGCCCGCTTCAGCAGCGCCTTCGCGCGGCCGAGGTCCTGCTCGCGCTGCGGCAGCCCGTCGGCGTAGTACTCGTATCCCCTGCCGAACAGGTCGTTGCCGATCCGGCCGGCGCCGGAGAGCGCGCCGTCGACCAGCTCCTGCCGGTCGGCGATCAGGAAGAACGCCTCCCGGACGCGCTTGTCGTCGAAGGGCTTGCGGTCGGTCTTCATCGCGAACGACTGCATGGAGCTGTCGCGCAGCCGGACGATCTCGATCTGCCCCCGGCCCTCGTGCGCGCGGGCGGTGGTGGGGTTCAGCTCGTGGGCGTACTCGACCTGCCCGCCGAGCAGCGCGTTGACCCGCGCGGACTCCTCGTTGGCGACGACGAACTCCAGCTCGTCCAGATACGGGGCGCCGTCCCAGTAGTCCTCGTTGCGGCGGAGGACGGCGGACTTGCCGGGGGCGAACGAGACGAAGCGGAACGGGCCGCTCCCCACCGGCGCCGTGTCGAAGTCCTGCTCGCCCTCGGGCACGATGTACGCGCCGAACGCGGCGAGGACATTGGGGAACTCGGCGGTCGGGCGCTTGAGCACGAACTCGATCGTGCGCGCGTCCAGGGCCTTGCTCGCCCCGAGGTCGACGGGCTCCAGCGAGGCCTTGGCGCGGAACGCCCGCTCCGGGTCGGTGATGCGGCGGTAGCTGTGGAGGACGTCCCGGGCGGTGACCGGCTCGCCGTTGTGGAAGACGGCCTCGCGCAGCGTGACCTTCCAGCGGACGAGGCCCGCGTCCGGCTCCCACGCGGCGGCCAGGCGCGGCCGGGCCGACAGGTCGGGGCCGTAGTCGGCCAGCTTGTCGAAGAGGGCCTTCGCGCGGGCGACGTCCGCGAAGAGGTTGGCGAGGTGCGGGTCGAGGGTCTCGGAGGCCCCGCCGCCGGCGAACGCGGCACGGAGCCGTCCGCCGCGCTTCGGCTTGCCGCCGTCACCGGAGGCCGGGTCACCGGCGGGGCCGGCACCGGAGCAGCCGGCGAGGGCGAGCGCCCCGAGCCCGGCGGCGCCCGAGGCCGCCGCGAGGAAGCCCCGGCGGCGCAGGCCGGCGGAACAGGATGCGTCGAGCGATACGTCATGGCTGGTCATGGCGGTGTCCTTGCTGCTGGATGCGGGGTTGCCGGCGGAAGGGGGCCCGGTCGCGGCGGGTCCGGCGGGCGACGAGGTGCAGCCGGTCGCCGTCGGCCGTCGCGGCGGGCGGATCGCCCTCGCGCCACGGGGGTTCGGTGCGCGGGCCCGGCCCGTCGTACAGGGCGAGCACCTCGAAGCCGTGGCAGGCGAGCAGGCGGCGCAGCTCCTGCGGGAAGAGCAGGCGCCAGGCGGAGCGCTGCTCGGCCGGCGGGGAGCCGTCGCCGGCGGTCCAGACCCGGGTGCGGCGCAGGAGTTGCGCGGCGCGGTCGACGTACAGGGTGGTGGTGGAGGTGTAGGTGGTGCCCTGCCGGGTGAAGCTGTCGACGGCCGGGGTGTCGAGCAGTTCCGTGCGGCCGAGGAAGAAGGCGCCGTTGCGCATCTCCGCGACGAGCAGGCCGCCGGGTGGCAGGGCGCGGCGGCAGGAGGCCAGGAAGCCGTCGAGTTCGTCGTTGGTGTGGCAGTACAGCAGGGCGCTGTCCAGGCAGACCACCGCGTCGAAGCGTCCCAGCGCGAAGCCGCGCAGATCGGCCCGGACGTACTCGGGGCCCGGGTGGTGGCCGCGGGCGTACTCCAGCATCGCGCCGGACAGGTCGGCGCCGGTGACCGTGCGGCCGGCCGCGTGCAGGTGGGCGGCGTCTCGGCCGGTGCCGCAGCCGATGTCCAGGACGCGGGGCCCGGGGGCCCCGTGGCGCCGCAGGCAGTCCTCGGCCCAGCGCCCGGCGAGCCGCCCGGCATCGGGGAAGCGGGTCTCGTACAGCGCGGGGTGGTCGGTGAGCAGGTTTCTCATGTGCGCGTTGTCCACGGGTGTCCCCTCAGACCGCCGTCGGTACGGGCGCCTTGGCGCCGGGCAGGGCGCGGCGGCGGTGCAGCCGGCCGACACAGGCCGCCGAGAGCAGCCCGAGGGCCAGGCAGCAGGCCCAGGGCAGCCAGGGCGCGCCGGTGCGCTCGCCGGTGTCCATGGCCCAGCCCACGACGGTGTTGCCGGCGGCCGCGGCGACGCCCGAGACCACGTAGAAGAGGCCGAAGTAGGTGCCGGTGAGTTCCGGGCGGCCGAAGCCGGGGATCAGTTCCATCACGAACGGCTGGGCGATCATCATGCCGAGATAGAGCAGCAGGGCGCCGGCCAGGACGGGCAGGGCGCGCAGCGCCGTCTCCGCGAGGCCCGTGGGAGCAGTCCCGTGTCCCGGCACCGCCATCGGCGGTACGAAGGCCAGGCCCATCAGCGCGAGCCCGGCACCGATCCAGCGCGCCCTGCTGCCCCGCTCCTTCAGCGCACGGGTGATGCGCAGCTGGAACCCGAGGTTGCTCAGGGTGCCGACGAGGAAGACCAGGCCCGCCGCGCCGTCCCAGCCGGTCGCCCGGCGCGCGCCCTCCGGCAGCAGCAGATACAGCTGGTTCTCCATGGTGAACATGCCGACCATGGCCAGCGCGAAGGCCAGGAAGCGGCGGTTGCCGACGACCTCGCGCCAGTCGGTGAGCACGCTGTTCCCCGCGGGAGGGGCCTCGCGGGCCGGGAGGACGAGCGCCTGGGCGGCGGTGAGGACGGCGAAGATCCCGGCCGCGGTGAGCGCGGAGGCACGGAAGTCGACCAGCAGCAGGGCGCTGCCGATCAGCGGTCCGAGCAGTGCGCCGGTGGTGGCGAACACATTGAACAGGGCGAACGCCTCCGCCCTGCGGCTCCCCGCCTCCAGGGCGAGATAGGCCCGCACGGCCGGGTTGAACAGCGCCCCGGCCAGCCCGCTGAGCACGGACGCGGCCAGCAGCACGGCGAGTCCGTCGCCGAGCGCGAAGAGCCCGAAGCCGACGGTGCGCAGCGCGCAGCCGGCGATGATGACGCCCCGCGCGCCCAGCCGGTCGGAGGCCGAGCCGCCGATGAGGAACAGGCCCTGCTGGCTGAGGTTGCGCACACCGAGGACGATGCCGACGACCGCCGCCGACATGCCCAGGTCCTCGCTCAGGTGCAGGGCGAGATAGGGGATGAGGAGGTAGAAGCCGATGTTGACGCCGAGCTGGTTGACCAGCAGCAGCCGGATCGCGAGCGGGAACGCGCGCATCTCGTGCCACGTCTTCACGTTCCCGCCTCCCGGTCGCGGAGCCGCACGCCGAGTCCGGGACTGCGGTTGGCCCGTACGGTGCCGTCGGTGCCGCCGATTCCGCTCCACGGGTCGTCGGCGAGCAGCAGGTGCCCGTCGAGGTCGACCCAGTGGGCGCGGTCGGCGAGGTGGACGGCGGGGGCGATGCCGAGGCTGCTGGCGGTCAGACACCCCAGCATCAGGTCGGTGCCGGTGTCCGCGATCAGCTCCGCGATCCGGAGTGCGGCGCTCACCCCGCCGCACTTGGCGAGCTTGACGTTGATGCCCTGTACGCGTCCCGCGAGCCGGCGCGCGTCCTCGGCACCGGCCGCGTCCTCGTCGGCGATGACCGGCAGCGGGGAGCGCCGGGCGAGCCGGGCGAGTGCCTCGGGGTCACCCGGTTCCAGGGGCTGCTCGACGGCCTCGACGCCCAGCGCCGCGAAGAGCGGCAGCAGCCGCTCCGCGGTCCGCGCGGTCCAGGCCCCGTTGGGGTCCAGCAACAGCCGCGCTCCGGGGGCGGCGGCCCGGACGGCCCGTACGCGCTCCAGGTCCTCGGCGGGATCCGGGGCGCCGGCCTTGATCTTGAGGACCGAGAAGCCGTCCCCCGCCAGGCGGGCGGCCTGTGCCTCGGCACGCCCGGGCGTGGTGATCCCGATGGTGCGGGCGGTCGCGGCGGACGGGGGAGCGGCGGCGCCGAGCATCGCGTGGACCGGCAGTCCGGCGCGCCGGCCCACGAGATCGAGCAGCGCGGACTCGACGGCCGCGAGCACGGCGGGCGCGGTTTCCCGCCGTTCCCCGTCGCGTACGGCCGCCAGGGCGCTCTCGGGTTCGGCGAAGCGGGCGAGCCACCGCGACTCCGTGTCCAGCGCCCGGGTCAGGGTCCGGCGGTCGAGGCCGTAGTACACGCTGGTGACGGCCTCGCCGTGGCCGTGCTGCCCCTCGTGTTCGACGGTCAGCCGGACGGCCTCGCGGGCCGCCGTCGTGGAGCGGGATATGCGCAGCGGCTCGGTGAGCGTCAGCTGTTGGACGAACTGGTCGGTCTTCACGGGGTCTCTTCCGCGGGGGTGTCGAGGGGGTCGGTGACGGTCCGGCAGCGGACCCACCCGGTGGCCTCCACGGCTGCCGGGTGCGGGATTTCGACGGGGCGGGTGGCGGCTGCGGCCGGGTCGAGCCCGTGGGCGGCTGCGAAGTCGTCGTCGTACACGCTGCCGAGATAGCGGTGCGGCCCGTCGGGGAAGACGGTGGCGACCACGGCGCCCGGGTGGACGCGGGCGGCCCACGCGGCGACGAGAGCCACGGCCCCGGTGCTCCAGCCGCCGCTGACGAAATTGCCGGCGGCCAGCCGGCGGCACGCGTCCGCGGCCTCGGCCGGGCCGACCCAGTGGACCTCGTCGAAGGCGTCGTGGGCGACGTTGCCCGGATGGATGCTGCTGCCCAGGCCCCGCATGAGCCGGGGCCGGGCGGGCTGGCCGAAGATGGCGGAGCCGGTGGCGTCCACGCCGATCAGCCGGATTCCCGGCCGGTGCCGCCGCAGCGGGCCGATGATTCCCGCGCTGTGGCCGCCCGTGCCGACGCTGCACACCAGCACGTCGAGGTGGTCCAGCTGGGTGGCCAGCTCGGCCGCCAGGGTCGCGTAACCGGCCGTGTTGTCGGGGTTGTTGTACTGGTCGGGCCAGTACGCGCCGGGCAGCTCCGCCAGCAGCCGGTGCAGCCTGGCGAGGCGGGCGGCCTGCCAGCCGCCCTCCGCGGCCGGCCGGTCGACCAGCTCCAGCCGCGCGCCGTACGAGCGCAGCAGCTGCCGCATCGAGGGCTCCAGCTCGATGTCGCCGACCAGCACGATCGGATGGCCGAGGGCCTGTCCGGCGAAGGCCAGCCCGATGCCGAGGGTCCCGGACGTCGACTCCACCACCGGGGCGCCGGGGAGCAGTTCGCCGCGCTGCCGCGCGCCGCGCAGCATGGAGACGGCGGCCCGTGCCTTCATGCCGCCGGCGCCGAGCGCTTCCAGCTTGGCCCAGAAACCCGGCTGCGGGCAGGGCAGGTCGACGGTGATGCGGGCGAGCGGCGTCCGGCCGAGGAGACCGAGCAGTTCGCGGTTGCCCGCCGGGCTGAGGACGGCCGTGGTCACAGGGCGGCTCCGTAACGGTGGACGGTGCCCGGGCCGCCGTCCAGCCAGAAGAAGGGATACGGCTCCGCGCAGACCGCGCTGACGCCCGCGCCGATGAGGCGGGGCAGGACCGCGCTGCCGGTCTGGGCGAACATCACCAGCGGGACGCCGTGGCGCAGCGCCTGCTCGCGCAGCGGTTCGAAGGTGCCGTTGCCCAGCGTCATCCCGGAGGCGAGGACCGCGTCACAGCGCTCCAGTTCCGCCAGGGCGTCGGTGCGCACCGGTTCGCCCCACTCGGTGGTGCCGCCCTTGAGGTCGCAGGGGACGTACGCCAGCCCGCGCGCCCGCAGCGCCTCCAGCAGCGAGTTGACCACGCCGACGACGAGCACCGTGCCCCCGGGCGCGGTGCCGAGCAGTTCGACGACGGCCCGGGCCCGGGCCCGGGACTTCTCCAGCGAGGTGCCCGCCGGGAGCGGGCAGGGCCGCGCGCCGTTCTCCGGGACGTGCGGCCGGACATGCATGAGATAGGCGTCGAGGGCGGCCACGCGCACCGGCGGCAACGCGTGCGCGAGCAGGCTGCCGACATCCGCGCCGACGCACTCCTCGACGGCGCCGTCGGGCAGTTCGCCGGGCTCGGCCGCGCAGGAGCCGACGGCTCCGCCGAGGCGCAGGCTCAGCACTTCGTTGCGGTAGCCGCCGCCGCGCCCGTCGTGGCGCACGGCCTGGCGGGTGGTGAACGCCACCGTCACGCGCAGGCCGCGCGGGTCCGGTCCGGCGTGGCCGCCGAGCACCCGCTCGACGAGCTGATGATACGAGGAAGCCGTGGCCGCTGCCGCGGCCGTGCCGGTGGGGGCGGTCATCGGGCCGCCACCCGGGGGCGGAGCCGCGCGAGCAGGGCTTCGGCGCGGTCGCGGGCACCGGGGCCGTCGGCGTCGCCGGTCATGACGTGACCGAGGTATTCGTTGTTGCTGCCCGCCGCCCTGACCGTCTTCCCGGCCTCGGCGAGCTGGAGTTCCAGCAGGCCGGGCGCGCCGCGCACGCTGTCGGCGCCGTCGACCGCCTCCAGGACGCCGTCGCTGCCGGGCACCAGGAAGCCGATGGCGGCGCTCCTCAGACCGGTGTCCCTGCGCCGCAGGTCCGGCTCGCGGCCGAGGGCGACGTCGACGCAGGCGGCGGCGAGGTCGATGCCGGTCACCCGGCGTACGAGTTCGGTGATGCGGTTGCCGGCCGGGCGCGGATTGACCTCGACCGGACGCGGTCCGCCGGGCGTCAGCTTGATCTCGGTGTGCGCCACGGTCGCGTCGAGTCCGAGCGCCTCCAGCGCGTCCACCGCCGTCCGCTCGGCCGCCTCGGCGTCGGCCGCCGGGAGCGCGGCGGGAAACATGTGGCCGGTCTCGACGAAGGCGGGCGTCCCGCCGACGCTCTTGTCGGTCACGCCGACGACATGGGTCTTACCGCCGCAAGACACGGTCTCGACGCTGACCTCCGGTCCTTCGAGGAGTTCTTCGAGCAGGGCGACGGGGGCGCGGCGCTGTCCGCGGGCGTTGACGGGGAACCCGGCCAGCGCCCGGTACGCGTGTGCCAGCGCGGGCTCGTCGTCCACGCGGCGGACGAACATCCCGGCGCACAGGTCCACGGGCTTGAGCACCAGCGGATAGCCGATGTCCCGTGCCGCCTCGGCTGTTCCGGCCCAGTCGTCGCAGACCGCGAAGCGGGGTCCCGGTATGCCGGCCCGGTCCAGGATCCGGCGGGTGGCGTCCTTGCGGCACGCGTTGCCGACCGCCTCCGGGTCGGCGCCGGGCAGCCCCAGGACCCCCGCGATCCGCGCGGCCGCCGGGAGGTAGTAGTCGCAGGAGGTGATCACCCCGTCGAAGCCCAGGGCGCGGTGGGCGCGTTCGGCGAAGGGCAGCAAACTCTCGGTGTCGTTCGTGTCGGCCGTCAGCACATGGCGGGCGGCGAGCAGCGGGTGAGCGGTGCCCTCGGGGGCGGAACGCAGGTAGTGGTGGAGATCGCGGGTGAGGAAGGTGAACTCGTGGCCCGCCTCACGGATCGCCCGTGGCAGGAGTCTGCTCATCGATCCGACCCAGCTCTCGACCATCAGCAGGTGAGCCACGGGCTTCCCCTTCTTCGCATCGCGGACTGAGTTGCTGTCCCGCCGACGGCTCTTCGGGCAGACGCCGGCTTGACCCCGGTGACACTAACCGATAATCGTTTTCATTGTCATCTGATGTTGTGTCGCTTCTCCGGATGTGAGACCACGTGCCTCCCGCCACCCGCCCGCTGAGCGCTCTGTGCGCCCTCGCCGCCCTGACCGCCGTACTGGCCCCGGCCGCTCCGGCCGGCGCCCACGACGGCACCCGGCTCCGTTTCGGCGCCTGCCCGGAGTCCGTGCCGGCCCCGGCGGCGCCCGACCGCGTCGAATGCGGGCAACTCGGCGTCCCGCTCGACCGGGAGAGACCGGACGGCCCGCGCATACGGATCGCCGTCTCACGGGTCCCGGCCTCCGGCACCCCCGGTGAACGCCGCGGCGTCCTCCTCGTGAACCCCGGGGGCCCCGGCGGCCCCGGGCTGTCGTACGCCGTGACGAAACGGGCGAAACTCCCGGAGCGGGTCCGTCGCGCCTACGACGTCATCGGCTTCGACCCGCGTGGCACCGGGCTCAGCGCCCCGGCCGACTGCGGCCCGATGGGCGGGCTCTTCGACGCCCCGGCCGCCGACCCCGTACCCGTGGGCCCCGCGGCGGAGCGGGCGTATCTCGGCTCGCTCCGCCGCATGGCGGACGACTGCGCCTCCGGTGCCGGCGACGCCCTGCCGCAGCTGTCGACCGCCGGGACCGCCCACGACATGGACGCCATCCGCTCCGCCCTCGGCGAGGAGCGGATCGGCTTTCTCGGCGTCTCGTACGGCAGCTATCTCGGTGCCGCCTACGCCGCCCTGTTCCCGCAGCGCGTCGGGCGCATGGTGCTCGACAGCGTGGTCGGTCCGTGGGACTGGTACGACTTCGACCTGCGGCAGAGCCGGGCGCTGCTGCGCGGGCGCGAGGTGTTCTTCGGCTTGGCCGCCCGGCACGGGGAACGCTTCGGCCTCGGCCGCGACGCCGGCCGGGTGCGCGACGCCTACCGGCGCGCACGGGACGGGCTCGCCGCCCGTCCCGTGGACGGCTTCGGCCCGGCGGAGTTCGACCGTGCCGTCTACCGGGCCCTGGGCCGGACCGAGCGCTGGGCCGGCCTCGCGGACGGCATCCGCGCGTATCTGCGCGACGGCGACCCGGCCCCGCTCCGCCCGGAGACTCCGTTCGACAGCGCCGCCTCACGTACGTACGAGGCCGCCAACCGCACGGTGAAATGCGCCGACGGGCCCGGCCCCGCCCCCTCCCGTGTCGTGGCCGACATCCGGCGCACGCGGCGACTCGACCCGCAGCCCGTGCTGACCGGGATGGAGGCCTCCGTCTGCGCCTACTGGCACCACCGGCCCGCCGGCCGGACCCCGCTCGGCGGCCCGGAGGCCCCGCCCGCCCTGCTGGTCGCGTCCGAACACGACGCCGTCACCCCGATCGAGGGCGCGCGGCAACTGGCCGGCAGGCTCCCCGGGTCTCGTCTCGTCACCCTGCACGACGACTACTCGCACGGGGTCTTCGCCAGCCGGGGCAACCCGTGCGTGGACGGGACGGTCGCCGGTTACCTCGTCGACGGGTCTCTGCCGGCGGCGGACGTGCACTGTGCCGGGCCGGGTCTGCCGGTCCCTGAACCCCTCGGGCCGCGTGAAGCCGGGTGAAGCCGGGAACAGGCCCCCGCGGCCCGCCGGACCGGGCCCGCACGGCTCCGCCCCGGCTTGAACGGCTGGTACCCAGGGGCCGGTGCGGACCGGTGCCGGCCGGTGCGCGCAGACGGCCGGGGGCGGGGAACGTGCCGCGGGGACGTGCCGGCGAGAACCCTGTCCGGAAGCGGTGCCGGAAGCGGTGCCGGAAGCGGTCCGGAAAGCGATGCCGGGAAGCGGTGCCGGACGGCGGTGATCGGGGGAAGCGGTGCCGGACGGCGGCGGTCGGGGGAAGCGGCGCCGGGAAGCGCCGCCTAGAAGACGCTGACGCCGTAGGCGTTCAGCGCCTCGACGACGGGCTGGAAGTAACTGGTGCCGCCCGAGGCGCAGTTGCCGCTGCCGCCCGAGGCGAGTCCCAGGGCGAACCGGCCGGAGTACAGCGGGCCACCGCTGTCACCGGGCTGCGTGCACAGGTTCGTCCGGACGAGGCCGTACACGATGTTCCCGGACCCGTAGTTGACCGTGGCGTTCAGAGCGGTCACGGTGCCGCAGCGCGCTCCGGTGACGCCGCCCGTGCCGCACACGCGCTCGCCGACGGAGGGGCTCCTGGCTGCGGAGATGTCGACCAGAGTCCCGCCGGGTCCCCGGACGCCGCCCTCCGCCGTGCTCGGGTCGGCGTATTCGACAAGGCCGAAGTCGTCACCCGGGAAGCTGCTGCCGGCCACCGGTCCGATGGACCAGGTGCCGGGGGTCGCCGTGCAGTGGCCCGCGGTGAGGGCGTATCTGGCGCCGCTGGAGTCCTCCACGTTGAAGCCCACGGTGCAGCGCACCCCGCCCGGCCCGACGATGACGTCACCGCCGGCCACGCGTTCGGTCAGCCGGCCGGCCGTGCGGCGGATCTCCAGCACACCGGCCGGGGCCTTCACCGCCTCCGCGATCCGGGCGAGGTCACCGGCGCCGACGGTGCGGTCCGCGGTCACCACCAGCCGGCCCCTCGCGGCGTCGGCGTGCCAGGCCGTTCCCGCGACGTCCGCCCTCAGCACGGCCGCGCCGGCGGCCGCGAGCTGTGAACCGGTCACCTCGGCGGGGCCGGACTGCCGGGCCGCGGCGTCCGGTGCGGCCGACAGGGCGGCGGCCGGCAGGCAGCAGGCGACAGCGATCGCGCGTGCGCACCGGACCGGTCTGCTGGTTCGTCTCGTTCGTCTGCTGCTCATGACGTCCTCCGTTGGCCCGTGTCGTGGCGGCGGGGCATGCGTGGTGCGATGCGCGTGTCATGTATGCGTCGAACTCCTGGGTGCATGGTTCACCCTGCCGGTGCGCACGGCAAGGAACCGTTTCCGTTCCGGCGACCGCTCACCCGGGCGGGACCGCCCGGCCCGGGACCGCCGGACGGGGCATCGGACGGCGTCCGCGGGGCCGCGACGTAGACTGGCGGCCATGACCGGCGAGCCTCGGCGTACCGCCGCCGACAAGACACTCGATGTACTCGAGGCCCTGGCCGAGCACCACGGTGTCGCGGATCTGGCAAAGGCGACCGGGCTGCCCAAGCCCACCGTCCACCGCATTCTGCAGACCCTGGTGCAGCGCGGTTTCGCCCGCCAGGTCGACCACGGCAGCTATGTGGGCGGCGCGCGCATCCTCACCCTGGTCCGCCGGCACCAGCCGGCCATCGACCTGCCGAACCAGCTGCGCCCCGCCCTCGACGAGCTGCAGAAAGAGACGAAGTGGACGGTGCACTTCGCCCTGCTGGCCGGGGACGAGGCCGTCTACGCGGCGAAGGTCGAGGGAGACCGGCCCTACCACCTGGCCTCGCGGGTCGGGATGAGCCTGGCCCTGCACTCCACTTCCGTGGGCAAGTCCATGCTCGCCTGTCTGCCGGAGGAAGCGGTCCGCGCGCTGCTGGCCCGTACGGGCATGCCCCCGCGCACCGCCCGCACGCACATCAGCCCGGACGAACTGATCGCCGAACTGGGCGCCGTCCGCACGCGCGGCTATGCCGAGGACCACGAGGAGAACGAGGAGGGCGTCATTGCCGTCGGCGCCCCCGTCTTCGACCACACCGGCCAGGTGATCGGCGGGATCAGCGCGGCGACGCTCAGTCACCCGGCGGACGCCGCCGCCGTTCCCGACTGCGGCCGGGCGGTCGCGGACGCGGCCCGGAGGACCTCGCTCATGCTCGGGGCCGCTCCCCGGCACAGCGATCTGAGCCGGCTCGCGGGCTGAACGGGCCGCGACGGGCGGCCGGGCCGGTCCCGTCGGCGGTCCCGTCGGCCGGGCCGTGGCGGTGGCCGGGCCGTCGGCGGTCGCGGCGGTGGCCGTCGGACCGGTGCCGCTGACCTGGCGGGGTCCCTGTTCCCGGCCGGTGTCGGCCCTGTTCTCGTACAGCCACGGCGAGGAGACAAGTAGCTCAACGTGAGGCCAGGGCCTCCGCTTCAGTGCGGGGCTGGGGAACCTCTCCACTGCTCAGGGCCGCGAAGTCGGTGTGGGCCTGCTCGACGGCTTCGGGGTACGCCTCGTGCTTGGCGTGCTCGGCGAGCGCGCGGTAGATGCTCGCGACGGACGGGTTCTGGCCCTTGCGCTTGCCGGTGGGAATGATCAGCTCGGGCTGGATCTGCTCGACGGACTCGCCGCCCGCGCGGCGCCGGAGCACGGTGTGGAGCATGCCGTCGGTGATGACGCGCGGCCGACCGCCGTGCTTGCCCCTGCGGGCCGCGGTGTCGAGCCCTTCCAGCGTGGATTCGCGGATGTTCTCCCGCTCGGTCTCCGCCATCGCCGCGAAGAATGCGAACAGCAGCTTGCCGGGGCCGGTGGGGTCGTAGACGCCGGGCAGGGGCCCGGCGAGCATCTCCAGGACCAGGCCGTGGCGGTGAGGTGGCCGGCGAGCGCGGTGAGTTCGGCGGCGTCGCGGCCGAGCCGCTTCATCTCGTACACGGTGAAGATGACCCGGCAGTGCGGGGCGTGCGCCTTGGTCTCCCGCGCCGTCCTCAGCGCCTCCTCGCACGTCGGGCGGACCCGCACCCGGGTGCTGAATCTTCTCGCTGAAGTTCTTGTCCCCCGGGATGCCGTGCTTGCTCAGCGCGTCGAGCTGGGAGTCGAGTTCCTGCCCGAGGGCCGAGCAGCGGGCGTAGCCGATGCGAATGTCCGCGCTCGGCAGGTCCGGGTTGATCGGCGCCGGCGGCGGGGTGCCCGGTCGCCACGGCCGGTCCGCGGTCGGCCGGGGTGGGCACCCGCAGCGCCTTCTTCAGGCGGGGCAGCTGGGTGAAGCGGCGGGTGTGGCAGGCGGAGGCGACCGCGCCGCCGCGCGAGCGGCAGGGTGAGCCGGGCTGTGCGTCGCACTTCGGACAGGCGTGCTGTCCGACGTCGTTCGCGTCCGACCGGTCGGCTGGGGAAGGCTGCTGAGGGCCCGTCATGGGCCCGGGTTTCCGCACAATGCAAGTCTCAGAAAGGGCGCTGTCCCGCTTTTGAGTGAGAACGGGTTCTGAGAATCGATCCGGGATCGACGGGGGTTCGGCGTCCCCTTGTCGATCCTGCTCCGGCAAAGGACCGTTTGTGAGAGTTTCGAGAGCGGGGTTACGCCTCCTGCTCGCCTTGAGTCGTAGACCGGCTCATCACTCCGCGGGCCGGTGTTCGTCAGCGGCTGAGGGTGTCGAGGTGGCCGAGTGGGTGGCCGGAGGCGCATTCGCCGGGGGTCCACGTCGATGACGGTCAGCTCGTACGGGCGGGCCTTGGTCTGGTCGGCGGTGCGGTTGTGGGTGTCGCGGGGACTTTTTGTTGCTCGCTGTTCCTTTCTCCGGCCCGACCCGTGGAATGCGCCACCCCATCGTCCGCCCGGCTTCTCGGGCGGGGGCGACGATCAGCATGAAGGTGGCTACGGCCAGCAGCACGATGGCGGGGAGTCCGCCGGGTTGACCGGCGGGCTGGTGGCGACGGCGGCCTGCATCTCAGACGTCGGCACGGTGGCCAGGGGGATGGCGGGGAAGTCTCTGCATTGCCCGGGCAAGGGATATGGGCCCGAGCGGGTGTCTGGGGTGGCCGTGTCTCCAAGCGGATGCAGGAGTGACGATGACGCGAGCAGCGGCGCGCAGGCCGGCACATGCCGGTTTTCGTGGTGTGCCGGCTCTGCTTGTGGCCGTGGTGGCGCTGCTGTGTGTCTTCGGGCACGCAGAGCGTGGCGGGCCGGGCACGCATCCGTCCGTCGCGCAGCAGGTGCATGCACCTACCGTCTCCCTCAAGCCCGTCGCCGACGAAGCCACCACCCGGCTCGACGCCGCACTCAGCGCCCTGGCCGCCACCTGACCCCTTCCGGCTGCCGCGCCTGCCCCGCCAAGCTCTCCCGCCGGGCAGGCGCAGCACATGCGGTGCCGACCGGCGCCGGAATCCCACCGCGAGCGTCAGGGGCGGCCGGCACGCCGGCCGCCCAGGGCCGCCGCCGCGCCCGCGCCCGGTCGCGCACGGCCCTCACGCGGCCGGTGGTCCGGTACCAGGAGGCGGCCAAAACGACAGCGAGCCCGACTTCGACCAGGTCACCGCCGTAGTACATGACCTGGGCACCGGTATGCAGGTCGGCGGCGGCAACTTCGGTGCCGGGTGGCCCGGCCGCGTACAGGGCCTTGGCGAGCACGGCGTGCGCGGCCCCGGCCGCCAGCAGGGTCATCCCGCGCACGGTCAGGCTCCAGCGTCGGCGTACCGCATCGACCTGGCAGACGGCAAAGGTGAACAGCAGGCCGGCCGCCAGAACGTGCAGATGGACCACCGCGTGCAGCCACGCGTGGTGCTGCATGGCGGCGAACAGGCCACTGCGGTACAGCAGCCACAGCCCCCCGATATCCAGCAGGGCCGCCAAAGGCGGGAAGACGAGCCAGCCCGCCGGGCGGGAGTGGGCCAGCGCCACCAGCAGCCGCCGCGCGGTCCCGGGGGCCAGGGCGCGCAGGGCCAGCGTCAAGGGGCGGGCGAGGACGAACAGCAGCGGCGCCGCCATGCCCACGATCAGGTGCTGGGCCATGTGGGCGGTGAACGCACCGCCCGGCAGCGAACCCACCGCCACCCAGGCCAGACTCCCGCTGCCGGCGGCGAATGATGCGTCGCGCCGCCGTGGCCAGGCATCCCCACGGCGCCGCAAACGGGATGCGGCCGCCCCATAGACGACGGCCGCCAGTAACGCGGCCGCCGCAGTGACCAGCCCGGCCAGGCCGGCACCCGTGTCCGGGCCGGAGTGGACGTGCGCGAGGATCACGACGCCGCCGCAGCCCGGCTGCGGCGGGCCGCGCGGACGGCCTGACCTGTGCCGATCAGCAGCAGCACCAGGCCGGCGAGATTCCACGCCCAGTCATAGGGGGTGATGTCCACGCCGTAGCGGATCTGGTGCAGGCGCAGCAGCTTGTGGTCCACGATGCCGTCGAACAACTGGAAGATCCCCAGGCCCAGGAAGAACCCGGCCCAGCCGTGGGGCGGGGCCAGGGCGCGGCGGCGCCGCAGATCGGCGAAGAGGAAGAACCCCGCGACCAGGGCCAGCAGCTCGGCGGTGTGCAGCAGCCCGTCCGACAGCAGCCCCACGCTGAGGGTGGAGCGGTCGTAGAAGTGGTGCCAGTCCAGGATCTGGTGGAAGACGATCTCGTCGACCGCGGCCATCACCGCGATCCCGATCACCCCGCACACCACCATCGACCGGCGCGGCTCGGGCCGCGCTTCAGGGGCCGTGGGCGGGTGGACCGGTGTGCTCATGAGTCTGCCTTCCTGACACGGACACGTCTGCTGCCCCGTACGCCTACCCCTCCCACCGGATGCGAGCGCGCCGATCACCGCATCCGGGTGAGCAGCCGGGCGGCACGGGTCAGGACGCCGGGCAGCGGGTACCCGCAACGGCATGATCAAGCGTGCACTGTGGCAGGGACTGATCGCCGGCACCGCCGGAGGCGTCGTGATGACCCTCGGCGAGAAACTCGAACAGGCCATCACCAAACGGCCCGGCTCCCACGTACCCGCCCGGGTCCTGCAGCGCCTGACCGGCCTGCCCGAACACCTCGGCAAACAGCCTCTGCCGGTGAACTGGGCCATGCACTTCGGCCAGGCCGCCCTCCTGGGCGTGCTGCGCTCGGTCATGGCCCAGGCCGGCCTGCGCGGACCGGTCGCCTCGGCGAAATTCACCGTCGTGCGCCTCACCAACGACCAGATCCTCGAAAACGCCACCGGCGTCGGCGCCCCGCCGCCCACCTGGCCCCGCAAGGAACTCGTCATCGACGTGCTGCACAAGGCCGTCTACGCCTTCGCCACCGGCGCCATCGCCGACGCCCTCGCCCAACGGAGCACCGGACCCGGCCCCGGGCAACGCCACGCCGCCCTCCGCCCCGGCCGCCACGCCGACATCGGCCCCCTGCCCCGCAAGGACGCCTACGGCAGGCAAGCCAGCTGAACGCGATGAGGTCCGTCGGGCGGCAACGCCGCGGCCGGGCCGGGCTGCCTCCGTCTCGGGCGCGGTGCGAGGGCTGGGCACCATGGCCACTGGCCCGGCGAGGCCGAGATGGGAGTTCATGTCCGGCTCGAACCGGCCGTAGGGATTCACGTGGGTCCGGAACAGCGGTGACAGGGCCCGCCGGTCGGCCCGGTGAGCATGCCGGCGCACTTCTCATCGGCGAGGACCTGCTGCATCAGCAGCGTGTTGGCGTGCACGAGGGCGGACTGGAGCAGGTGCAGGGTCAGCACGGACACCTCCTGGGACTCCTCGTCCGAGCCGGTGCGGTCGCCGTCCTTGCCGTGGGAAAGGTCCTTGTTCACGCTGTTCCAGTTTCTCCACCACCTGCAAGCCCTCGTGGATCTCGCGCCGCAGCTCGGCGTCGGCGAGGTAGTCGCAGACGAACGCCGTACGCACCGCCCGCCCGGGTTCCTCGACCGCCTGGTAGGTGGGGTGCTTCGGTCCGCCGCGGGTGAAGCGGTGCAGGACCTGCTCGGCCTCGGCGGTGCCCAGGCGCAGACCCGGCGCAGCGTCGCCTCGGACTCGCCGTGCTTGCCGGTCACCGCGACGCGCTTGATGCCCATGTTGGTGACCAGACCGAACAGCACCAGCAGCAGCCGGCGCCGCAGCACCTCCTCGGACAGGTCCTCTCTGGTGGCGACCGAGGTGAACTCGCCGATGAAGCCGGTGTCGAACTCGGCGTGAGCGTCTTTTCCCCGCCGGCCACCGGGAAGATCACCCGCTGCACCGTGCCCGACGGCTCCGACAAAGCCGCCTCCGCGACCCGCAGCAGCATCGCCTCCTTGCCGCGGGCCTTCTCCAGCTCCGCCCCCAGCTCCTTGTCGACCTTCCGTTCCGCACGTGTGTTGATCTTCAGCACGAGGGATGAACAGGTCCACCAGCGCATCGGTGATCTCCGTCTGCCGGACATGGCACAGCGTGGCCGGCAGCGTCGGGCGCCTTGGAGGCTTCATCCGCTCCAGGTTCGCCGGGTACTCCTTCGACGCCCGCGCCCGCCAGGCGTCGACCAGCTTCTCCGACACGTCCGCGAACAGGGCCGCGGGCAGCTCCAGCCGCCGCACCCGCTCCGCACCCGATTCATGTCGTCTTCCGGCAGCGTCCAGACCTCGATCAGGTCCTCCGGCTCCCAGTCCTGCCGCACCCCGCCCCTCCACCCAGACCGAGATCACTCATTCAGCTCAACGAGAGGCCCAGCCAGGAGAAACGAGGGCCAGGGCAATCACACCGCGCTACATGTCCGTTCGCCGTAGCTATACGAGGACAGAGCCGTGTCCGGAGCGCGTTCCGGGCCTGACGTACCGGCGGGCCGGTACGTCGAGAGCGCGGTGGCCTTCCCGTGACCGCTGACGAGTAATCCCGTGTGACGGGCTTCACGTCGCTCCTGTCCCGTGGCACCATCACTGCCACATGGATTGCGGAACGGTATTCCGTGTGACGGAACGCGAGGGTGGTGACGACAGCTGTGACGGAGGCCGTCAAGGGCACCGGGCAGGGCGACCGCGAGGACACCGGTGACGGACACCGGTACGTCGGCGAGGAGGAACTCACCGAGCTGGCCGCGTCGTTGCTGCGGGCGGCGGGGACGAGCCCCGCGCCGGCCCTGTGCATCGCCCGGTCGCTGGTCGAGGCCGATCTCACCGGGCACAGCTCCCACGGCGTGCGCCGGCTGCCGGGCTATCTGGCCGCGGTGCGGGACGGGATCATCGACCCGGCGAGGAGCGGCGAGGTGCGTTCGCGCACCGGTGCCACGGCCGTCGTGGACGGCCAGCGTGCCTTCGGCCAGCTCGCCGCACGCTGCGCGACCGGGGAACTGGCCTCGCTCTGCGAGGAGTTCGCCGTGGGCGTGGTGACGATCCGCGACTGCAACCACGTCGGCAGACTCGGCGAGTACACCGCGGAGCTGGCCGAACGCGGACTGGTCGCGCTCGCGGTCTCCAACGCCGACCCCACCGTGGCTCCGTACGGGGGCCGGGAGCGCCGGCTGGGCACCAACCCCATGTCCTGGGCCCTGCCGCGCGCCGAGGGGCGGCCGCCGGTGGTCATGGACTGGGCCACCGCCGCCGTGGCCGAGGGCAAGCTGAACGTCGCCAGGGCCGCCGGCCTTCCCGTGGCCCCCGGCCTGCTGCTCGACCCGGCCGGGGCGCCCTCCACGGCACCCGAGGACTTCTACCGCGGCGGCGCGCTGCTGCCGTTCGGCGGCCACAAGGGATACGCGCTGAGCGTCGTCATCGAGATCACCGGCGGTCTGCTCAGCCGCGCGGGGATCTCCTGCCTGCCGGGATACGGCGGCCACTTCGGCACCGTCCTGATCGGCATCCGCGTCGACGCCTTCGTGCCGGCGGCGGAGTTCCGCGAGCAGACCGAGAGCTTCTGCGCCGAACTCGCCCGCACGCGGCCCGCCGGGGACGGCCACGAGGTGCTGGTCCCGGGCGAGCCGGAGGAGCGCACCCGCGCCCGGCGCCGCGCCCACGGCATTCCGCTCCCGCACGCGACATGGCGCGAGCTGAACGATCTGAACGGCTCCTGAAGGAGGCACCGATGGCCGAGGACAGGATCACCGGCCCCCAGACGACCCCGGCGGCGGACACCGCCCGATCCCCCCGCGAAGCCCCCCGCGACCGCGAACTCCGGCGCGTCATCTCGGCGTCCGTCGTCGGCACCGCCCTGGAGTGGTACGACTACTTCATCTACGGCACCGCCGTCGCGCTGGTCTTCAACGACCACTTCTTCGTCCAGGAAGACCCCACGACCGGAGCGCTCATCGGCTTCGCGACCTTCGGCGTCGGATTCCTCTTCCGTCCCCTCGGCGGCTTCCTCTTCGGCTCGATCGGCGACAAGTTCGGCCGGCGCGTCACCCTGATCCTGACGACACTGATCATGGGCCTGTCCACCGGCATCATCGGGCTGCTGCCGACGTACGACTCCATCGGCATCGCCGCGCCGCTGCTGCTGGTGCTGATGCGGGTCTGCCAGGGGCTGGGCGCGGGCGCCGAGTTCGGCGGCGCCTCCACCCTGCTCTGCGAGCACGCGCCGCCCGCCCGCCGCGGCTTCTTCGCCTCCTTCGCGCAGATGGGCGTGCAGATCGGCCTCGTCATGGGCACGGTGGCGTTCCTGTTCGTGGAACTGCTGCCGGACAGGGAGATGGAGGCGTGGGGCTGGCGGATCCCGTTCCTGTTCAGCTTCGTACTCATCGCGGTGTCCCTGTACGTCCGGCTGCGCGTGGCGGAGTCCCCGGTCTTCCTGCGGATGCGGGAGGGGCGGAGCGTCGTACGGCTGCCGGTCCGCGAGGCACTCGTGCGCTACCCGCGGAACTTCCTCGTCGGGATCGGCGCGCATGTCTGCGACACCTCGCTCGTCTACATCTGCGCGACCTTCTCGGTGTCCTATGTGACGGGAGAGCTGGGCATGGAGCGTTGGGTGGCTCTCACCGGCGTCATCGGTTTCGGGCTCGTCGTCATCGCCCTGCAACCGGTCTACGGCGCGCTCTCCGACCGGGTGGGGCGCCGCCCGCTGAACATCTTCAGCGTCGTCTTCACCGCCCTGTTCGCGTATCCGCTGTTCCTGCTGATGCAGACCGAGGTGCCCGTGGTGATCTGGCTGGCGCTGATCGTCATGACCGGACTGGGCCTCGCGCCCATGATCGCCGTTCAGCCCGCCTTCTACGCCGAGCTGTTCGGCGCCCGGGTGCGCTACACCGGCTTCGCCGCGTCCCGGGAGACCGGCGCGGCCATCGGCGGCTTCTCCCCGTTCATCGCCACCTACCTGCTCGGCGTCGGCGGCGGCTCGCCCTGGCTGATCGCCGTCTTCCTGGCGTTCACCGCCATGATCTCCCTGGTGGCGTTCCTGTACTCGCGCGAGGGCCGGGACATCGACATCGCCGACGCCGAGCTGTCCGCGGCCCGGGGGCGGTGAGGGCGCGATGGAGCCGCAGGGACGCGTCGCCGTGATCACGGGCGGAGGCACCGGCATCGGCCGCGCCACCTCCCTGGCCCTCGCCCGCGCCGGGGCGGCGGGCATCGTCGTCAGCTACACCAGGTCGGCCGAGGACGCCGGCACGCTGGTCCGGGCGGTCGAGGCGCTCGGCGTGCCTGCCCTGGCCCGGAGGGCCGACGTCGCCGACGACGGCGAGGTACGGGCGCTGGCCGCGGCGGCCCGGGACCGGTTCGGGCGGGTCGACATCCTGGTCAACAACGCGGGCACCACCCGTGCCGTACCCGAACCGGACCTGGAGGGACTGACCGACGCCGACTGGCGGGAACTGCTCGACGTCAACGTGGTCGGCGCCTTCCGCTGCGCCCGCGCCTTCGCTCCCGATCTGCGCGCGGCACGCGGCGCAGTGGTCAACATCGCCTCGATCTCCGGCTACCGCGCCGGCGGCTCCTCGATCGCCTACGGGGTCAGCAAGGCGGCCATGCTCCAGCTCACCAGGAATCTCGCGGCCGCGCTCGCCCCCGAGGTCCGGGTGAACGCCGTCGCGCCCGGCACCGTCACCACCCGCTGGCAGACCGGCCTGCACGGCGAGGACGGCTTCGCCGAGCGCGCACGGGCCGAGCGGGAATCCGTACCACTGCGCGCCACGGCCGGCCCGGAGCACGTCGCGCAGGCCGTACGGGGGCTGCTGTCGATGGACATGGTGACGGGGGAGACCCTGATCGTCGACGGCGGCAAACACATCCGCTACTGACCGGCAGCCCCACCGCGACCCGGCCTGTCTGCCCGGGGTGTGCCCCGCCCGTCGCCCAGCAGCAGGGTCAGTCCCGTGAACCCGCCGATCAGCCAGCTTGCGAGCGCGGCCACCCGGTGGCCGGCCGACAGCCCGACGGGAAACGAGAGCACGGCAAGCGTGAGGACGACGACGGCGGCACGCCGCGGACCGGAGCCCTGGTTCCACTCGCGGCGCAACACACCTGAACGTCTCCACAACGTCCACAGCCCGAAGGCCGCCGCCAGACCGGCCGCAACTGCGAACACGGCCGGTGGCTGCGGGAAACGGCTGCCACTCAGCTCCCCGCGGGACAGGCCGAGCACGCCCACGGCCAGCACGACGGGACCGACCAGCGCGAAGACACCGGCCAGGACGCGGAAGAAGCCCACTCCCACCCGTGGCACGCCGTTTCCGCCGAGCGGCACCGATCGCTGGGACAAGACGTAGAAGCGATCAGCCGCTCCCCGGAAGTTCGCGGCGACAATCCAGCCGAACCCGGTCGCCCAGAGTCCCCATACGACATGGAACAGTCCGTTCCCACCGTCATTGCCCGGCATCTCTCGCCCCCCGGTCATGTGCTCCGCCGATCCTCGCTGGGAGGCTAAGGGGGCTGCGCGGAGCACCGTGATGCCGGATCCCGGCAATCTCCGGAAGCCGGTGCGTTCCGTGACGAGGCTTCGCGTACGCCCCGGCGGGAGCGGTGAGGGGCAGGTCCGGGAGGGTCCGGAGGTGAGAGGTGCCGCATGTGCGGCACACCGCCGACGGAGACCGGCGGGCGGCTCGCCGCGGGGCCGCGGCCGGCCCCGCGGCCCCGTCCCTCGGCGGCCGGTCGCGGAACGGCGGTGCCCGGCGGGCCGTTCAGTCCCGGGGCGTGTGCGGTGAGCCCGGTCGCAGGATCCGCGCGGTGTACGGGTTGAGTTCGACGGGCTCGTCCTCGCCCACGATCACCGTGCCGCCGATGTGGGCCAGGTGGCGCCCGATCGCGTAGTTGGGCTCGAAGGCGAAGCTCATTCCCGGTTCGAGCCGCATGCCGGCGAGCATGGTGGCCTTGTCGGGGACCGAAGGGTAGGCCTCGGCTCCGGGCCGGCGGCCGATGTCGCCGGGGAAGCCGGACAGGCCGATCATGGGGTTGAGCCCGTGGACCGCCGGACCGAAGACCCACCCGCCCGCTGCCGCCGCCGGTTCGCGCATCTCCTCGACGACTTCGCCGAACGTCCGTCCCGGACGCAGCGCCCGGAGCCCCGCGTCGTAGGCCGCGCGGGCGATGTCCGCCGCGCGTGCCAGGTCCTCGGGCACCTCGCCGAGCGCGATCGTGACCTGGTGCTGGGTGTGCCGGCCGCCGAAGTGGCTGAAGACCTCGGCGGAGATGATGTCGTGGTCCCGCAGAACCCGGGGAGCCTGTGGCCGGTACGCCCACGGCGGCGGCCCGGAGGCCAGCGGCTCCGGCCCCGACCAGAAGTGCATGCCCGGGACGATCGTTCCGCGGGTGTGCGCGGCGGACATGGCGGCGGCGTACACCTCGCTCTCCGGGACCCCGGGCCGGGCGGTGTCCACCATCGCGCGGACCATCTCGTCACCGATGCCGGCCGCGTGCCGGACGACGGCGATCTCCTCCCGGCTCATCGCCATGATCATCTGAAGGAACGCCGGTGCGGCCGGTTTGAACTCCGCCCCCGGGAGTTGGGCCAGGACGTTGTTCCACAGACCATGCGGCACGATGCCTTCCGGATACCACGGCGGATAGGGCTCCAGGCCGACGACACCGATGGTCCCGCTCGTGAGGCCGAGTTCGGTGATCGTCCCGACGACGGCACGCGAGTCGCGGGTCATGCGGACGTTCTCCGGAGGGATCCACATGGTGTCGCCCCTGCCGGAGGACTCCAAGTGGTCCATCATGAACAGCTCCATCGGGAACAGGGAGATCGGTTCGCGGTCCCTCGCGAAGATCACGGTGGTCCCGGGGCGTCCGTTGGTGAACCAGGTGTCGTAGGAGACCGGCGCCGGTCCGGCGTCCTCGTGCTCACCGAACACGAGAAGCGCGTCGAGCCCCTCACGGGCCATCAACCGGCGGGCGCGTTCCCACCGGCGGTCGCGCTCCGCCATCGAGTAGGTCGGTACATCGGTATCGGGCATGGCGGTTCTCCATCGGTTGTCGGAGCGGGTGCGGCGTGCGGAACGACGAGGTGTCTTCCGGAGCGGAGCGCCGTTCACGGCCCGAACGCGGCGGCGGGGCCGGCCGGGTGCCGGTGGAGGAGTCCCTGAGCCGGCGCGGTCGATCCGGTGTCCCCAGGATCGGCCGCTCCGGCGGCGGCCCACCAGGGACGCCCTGTCCCCCGATGAGCGGACCCCGGATCCGCGGCGCGGGCCCCGGGAATCCGTGAATCCGTGAATCCCGGGCGGTGGCGGACCCTCCGGACAGCCGGGCGGACCGGGGCTTCGTGACTCTCCGAAACGTTCGTTGGCCGGATCGTTATCGGACACCAATGGGGCATGTGGGACCGAAGCGCCTTATCCGGTCACCGGATGGCTTGACCTGCCCTTGACGGTGGCTGGAAGCTGAGCCGCCACCTCCCTCCTTCCGCATTCGAGAAGTTGGTTATGCCCATGCGCACACTCACGTCTGCGTGCACGGTCACGGCGGCGGCAGCGGTTTCGCTGCTGCTCGCCCCGGCCGCGTACGCGACTCCTCCCGGCGACAACGGGACCGTGAAGATTCACGACGCCGGGACCGGCGAGGAACTCCGCAAGAACGAGCCGCACGTCTGCGTCTTCTATCTGGACGCGTTCGGCTTCGACGGCGGGCAGCAGGTGGACTGGAAGATCGTCGAGATGCCGCCCACCGGCACGAAGGGCACCGAGGCGGAGAGCGGTGCCCTCACACTCGACGGAGAGGGGCACGGCCGCAGCGATGACCTGTCGCTGCCGGACGGGCACTACAAGCTGGTCTGGAACTTCGACGGAGAGCACGGGAAGGCCAAGCACAAGGTCTTCTGGAGCGAGTGCGAGGACTCCGGCGAAGAGCCCGGCGGTGAACCGGGCGGTGAGCCGAGCGGCGAGCCGTCCCGGGAGCCCACGGGGGAGCCGTCGGAGCAGCCGTCCGGGGAGTCCTCCGGGGAGCCCGCGCCGTCCGGTACGGGCAACGCCCCCGCCCCCGACGGCGGCGGGGACCTCGCCGAGACGGGGGCCTCCATCGGCATCCCGGCCGCGGCCGCGGGGCTGCTGATCGCCGCGGGCGGCGCGCTGGTGCTGCGCCGCCGGACCCGCAGCGGCAGCTGACCCTCGCCGGTACGGCTGTCGAGCCCGGCCCCGCGGTTCGGGGCCGGGCTCGACGGTTGCGCGGCACCGGCGCCCCCGGGACGGCTGGGCGGTGCGGGCCTCCGCCGGGTGTGCGGGGGTGCGGGTGTTCGCGTGGCGGTGGCTGGCGGTTGTGGCGGCGCGTCCGCTGTTACGCGGTCTCGTCCGCCGGCTGCGGGCGCGGCCAGGGCATTCCGTGCAGCCGTTCGATGTCCGCGTTGAAGCGCTGAAGGTGGTCGGCGAAGGAGGCGATGTCCTCGTCGGTCCAGTGCGCCATGATCTGGTCCAGGCTGGCGACGATGCCCGTGCGTTCCTCGTCGAGGCGCCGCTCGCCCTCCTCCGTGATCCGGAACTTGCGGGCCATGCCGCCGTCCGGGTCGGGGATGCGCTCGACCAGGCCCGCGCGCATGGCGGCCGCGGTCTGCCGGTTGAGCGTGGAGGCGTCCAGCCGGAACGCCTCGCCGAGCTGCCCGATCGACATCGGGCCCTCCATGCGGATGCGGCTGAGCAGGATGTAGGCACTGCGGTCCAGGCCGCCGCCGGTGCGGCGCCCCTTGCCCTTGTGCAGATGCATGTAGCGGCTGAGCAGCATCTGCTCGAATTCCACCCGGTCCGTGGCCCTTCCCGCCGTGTCCACCTGACATCTCCTTCGCGCTGCGACTCCCGCGAGTTCGCTCGTACCCATCATATGCACTGCGCATGGAATATGCTGTTTACACATAGTGTGCTCTATGCATACTGGGCGGTCTCGCGGCGCCGTACTCGTTGGCGTTTCGTGGCGGAGTCCCACCACGGACGTCCTCCGGTGACTGCGGCCCGGCGACTGCCACCCGGTCGTCCGTCCCGGCGTTCGCCCCGGGGTCCGTCCCGGCATCCGTTCCGTGTCCGGGGCGGTCGTCGGCCGCCGTCCTCGGCCGCCGGGGCCGGGGGAGTCGCGGGTGGCGCGCGGGATGGTGACGTCACCGCCCCGTCGTCCGGTGCCACCGGACTTCACCCTCGTGACATGCGTCGGTGGGTACGAGCCCGGCCGCGGTGGCGACGGCCGCGGAGGCCCGGTGCCGGGGGTGGACGTGGGCGATGACGGCCCGCACCGGCTGCCGGCCGAGCCAGTCGACGAGTGCCCGGACCGCTTCGGTGGCGATGCCACGCCGCTGCCACGGAGTCCCGACCACCCAGGCGATCTCGGCGACGGGCCCGTGGGCGGAGGGCCCGAGCGTCGCCTGGACCGTCCCGGTCAGGCAGGCGTCCTCGCGCAGCCGGATGACCCAGTTCAGCCAGTACACTCCGGGATCGGGGGAGCCCGCGGTCATGCGCTCGTAGCGGGAGCGCAGAGCCCGCGGGGTGTCCGGGGTGCCGCCGATGAAGGTGTGCAGAGCAGGATCGGACAGCACGGCGGCCATCTCCTCGGCGTGCTCGACACGCAGCGGCAGCAGGTCCAGCCGCCCGGTGCCGATGGCCCGCGCCCTGACGGCGCTCACCCCGAGACCGCCGTGACTGCCGTGACTGCCGTGACCACCGCGAGCGCCCCGGCGCGTCCGGCGGGCCGCCCGCGTACGAACCGGTCTGCGGCGCGGCCGGGGGCGTCCCCGGCGGCGGGCGGGAAGCGGCGCGCCACCGCTCGCGCTCCGGACCCCGGCGGGTGGAGGCTCATGCCCACGGACATCCGTTCTCCCGGACCTTGGAAGGTCCAAGACTCGGTGCGCCGGGGAACCGGGTCAAGTCCCGGGCGGCGCGGCGGACTTCCGGCAGGCCTCGACCGGTGCGCCGTCGACGGCCGCGGCAGCGACGACAGCACACCCCGGGCGTGTCCGTACGGCTAGGGTCGGGGCATGGACAGCGACGACGATGCGCTCATGAGGGAGCAGATCGCCTACTACCGCGCCCACGCGGGCGAATACGACAGGCCCTATGCCGAGCGGGAGGAGCTGCGGCAGCTGCTCGCCGTGGCCGACGCCCTGCCGATCCTGGGGGACGTGCTGGAACTGGCCTGCGGAACGGGTCAGTGGACCGGGAAACTCGCCGCGCGGGCGCGCTCGGTGACCGCTCTCGACGCGGCGGACGAGACGCTGGCCGTCGCGCGTGCGCGGGTCACCGCCCCCAACGTCCGGTTCGTCCGGGCCGACCTGTTCACCTGGCAGCCGCCGCGCCGCTACGACACCGTGTTCTTCGCCTTCTGGCTCTCCCACATCCCGCCGTCCCGGCTGCCCGGCTTCTGGGACACCGTCGCCGCGGCGCTCGCGCCACACGGCAAGGCGGTCTTCGTCGACGACGGCCCGGGCGCGGCCGCGCGCGAGGAAGTCCTCGACCAGGAGCCCGTTCCCGCCGTGCTGCGCCAACTCGACGACGGCAGCCCGTACCGCGTCGTGAAGGTCTTCCACGACGCCGGTGAACTCGCCGGCCGGCTCGCCGCGCTGGGCTGGTCGGCCGACGTCAGGCCCATGGGCGAGAGCTTCATCGCCGGCGCCGCGGAGCCGCCGGCCGGCGCGGGCTGACACGCCGGGGCGGCAGCACCCGGAACCACGGTGTGCTCCGGCTCGTGGGCCGGCCGGCCCCGCCCGGCGCGCCGCCGACCGGTGATCAGCCGACGCCACGCCGCGCCCCGCCCCGCCGCGCCCCGTACCGTCGGCGCCCCGTACCGGCCCGGCCCCGGCCTCGTCCCGGGCCCCGCGGGCAGCGGCGGTTCCCGGGCCGGCCCATGCCCGTCCGTCAGGTCACCACGCCAAACGCACCGGGACCTTCACCCTTCACGGTCACCCGCGGTACGCACCCGGCCGGGAGCGTTGAAGCGGGTCCGCCACAGGTCGCGGAGCAGCGCGATCTCGGCCATGTGGTGGATGAATTCGAGATTCGCCCCCGCCAGCACGGCGACGTACGGGTCATCGGCGTCGGAGCCGTACGGGTACTGCGAGAAGCCGACCGTGTCGAGCTGCTCGTCGGTGACCGTGGCGACGCTGCCGCGCCAGCGGTCGATCAGCGCCCAGAACCGCTCGAGCGCCAGTGCCGCGGACGGCGTGAAGTCGACCAGCTGATGCGGGTCCTGCCGCCGTTCGCCGAAGGTCCACTCCCATTCGCCCGCGAAGCAGGAGTGCAGGTGCCCCAGCCGCCACGCGATGGTCGTGATCGGCGTGTCGTCGGGCTCCGGCGCACCGGTGTGGGCGAGGACCTCCTCGACCCGCGCGGTACTCACGCTCCAGTCCTCGGCGATCTTGGCGACGGTCATGCCGCCGGCGGCCTGCCGGGCGATCTCGGCGTACTCACTCGCCGGGATGTCCGGGGCTCCCTTGTCGAGCACCCACTCGCCCGGCCCGTACGCCCTGGGCGTCACCGCCTCGCCCCGGCGCCGGACCGACCAGGAACCGGGCACCGGCTCCCAGAGGTACTCCTCGTCGCCGAGCCCCGTCAGCCGTACCTCGGCCATCTCCCTGACCTGGTCGAACTGGTCGAGCAGCAAGCTCAGACGACCCGTCGTCGCACCCTTGGTTTCCATGTCCGGCTCCCCTCACGGCCGGGCCGTCCGCCCGGCTGCGCTCAGGCGGAAGCTAACGGTTCGCCTGGCCGGGCGCGACTGATTTCCCCGCGCGAGCGGCGCGGGGCGGCGCGATCCGGGCCGCGGCCATGAGGACCGGCGGCGCGGCTGCCGCCTCCACGGCACCGTCACCGGCACGTCACCCGGCTCGGGCTCCAGGCTCAGGCTCCGGCTTCGGATCCGACTTCGCCTCCGACTTCGGCTCCGGCTCCGCCCGTGGTGTCCGGCAGGATCGGGCGGCCGGTCGTGCCGTCGAGCATCTCGCGCAGGATGTCCAGGTGGCCGTTGTGGCGTGCCGTGGTGCGCTCGTCCCACGCGGGCGGCGTGTCATCGATTCGTGTCATCGCGCGAAGCGTTCCCGGTCACGCCACCGGTGTCGAGGCGTTTTGCGACGGGCCCGGCCTCGTCCGCCCGCCCCCTTGTCCGGTGGGTCGCCACAGCGGTGCAGCGCCGGTGAACCGCCCGGCACGATCAGCCGGACGGGCCCCGGCGCCACACCAGCGAGGCGACGTGGCGGAAGTTGCCGCCCAGGATCGCGGTGACCGCGTCGTCGGGGTATCCCCGGGCGGTGAGCGCGTCCTCCAGGCTCAGCAGCCCCTCCGGGGGCATGAAGCTGATCGGGCCCCAGCGGGTGTAGCAGTCGGGGAACAACTCCGGACTCTGCGCGAGCATCGCGTTGAAGTCCTCGTGGTCGAACGGATAGTCGGTCGACACACCGACGTGCTCCGGGCCGACGAGGTCCACGGCGTAATCGATGTGCCGCAGCAGAGCTTCGAGGCTCGCGTCGTTGGGGCCGAGGAAGATGCCGACGCCGGTGATCCCGATGACTCCGCCCGTGGCGGCACACGCCGTGGCCTGTTCGTCGCCGATGTTGCGGGGGTGGTCCCACACCGAGCGCATCGAGGAGTGGCTGTAGATCACCGGCTGCTCGGACACCTCGCACAGGTCCAGCCCGGTACGGGCACCGCAGTGCGATCCGTCCACCACCATGCCGACGGCGTTCATCTCCCGGACCAGCGCCCGGCCGTAGGCGGTGAGGCCCTCGTCGACCTCGTCCATGCAGCCGCCGCCGGCCTCGTTGCGGTTGTTGTAGCTCGGCAGCATCGTGCGGACACCGAGATCGTAGAAGTGGCGCACCCGGTCCAGCCGCCCCTCCAGCGGACCGGAATCCTCCAGATCGAAGGCCACGGCCACGTCACCGTCCCGTTCGGCGGCCTCGATGTCGGCGACGGTCACCGCCTGCCGCAAACGGCCGTCCGCGGCGATCCGCTCCCGCCAGCGTGTGACGAGCCCGGTGACGTCGTCGGCACTGTGCGGAACGTAGCCCGCGTTCACCGAGACGAAGCTGCCGCCCGGCCTGCGGTAGCGGGCCAGTTCGCCGACATCGGCTACCGGGTCCAGCGGCAGGCAGCAGTGCTGCTCCCAGAGCAGGGGCGGGCGGCGCGCTTCCGAGGATCCGTTCGACACGGCACGCATTATGCCCGCGCCCCGTCGCCCGCCGGGGGCGCGCACTTCGGCGGTGCGGCTCGCGCGGACGCGGTGCGGCGGGACATCCTCCAACGTGCCGTGATGCCGTGATGCCGTGATGCCGTGATGCCGTGATGCCGTGATGCCGTGGTGCCGTGGTGCTTCCGTGGTGTGGTGCCGCACCGTCGTGGCCGGGCCCGGCTGTTGCGCCGGTGGACCGGGGCCGCGTGCCCGCGTGCCGGGCCCGCGGATCCGCCGCCCGCCGTGGCGCCGTCCGCGGCCACGTGCCCGGTTCACGGACGCCGAACCAGCCCTCGGCTCCCCGACGGTCCCGACGACATCTCACGGAAAGCGGCGGCCCCGGGTAAGGTCCGGTGTGTCAGCTGCTGTCGCACCGCGACGGCAGGTCGTTGGGAGTCCGGCTCCCGGGTGGGTGGGCATGCCCGAAAGGCATGTCCCATGCGGGGCTATCTCGACGTCCTGAGCGTTTCCCGGCTGCGCGTTCCGCTGGCCGCCACGGTGATCGGCGCGTTTCCGGTCGGCATGCTGAGTCTCGGCCTGTTGCTGTACGCGCACGAGCTGACCGGCTCCCTCGCCGTCGGAGGTCTCGCGGCGGCCGGATTCGGACTGGGCAACGCCGCCGGTGTGGTGGTGCAGGGCCGACTCATCGACCGCTACGGGCAGGGCCGCGTCCTCGTGGTCGCGGGCACAACCTGCGCGCTCTGGGGCGTCCTGCTGGTGGCCGCCGCGCCCGTGGTGGCCTGGCCCGGATTCGCCGTCGTGGCCGCGGCCGGGATGGGGCTCGGCATTCCGGCGACCGTCGCCGGCATGAGGGTGCTGCTCGCCGAACTCGTCCCGACCCCCGGGGCCCGGACGGCCGGGTACGCGCTGCTGGCCGTGCTGTTCCATCTGGCGCTGCTGGCCGGGCCGCTGATCACGTCGCTGCTGCTGGTGCCGGCCGGGCCGGGCGGCGCCGTGGTGGCGGGCGGCTTTCTGGCCGGTGGTGCCGGGCTGCTCTTCTCCCGGACCCGGGCCTCCCGGAACTGGCGGCCCCGGGGCGCCTCCGCGAGAGGAGACGGCCTCCGGCGGAACGCGGGTCTGGCGGTCCTGCTGCTGATCGCGGCCACTACGGGCATCTCGGCCGGCGTGGTCGCCGTCGCCGTGCCGGCCTCGGCCCTGGACCTGGGTACCGCGGCCGACAGCGGGGTGCTCATCGCGGCCGTCTCGGCCGGTGAGATCACCGCCGGGCTGGCCTGGGGCGCCCGCCCGTGGCGCTGGTCGGCGGCCCGGCTGCTGCTGGCGGCGCTGGCGGCCTCGGTCGTGGCGGCCGGCATGACGGCGTGGGCCGCGAGCAGCCTCGTCCTCCTCCTCCCGGCCCTGTTCCTGGTCGGCATGTGCAGCGGTCCGTCCGCCATCGCTTCTTCCGCGCTGCTGGACACCCTGGTTTCCCGCTCCACGCTGACCAGGGCGTACACCCTGATGGTGAGCGTCTTCCTGGTCGGCGGAGCGCTGGGCAACGCGGCAGGCGGGGCGCTGACGGAGAGTCTCGGACACCGGCAGACCTTCGCGCTCAACGCCTGCTGGCTCGCTGTCCTGGTGGCCGCGGGAGCACTGCTGCGCCGCACGCTCGAACCCGGTTCCGGCGCGCCGGCCCGCCCAGCGGTCAGAGCCTCGTGAGCAGCTCGTCGAGCGGGGCGGGTATGCCGTCGGGGGTCAGCGCTTCGACGAGGACGCGGCCGTAGCGGATCTTGCGCCCCTTCTTCGTGCCGAGGAAGCGCCGCAGCTGCTGCTGTGAGGTGCGGCCCTGCTGCGCGGGCTGGCGCAGGAAGGTCTGCAGGGCGCGCAGGTCGCCCTCCGCCCGGACGAGTTCCTCCACCCGTGGCACGCCCAGCGCGCGGATGAGTTCGTCCTCCAGGTCGGCCGCGCAGACGAAGAACTCCTGCCCGGCCGCGCCGGCCCGCTCCCAGCCGCGGGCGTAGTAGCGGCGCTCCGCCTCGTCGCACAGCCCCGTGATGCGCAGGTCCAGGCCGGGCGGCCCGAGGAGGTGGGTGAAGCGGCCGACGCTCATCGCTCCGCCCATCGGCAGCACGCAGATTCCCTCCGCAGCCAGGTCCCGGCCGCGGCTCCCGGCCAGCGCGTCGACCGCCGCGGCGTCGCTGGGCCCTTCGAGCAGCACCACGGCCCGTACGGGCAGTCGCGCTGCCAGCTCGCGTGCGGGGCCGCCGGGACCCCCGGCGGCCCACGCGGTAACCGCATCCCGGAACGACGCCATATCAGCCATGGGACGAGTCTCCGTCCTCACCGGCCACCGCGGTAGGGATTTTCCGCCCGCGAGCCGGTCCGCGGCGAGCGGCCGTCACCGGCGGGCCCGGCGCGCCCGCCGGAAGGGAGCGGGCCGGTGCCGCGTGCGTCCCGACCTGCGCGACCGAAGTGAGGCCGCGCGCCGGGACGGACGCGCGCTCGCGGAGTCGGGCAGGAGGCGCGCCGCCCTCCGTTCCGTGCCGCGCGGCCGGGGAACGCCGGCGCGGGTGTGCTTGACGGGGCGCCCCGGCACCGGTCGCCCCGTCAGACGGCAGGGCGGGAACGGGAACGAGGGCGCAGGGAACTCCTCCGGGCGCCCCTGCGCGGGGCCGGCGGTGGTGTTCTCCGTCCGCCGCGGGACGTGCGTACGCCGGTCTCGCGTCGCCCCGGGCCGGGCGGCCGGTGAACCGGCCCCGCACGCGAGGTCCGGCCGGCGGCCGCCGGGCTCCGCGGCGGGGGCGCCGGGAGAGCGTACCCAGCGCCTATGCGCCGACCGTGGCGCGCTGTGCGGCGGCGAGCGCCGCGTCGGTGTCGGCGGCGGCCAGGTCGGCGTTCATGTGGGCACCGGCCAGGGCGCCGGCCGCGGCCGAGGCGCCGACCTGGGCCGACAGGTCGGCGGCGTTGCCCGCCACCCACACACCGGGCACCTCCGTGCTGCCGGCCGTACCGGCGGCGAAGTGGCGGCCCATGCCGCCCGGCAGGTCCCGCGTCGGCAGGTTGAGGCCGTCCAGGCCGTCGGAGCGGGCCTGCATGGTGGTCGCGACGGCGAGGACGCGGCGGGCCACGGTCCGACCGTCCTCCAGGCGCACACCGGCGACACCGCCGGCCGCGGTGGACTCGACCGAGGCCACCGGCCCGTCGACGACCCGGATGCCGCGGGCGGCGAACCGTGCCCGGGTCTCCTCGTCCAGGGCCGTCCCGCGGGCGAAGTAGACCAGGTCGTCGGTCAGCTGGCGGAACAGCAGCGCGTGGTGGACGGAGGCGGGGCCCACGGCCAGGACGCCGATGGGTTCGTCGCGCACCTCCCAGCCGTGGCAGTACGGGCAGTGGACCACGCCGTGTCCCCAGTGCCGGGCCAGGCCGGGGATGCCGGGCAGCTCGTCCCGCAGGCCGGTGGCGACCAGCAGCCGTCGCGCGTGCAGGCTGCCGCCGCCGGCCAGGGTGACGGTGAAGCGCGGATCCCCCTCGGCGGACGGGGCGGCAGCGACTGCGGCGACGACCTCGCCGGTCACCACCCTCCCTCCGTAGCGGCGTACTTCTTCGCGGCCGGTGCGCAGCAGTTCGGCCGGCGGTGTGCCGTCCAGACCGAGCAGCCCGTGCACGCCCTCGGCCGGGGCGTTGCGCGGGGTGCCGCTGTCGACCACGACGACGGAGCGGCGGGAGCGGGCGAGCATGAGGGCGCCGTTCAGCCCGGCGGCGCCGCCGCCGATCACCACGGCGTCGACCGTCTCGCCGGGCGCGGGCAGGGTGTCGACGGGTTCGGCAGTCGTCACAGTCATGGGATGGACCTCTCTACGCGGCGAGCGGGCCCGGCGGGCCCTTCCGTGCTTTCACCCTAGGCATGCTTTGCGTAGGTGGCATACGATGTTGCTCATGACGCAAGATGATGGCGAGATCGACAGCCTGGTACGCAAACGGATCCGCGCTCTGCGCGTGGCGCAGGGCTGGTCCCTGGACGAGCTGGCCACCCGCGCCAGGCTCAGCCCGTCCACTCTCAGCCGGATCGAGAACGGCCGGCGCCGCCTCGCCCTGGACCAGCTCGTCACCCTGGCGCGCGCCCTGGACACCTCGCTCGACCAGCTGGTCGAGACGGCCGCCGACGACGTCATCACCAGCCCGGTGATCGACGCCGCCCATGATCTGATGCGGTGGCCCGTCCGCGCGGACCCCGGCATGACGGTCGTACGCCAGCGCATGACGAACCCGCCGCCCGACAGCCCCGCGCGCATGCGCGCCCATCCCGGCCGTGAATGGCTCGTCGTGCTCTCCGGCACGGCGGTCCTGATGCTGGGCAACAGCCGCTTCCGGATGGAGGCCAACCAGGCCGCCGAGTTCCCCACGATGCTCCCGCACGCCATCGGCGCCGAAGGCGGGCCCTGCGAGATCCTGGGCATCTTCGACCGCGACGCCCGCCGCGGACACCAGCGGCGCGAGGGCACCGGGGAGGCGGGCCCGCCGTCGCCGTGACCGGGTCCGCGTGGGACCGCGCCGCCTCGCACGGGGCGGACCGCGGCGCGAGGCAGGAGCGAGCCGCTTGCGCCGTCGGCAGGCCGGACCGCCCATGACTTGCCTTTCGCGAAAGGGATCGTGCCGCAAGCGCATGATGCTCCTAGCGTGGGCGCCATGACACACACATCCCCGCACGCGCCCCACGACCACGGCGCGCACGCGGCCCACCGGCACGGACAGGGCCTGGACGCCGACGGCCAGGCCGAGATTCTCGAGCTGGACGCGGAAGTCCTCGCCGGGCACATCGCCTCCATCACCGCCTGGCTGCCCGTCGAAGCCGCGCCCCGGCACATCGTGGATCTCGGCTCGGGAACCGGGACGGGCACCTTCGCCCTGCTCGAGCGCTTCCCCGGGGCCGAGGTGACGGCGGTCGACACCTCGGCCGGCCACCTGCGACGGCTCCGCGAGAAGGCCGCGGCAGCGGGTCTCGCCGACCGGGTGCACACCGTCCTGGCCGACCTCGACACGGCATGGCCCGACCTCGGCACCCCGCAACTGGTGTGGGCCTCGGCCTCCATGCACCACATGGCCGATCCCGGCCACACGCTGCGGCAAGTCCACGACACCCTCGCCCCGGGCGGCCTGTTCGCCGTCGTCGAGCTGGCCGGCTTCCCGCGCTTCCTGCCCGAGGACGCGCCGGAGGACCGTCCCGGTCTCGAGGAGCGCTGCCACGCCGCTCTCGACCGGCACCTCGCCGAGCACATGCCGCACCGGGGCGCCGACTGGGGCCCTCAGCTGACCGCGGCCGGCTTCACCGTCGAGGACGAACGCACGGTGAGCGTGAACATCGGCCCGCCCCACACCGACGCGGTGGGCCGCTACGCGCTCGGCAGCCTGCGCCGGGTGCGCGACGGCGCCGCCCCGGCCCTGGCGGCCGAGGACCTGGCCGTCCTCGACCAGCTGCTCGACACCGACGGACCGCGGAGCATCCTGCGCCGCGGCGACCTGACGGTGCGCACCGAGCGCTCGGTCTGGGCCGCCCGGCGCACCTGACCGCGGCCGCCCCGCGGCGAGCGTGCCCCGCGGCGAGCGGGTCAGCGGGGGCCTCGGTGGGCGCTTCATCCCGGTACCGGGCCCGCCGCCCGGCCGGGGTTCGCGCCGGTCCTCCGGGACGGTGCCGGGAGCGGCGGTGCGGTCAGTACTCCAGCTCGGGGCGCAGGCGCAGCGGGCCGGCCACCGAGTGGAGGTGCCGCAGCACCTGGGCGTACGAGTCGAAGAGCCCGGTCTCGTGGTATGCGATGCCGTGCCGGGCGCAGTAGTCGCGCACGAGTTCCTGGGCATGGCGCAGGCTGGGCCGCGGCATCGACGGGAACAGGTGGTGCTCGATCTGGTAGTTGAGCCCGCCGAGCGCGAAGTCGGTGAGCCGGTGGCCGCGGATGTTGCGTGACGTCAGCACCTGCCGGCGCAGGAAGTCCACCTTGTCGTCCTTGCCGAACATCGCCATGCCCTTGTGGTTCGGGGCGAACGAGCAGCCCATGTACAGGCCGAACAGCCCCTGGTGCACGAGCAGGAACACGACGGCCTGAAGGGGAGTCAGGACCAGGAACAGCGCGGCGAGATAGCCGCCGATGTGCGCCGTGAGCAGGCCGGCCTCGGCCACCTTGGTCCTCCGCGAGGTCGCCGTGCCGGTGCGGTCGAGCAGGGCCCGGACACCGGCGACGTGCAGGGCGAGCCCTTCGAGCAGCAGCATCGGGAAGAACAGCCAGGCCTGGTGGCGGGCCAGCCACGCGTACGCCCCGCTGCGGACGCGGGCATGGTCCTCGGTGAAGGCGATGGCCCCGTCGGCGATGTCGGGGTCGCGGTCGATGTGGTTCGGGTGCGAGTGGTGCCGGTTGTGCTTGGTGATCCACCAGCCGTAGCTGAGGCCGATCAGCAGATCGGCGTGCACGCGGCCGAGCAGGTTGTTGACGCGCTTGGAACCGGCGATCTGGTGGTGTCCCGCGTCGTGCCCGATGAAGCCGGTCTGGGTGAACATCACGGCGAGGAAGGCGGCGGTGAGCAACTGCCACCAGGACTGCCCGATCAGTACGAACGCGGTCCACCCGGCGGCCAGCAGGAGGAGGTTCACGCCCACCTTGGCGGAGTAGTAGCCCGGCCGCCGCTTCAGCAGCCCGCTCCGCTTGACCTCACGGGAGAGCGCGGCGTAGTCGCTGCCCCGGGCCCTCGGAGGGGAGCTGTCGGCCTCCGGGGGCCGGGGCGGCGGCGGACCGGTGTCCAGGTTGACGGTGTCAGTGCTCACGGGTGTCCCTCCGGGATGTGCGGGCCGGCGTCACCGGCGCGAGGCGCCGGGCGCGGGCGGCCCGTACGGCAAAAGCGGATGCAGCACGAACAGGCCCGAAACGACAGAACGCCCGCGACAGAACTCCGCGGGCGCTTCCACGTCTGCAAACTCCAACTACAACCACCTGAACAACGTCCGGTGCGCCGGCATTGTTCCCACCCGGGCGGGAAGGGCGCCGACGGTGCTTCCGGCGGCGGTTCCGGAGGGCGCGCGTGGCACGTGCCGGGGGCCGGAGGGGAGTACGGTTGCGGCACGAGCGCACCCTGCACGCCGTTCCCGTTTCGGCGTCGCCCCCGCAGAACGGCACAGGCCGGCGCAGCGCGGAGAACCCGGCCGGAAAAGAGCCGCACCATGTCTCGTGGCTCGTACGGCCACGCCCCTCCCGTACCCGGTCCCGCTCGCGGCCCGAACGGATGTCCCGGCCGCCGGGATGCCTCCGGGACCCTTCGGCAGCCGGCGTCCGCCCCCGAGCCGATCAGCACGTCAGGCCCGGCCGGTGCGGCTCCGAACCGATGAGCACGGCCCAGAACCGATCAAGAGGATGCGGACGCATGTATTCACAGGAATCGATCTCCGGCCGCCGGCGAGGCCGCTCCGGGCCGACCCCGGAGATGCTCTCCGGGCTGGCCTGCCTCATCTGCGGAACCGACTACCGCGACGCTTCCGGTCAGGAGGTGGCGGTGGTCTCCCACCGCGACGACAAGCAGCTCCTCGCCTGCCACGGCACATGCGCGCGCATGGCGAGCGGCTCGGTCGGCGGTCTGGACGAGACGCCCCTGCCGCTGGCCGAGCGCGTGCGCAGGCACGGGGCCGGCGGCTCCTAGAACCGGGGCACCGGGCGGTTCCCGGCACGTACGGCGCGGCCGGGACGGCGCCCGCGGCGGGCCCCGGCCCGGAACGGACGGAGCCCGCCCGGCGAACTCGCCGGGCGGGCTCCGTACGGACGCGGATCAGGCGGGGGTGATGTTCTCCGCCTGCGGGCCCTTCTGGCCCTGGGTGACGTCGAAGTTCACCTTCTGGCCTTCCTGGAGCTCACGGAAGCCCTGCGCGGCGATGTTCGAGTAGTGGGCGAAGACGTCGGCGCCGCCGCCGTCCTGCTCGATGAAGCCGAAGCCCTTTTCCGAGTTGAACCACTTGACGGTTCCGCTGGCCATACTGTCCTCCAAAAGGACTCGAGGTCGGTTTCCCGCACGCGCGGGAAGCCGGAGGTGATCGCCCTGGTCCTCAGAGGCGCTGAACAGCGTAATCGCCCGTGAACTCGCGCTCACGGGCGACGGGTACTTCGGAACCATGACAGCTGCCCCTGACGCTACACCGGTCTTGCCGCCTTCACCACGGCGACGCCCGATCCGGGAGTGCGCCGGTCCCGCGCGGGCCCCGGCCGGAGGCCGTGGGCGCGACGTGTGGCGGGGGCCGCCGGGACGCGCGGGAGCCGGGTGCCGGGTGCGCCCGGAGTGTCAGTCATCCCCGTCCGCGTCCCCCCGTGTCAGCCGGGCCGTCACGTCGTCGGCGAGACGGGCGAGGAGGCGGGCGAGGTCGTCGCGGTCCTGCTGCGGCCAGTCGGCGAGCGTCTCGGCGAACCAGCCGAGCACGAAGGTCGCGTACCGGTTGGCCGCCTCCGTGCCCGCACCGGTCGGTTCGATGAGGCTCACCCGGCGGTCGTGCGGGTCGGCGACGCGTCGTACGAGCCCGCGTTTCTCCAGGATCTGGACCTGACGGGTGACGTGCGGGCCCACCACCTGCATGCGGTCGGCGATCTCACCGATGCGCAGCGGCGCGCCCGCCGTGCGAAGGGACACCAGCACCCCCATGGCGGGGCGCTCGCGGGCCAGCCCGGCGTGCTCGGTGGCGCGTTCGACCAGCCGGCCCTTGGTGATGGCCGCGCTGAGCTGGGTGATCCGGGGGAGCACGGCGAGCAGGCCGGAGTGGGGATCCTCCGGTACGGGCGCCCCGGGGGTCTCGGGCGGCATGACACCTCCGTTTGCATACCTGAGTGAGGTATCTATATCGTGGGAGCGGACGGACGGCGGCAGGGGTGCCGCACGGCCGCCATAAGGATACCTGAGGTACGCATCTTCATCTTGGGCCTGGTGCGTACCGCCTCCTGGCCGGGGCAGGCCCGGCGGAAAGGCGAGCAGCCATGAGGAACACGTCCCGTCCCGCCCGCCGCGTACTGATCTCCGGAGCGAGCATCGCGGGCCCGGCGCTCGCGTACTGGCTCGACCGGTACGGCTTCGAGGTGACCGTCGTCGAGAAGGCGGCCGCCGTGCGCGGTGGCGGATACGCGATCGACATACGCGGCACGGCCCGCGAAGTCGTCGCCCGCATGGGTTTGCTGCCGCGTCTGCGCGAGGCGCATGTCGGCACCCGGCGCATCACCTTCGTCGACCCGGCGGGGGAGACGGTCGGCTCGGTGCAGCCGGAGCAGTTGACCGGGGGAGCGGCTGGCCTCGACCTCGAAGTGCGGCGCGGGGACCTGGCCGACGCCCTGAGCGCGCCGCTGCGGGACCGGGTCGAGTTCCTCTTCGGCGACTCGATCGCGACGCTGGACGACGACGGGGAGGCCGTGCACGTCGTTTTCGGCAGCGGCGCACGCCGCACCTTCGACCTCGTGGTCGGCGCGGACGGACTGCACTCGAACACCCGTCGGCTGGTCTTCGGCCCCGAGGAGCCGTTCCACCGCTACCTGGGGCACGTCTTCGCGGGCTTCACGCTGCCGAACGAGTTCGGGCTCGCACACGAGGGCGTCGTCTGGAACGACCCGGGACGCGGTGCCGTCCTCTACGCCCACGAGCCGTCCGGCCGGGTGCACGGCTTCCTCACCTTCACCCGCGAAACCCCGCCCTTCGAAGCGTTCCGTGACCCGCGGGCGCAGCGCGACCTGGTCGCGGCGCGCTTCCCGGAACGCGTCTGGCACCTGCCGCGCCTGGTCGGCGCGATGCTGGAGGCCGACGATCTCTTCTGTGACATCGTCAGCCAGATCCGGCTGCCCACGTGGTCCCGCGGCCGCGTCGCGCTGGCGGGCGACGCGGCGCACGCGACGTCGTTCCTCTCCGGCCAGGGATCGAGCGTCTCCCTCGTCGGCGCTTACGTCCTGGCCGGTGAACTGGCCACGCACGCGGACCACCGGGACGCCTTCGCGGCGTACGAGCGCCGGGCGCGGCCCTTCGCGGAACGCAACCAGGCGCTGGCCACCGGCGGCGGCACGGTGGTCGCGCCGGCGACGCAGGAGGAACTGCAGGCCCGCAACGCGATGGTGCGCGACCCGCGGGCGGCGGCGAAGGCCATGGCGGCGGCGGGCGCGCGGGAAAGGAGCGCGGCGCACTCGGGACTGGTGCTGCCCGACTACGCCGAGGCCGTCTGAGCGGAACGGCCGGAGCGCGGCTGCCCGTCGGCGCAGATCACCCACCGGCGGGCAGTCGCCGGCTGTCGCCGCCGTCCGCCGCCTGCCCGTCCGCCCGTCCGCTGGACATCCGCCCTGGGTTCCGGCGATTGTCGAGTGCGCCGCGCCCGGCGACGACCCGTCCGGCAGGGGCGGCGGCGGACGGCGCCCCCGTGAACGGCCGCGGACGGGGCGGCACCACGACAGCGGCACGCGGAGGCAGGACGATGACGACGCTCAAGCGGACACCCGCACCACCCCCGCCACCGGCCCCCGCCGCCGGACCGGTCGTCCGGGCCCGCGGTGTGACCATGGCGTACGGCGACCTCGACGTCCTGCACGGCATCGACCTGGACATCCACCGCGGCGAGGTCTTCGCGCTCCTCGGGCCCAACGGCGCCGGGAAGACCACCACCGTCGAGATCCTGGAGGGCTTCCGGCGGCGCTCGGCCGGGGAGGTCGGCGTCCTCGGGGTGGACCCGGAGCGGGGCGACGACGCCTGGCGTGCCCGCATCGGACTGGTCCTGCAGTCCTGGCGCGACCACCGCCGCTGGCGGGTCGCCGAACTGCTGACGCACTTCGCGACGTACTATCCCGACCCGCGCGACCCGGACGAACTGCTGGCGCTGGTCGGCCTCGCCGACCAGGCCGGCCGGCAGGTGGAGCGGCTGTCCGGCGGCCGGCGGCGACGGCTGGACGTCGCACTCGGCATCGTCGGCCGCCCCGAACTCCTCTTCCTGGACGAGCCGACCACCGGCTTCGACCCGGAGGCGCGGCACGAATTCCACCTACTGGTCGAGCGGCTGGCCGAGGACGAGGGCGTCACCGTCCTGCTCACCACGCACGACCTGGTGGAGGCCGAGCGGCTCGCCGACCGGATCGCCATGCTGGTCGGCGGCCGGATCCGGGCCTGCGGCACCCCGGCCGAACTGGCACGGCGGGCCGCCGCCCGGGCCGAGGTCCGCTGGACCGCCGAGGACGGGACACAGCGCCGCGAACGCACCGAGGACCCCTCACGACTGGTCTGGGAACTGCACCGGGACGCGGACGGCCCGATCGCCGGCCTGGAGGTCCGCCGGCCGACGCTGGAGGACACCTATCTGCACATGGTGCACCGGGACAAGGACGGCACGGACGGCGCCGCGGGCGGGGAGGCACGGACCGTATGAGGGGGATACGCGTGACCAACAGGACGGGGCGGGCCGGCCGGGCGGGGCGGGCCGGCCCGCCCCGCCGCGCCCCGACGGCGGACGCGACGGCGGACGCGGCGGGTGGGAGCGACGTGACGGACGGGAGCGACGCGGCAGGCCGGAACGGCGCGGGTGACGGGAACGGCGCGGGTGACGGGAACGGCGCGGGTGACCGGAGCGACACGGCGGGAGGGAACGGCGCGGCGGGCGGGCCGGGAAGGCCGCGGGCCGCCGCCCGCCGCTACTGGCGTGCGGGTTTCCTCCGCGGCGGCATCGAGCTGCGGCACCTCCTGCGCAACCCCAAGGAGATGTCCGGCCACCTGAGCAATGTGGTCGTCGCCGTGCTGATCGTCGCGTACGTCGACGACAACGTGCCGGGCACGCGGACTCCGATGGCCCATCTGGTGCTTGCGGGGTTCGCCGCCTATCTGCTGTTCCAGATCGGGCTGCTCAACCTCCCGCAGATACTGGTGACCGAGCGGGAGGAGGGCGCCCTGCTGCGGCTGCGTGCCACGCCCGGCGGGATACCGGCCTATCTCGTCGCCAAGTGCCTGCTGGTGGTCGTCACGGCGGTCGGCGTCCTCGCCCTGCTCCTGGCGGCCACGGCACTCCTGGTGAACGGGCCACTGCCGCAGGGACCGGCCGGCTGGCTGACGCTGCTGTGGGTCACCACGCTCGGGCTGCTCGCCGTCGTACCGCTGGGCGCGGCCATAGGCGCGGTGCTGCCCAACCCGCGCGAGGCGCTGGCACTGGTCATGCTGCCCGCGATGGGGCTGCTGCTGACCTCCGGAGTGGTGTTCCCGATCACCTCGCTGCCCGGTCCGGTCCAGCAGGTGGCCTCGGTCTTCCCGCTCAAGTGGATGGCGCAGGGCCTGCGCTCGGCGCTGCTGCCGGACTCCGCTCGGGCCGCCGAGGCGGCCGGCTCCTGGGAACTGCCCATGGTCGCCCTGGTGCTGACCGCCTGGGCGGTCCTCGGGTTCCTCCTCGCGGTCCCCCTCCTGCGCCGCGTCACCCGCCGCGAGTCCGGATCCCGCCTGACCGCGCGTCACCGCAAGGCGGCGCGGAGCGGGGCGATGCCTGCGTAGACGGGCGGGCGCGTACGAGGAGTAGGGCCGGTCGTCGCGAAGCCGCTGACCGACCACGCCGCGGTCGGCGCGTTGAACGTCGGCGGGCCGTGTCTGCTCACCCGGGGCGGCAGCGCGTACGTGGTGCACAACACCGGCCAGGAGAGCGGCGGCGACATCCTGACCACCGAGGCGGGTGCCGGCTTCTCACGCCGCGGCCACCTCGGAGTCGTCTGTGCCTCCGGCACCGCGGCTCCGGAGAACGGACGCGCGGCGCCGCCTTCCCGGCCTGCTTCCCGGGTGTCCGCGCGCTGGCCGTCGTCCGGCACCGACGGCGGCGTGCCGCACATGATTCACGAGGCGGGGGAGCGGCCGGCGGCACCGTCGGGCGGGCTCGCGGACGAGCCGCCCGGCGGCCGCCCGGCGGACTTCCCGGCCGGCGCCGCGCGATCCCGGCCGGCGGACCGTACGCCCGCTGTTGCGGATGACGTAACGGCATGTGGTGTCGTGGTGCGGAGAGCGAAAGGCAGCAGATCCGATGACCTCCGAAGCCCCCCTGCCCCACCCGACCGTCAAGATCGGTGACGCGGCCGCCCTGGTCGGCACCACGCCCCGTGCCATCAGGCACTACCACCAGACCGGCCTGCTGTCGGAGCCCCGGCGCGGAGCCGACGACCGACGCCGGTACGGCTACGAGGACATCGTGCGCCTGCTGTGGATCCGGCGGCTGAGGGAGGCCGGGCTGGGCCTGGACGACATCCCGAAGGTGCTCACGCCCGGCGACCACCGCACCCGGCGGACGGTGCTCGAAGACCTCGACCGCGGCCTGGCGGAGAAGGAGGCGGCCGTCCGCGACCAGCGGGAGGTGCTGCGCCGCCTGCTCAGGGCCGACAGCGACGCGGGGCTGCTGTCACCGGCCGTGGGCGATGTGCTGGACCGGCTCGGAGCGGGCCCGCTGCGGCCGGACGAACTCGATGCCCTGCTGGTCACAGAACGAGTCCTCGGCTCCGCCCAGGCCGCCCTCCAGGCCGCCGGCTTCGGCATCCTCTCCACCGACGGGACGCTGCGCGCCGAACAGGACCGCCTGGACCGGGCCGCGGCGGCGCTCACGGACCCCGACGACCCGGAAGTCGTGGAACTCGCCGCTCAGTACCTGGCCCACCACCAGGCGATGGAGGAGGCCGAACGGGCCGCCGGAATCGACCACGACCGTTACGCGCCCCCGGTCGCCGTGGACCGGGAAACCGGCCGGGCGCGCTGGCCCGGCATCGAGGAGGCCGCGCGCCTGCCGTCGGACCTGACGCCGGTACAGCTCCGTATCGCGGAACTGGTCGGCACGATGTACGGCGAACAGCTCGCCCGGGAGAACGGTGACGCCTGCGGAGCGCGCGGCTTGCCGGAACGTCCCGCCGGGTCCTCCACCGGGCGGCGCGAGGCCGGTTGAAACCCTCGCCCGAAGCCGCCGCGCCCGGCTGTCCCACAATCCCGGAGGCGCGCCCGTCCGACTCGGACCGCGCGAGCGCGCCGGTCCCTCGGCCGTGGTGAACGTGTGGGACCACCCGGCCGCCGGCGCCGCACCGGTTCGCGGCGGCCGGGGCGGGGAGCAGTCCGTGCCCCTCAGCCGCGGGGAGGCCGTAACCGTGCCCGGGGGAGCCGGCCGGGCGTCACCCGGGTCCCTGCCGGGCGGAGGGGCGTGCCATGGCGCTGTCCAGATGCGTGATGACGGCCGCCACGTCGTCGCTCTCGGTGGCCCCGATCAGTTGCAGGGCCGGCCGGACGAGGCCGCTCGGTCGCGCGGCCAGCCGTGCGAGCACGGCGGTCCGGATGTCGAGCCGTTCGAGGGTGGCCTCGCGCTCCTCCTCGTCCTGGCCGGCCAGCAGAACGGCGTTGTACCACGCCTCCTCGCGGGACTGCCGGATGCTGAAGTCGAGGATCCGCTCGTCGGTGCGGGCTCCGATCCGGTCCAGCAGCGACATGAAGGGCGAGAGGGCGCCCACCGAGTCCTGTACGGCCAGCACCACCCGCGCGAGGATGTCGTTGATCAGCAGGAAGTCGCGCCGTAACGCGTGGATGGCCTCGCCCGGGCCGGTCCGCGCGGCGGCGACGGCCAGGTCGAGGTTGATGTGCGCGTTCACGCCGAGTATCAGGTGCTGGACGATGACGGTGTCGGCGTCGTCGAGCAGCCCGAACGCCTCGCGCCAGCAACGCGGCCCGCCGCGGTCGCGGCGCCAGGCGTCGTACGCGTCGAAGTAGCGGTTGCCGAAGTGCGTGTCGAACCGGTCCATCCGCGCGCCGTCGTCGAACAGCCCGCGGTGAATGGCCGTGCGGACCTCAACGGTCACCTGCCGGTACAGCGCCGCGAAGTACCCGGCCCGGTCACCGGCGCGGCCGGCCTCCCGCACGATCCCGGCCAGTCCGTCCACGACATCGTCGATGTTCTCCGCCGCCATGCCCGACTCCCCACTCCCGGGCCGTCGCTCGGCCCGCTCTCCGGTCGTTGTCCGCCCTGCTGGTGACAGCCCAGTGCCGCCTGCCCGGTCGCGGGCGGCAGCTGTCGGTCCCCGGACACGGCCATCCCAGCAGGAAACCGGGCGCGCGTCCGCCGTACCGGCAAGCGAATTCCGGCCGCGGGGGCGCGCGGTGCCGGCGGGCGGTTGGTTGCGGGCCCGCGGGACAATCCCGGCTGTCCCGCAGGTGCCCGGTGCGCGCCTCGTCGGCGGGTGACGACGGGCGGTCTCAGCGGCGCGGTGCCGGACCTCCGGGCGCTGTGTCACGGGAGCCGGCCAACGGACCACCTCGGAACGCAGCTGCGTGGCGTTCGGGTCTCGATCGCCTGGACGCGCTGTAGCCGGCAACGGCCGCCCAACCGCTGGGACAGCCGGGTGCCGCCCGCCGAGCAGGACCGGTGCCGGACGGATCCGGCGGTCGTCCGGCAGACCGGCAACCGGCAGACCGGCAACCGGCAGACCGGCGGCAGGGCGCTGCTGAACGGCGTGGGTGTCGGTGCCGGGCTGGGCGTATGCGCTGGAGGAATTCCACTGCCGTACGGGCCGGGATCTCGCGGCGTTGTCCGAGCGGGGGCGGGCCTTCTGCGTGCACCGCGACGCGAAGGGATGCAGCAGCGTCGGCCATGCGCGGCGCGGCGTTGTGGTGACGTCGTTCGAGCCGGGCCTGCCACACCTCACGAAGGGGGTTCCCTCCGAAGTGGCGCTCGGCTTCGTGCACGACGGCGACGAGCCCGGCGATGTCGCGTTCCTGCGGTTCCTGGAGGACGAACTCGGCCTCCACATCCCCTGGGAGGAGACGGAGGCAGAGCTTCCGTCAGCCGCCCTCGCCTGACGGGAAGCCCTCGGACTCCGCCCGGCGGGCCGCCGCGGAGCTGGCACGAGAGGACCGGGCGCGGTCCCCGCGGCCCGGCCGCGCGACGTCGCCAACCCCTGGAGCGGGCCGTGCCGCTGTGGAAGGATGCGGCCGACGGGCCGAATTCCTTCTGCCCGGACGGGAGTTGAACCGGTGGCCGCGAGGTGTCGCTCACGGAGGACGGGACCGCCGGGCGGTCTGTGTCCCTGTCCGAGCAGCAGCGGGCGGAGCGGGAGCCTCGTCCCGGACGCGGATCCACGACCACACCGGGGCTGGCCCTCACGGCGCGCGGAGCCGGTGTCCCGGGACGCGCCTGACAGGAACGCGCGCGACACCGGGCGAGCGAGCCGGTCGCTCCGGCCCCACCACGCGGACCGCCGGGCCCCCTGAGCCGCGGCCCGCCCCATCACCCGGGAGGATGCCCGTGACGACACCCACGACACGACGCCGCTTTCTCACCGCGGCCGCCCTCGGCGCCGCGGCCGGCGGTGGCGTCCTCACCGCCCCCGCGGCCCGAGCCGCCGCTCCCGGCACCGGGGTCCGCCCCGGCCGGGTGCCGCTGACCCGGGAGGAGCACCGTGCCGTCGTGATCGGTTCGGGCTTCGGCGGTGGTGTGACGGCCCTGCGGCTGGCACAGGCCGGCGTGCCGGTCACGGTGCTGGAGCGCGGCCGCCGCTGGGTCACCGGCCCCGGCGTGGACACCTATGCCACCGTCTCCCGCCCCGACCGGAGGCTGCTGTGGTACGGCACCACGCCCGAGGCGGTCCGGCCGGTGCAGCGGCTGGTGGGCGGGCCGCTGGACCTGGACCCGTACGTCGGGGTGGTCGAACCGGTCCTGGGCGACAGTCTGCTCGCGGTGTGCGCGGCCGGGGTCGGGGGCGGCTCGCTGGTGTACCAGGGGATGACGCTGCAGCCCTCGCGGGAGGTCTTCGAGACGTGGATGCCGGGCGAGTGGGACTACGGGCGGCTGGACCGCGAGTACTACCCTCGGGTGGCACGGATGCTGCGGGTTTCCCCGGCCCCCGACGAACTGCTGGCCACGCCGACGTACCGGGCGGCCAGGATCTTCCGGGACCGGGCCGAGCGACGCGGATTCCCGGTGGAGAAGGTCCCGCTGCCCGTCGACTGGGACTATCCGCTGGCCGAGACGCGCGGGGAGATGAAGCCCGCGTACACCAGCGGTGACACCACGTTCGGCATCAACAACGGCGGCAAGCACACCGTGGACGTCACCTATCTCGCACAGGCCGAGGCCACCGGCCGGTGCCGGGTCCTGCCCCAGCACCGGGTCACCTCCGTCGCGCGCGGCACGGGCGGCCGCTGGACCGTGCACGTGGACCGCATCGACGAGGCGGGCCGCGTCCTGGAGCAGAAGATCCTGACAACGAACGCCCTGGTGATGGCGGCCGGCAGCATCAACACCACGCGGCTGCTGGTGCGCGCGGCCGCCCTCGGCGGCATTCCCGGGCTGCCCGACGACGTGGGCCGCGGCTTCGGCACCAACGGCGACCGCCTCTATCTGTGGACGGACCTGGTGGACGACTTCGGCGCCCGGCAGGGCAGTCCCGTCACCTACGTCGCCAAGACCTGGGACGAGCCGCGCACGGCCACCACGGTCTGCCAGTTCTCCGTGCCGCCCCTGTACGGCATCAACACCCGTTCCACGCTCGTCCTGGCCATGGCCGTGAGCCCCGACCGGGGCAGGTGGACGTACAACGGCCTGACCGACACGGTGAACATGCACTTCCCGGTGACCGGCGACCGCGCGATCAGCCTGACGTCGGCGCGGCGCGTGCAGGCGATAGCCGCGGGCCTGGGCACCGTCGCCAACATCAACCTCGCTGTGAACTTCACCGTCCACCCGCTCGGCGGCGCCTGCACCGGCCCGGTCGCCGACCCGTACGGACGGGTGCACGGCCAGCCGGGTCTGTACGTTCTGGACGGGGCGCTGATCCCGGGCACCACCGCGGCCTGCAACCCCTCGATGACCATCGCGGCCGTGGCGGAACAGGCGTTGGACGACATCGTGGCGAAGGACGTGGGCACGACCATCTGAGGGGGCCCGGGGCCGGCCCCGGCCGGCCCGGCCCGCTCCTCGGCGGTGCGCATGGACGGTCTCCCGCCGTCGTTCCGGGGCGTCGCGGCACTTGGGCACTCCGGGCGGGACGCGGGTCTGGCGACGACAGGAGCGCGGCCCGGCGTTCGCCTCCGGAGTGGTGAAGCCGGCCGGGGGACTGCCCGACCACTCCTGGGCAGGCCCCGCCCCGGATGGGGGCGGCGCCGGTGCCCGGTGTTCGGTGCCGGGCGTACGGTCAGGGCCGGCCCGGGGGCCCGTTCGATCGCGCCCGTCACAGCCCGCGGCCGCACAGGGCGTCACCCGCCCGGGTGGCGTCGGCCCGTACCGTCGTCGCCGGGATGGGCGAGCCGGAGGAACTCCTCCATGGCGGCGTCCACTTCGGCACGTTCGCCGGTGGCCAGCAGGTCCAGCAGCAGCCCGCGGACCGTGGCGATTCCCAGCCGGGCCCGGGCGCGCGCGGTGGCGGGGTCCGCGCCGCCCGCGACCTCGGCCGCCACGAGCGGGTCCAGCCAGTGCGTGACGAGACCGTCCAGCACCGGGGCGGCCTCCGGGCGGCCCTGGAGGGCCTGCCCGCAGAGTTCGAAGAAGAGCCGCTCCTGAGCCGCCAGCCGGGGATGCGCCAACTGGCGCCACAGGCTGCGGGCGGCATCGGCGGGCGAGAGCCCGGGCTCGTGCAGCAGGCCGGTGAGGAGATCGCGCTGGCGGATCTCGGAGGTGCGGACGATCTCGGCGAACAGCCGCTCCTTGGAACCGAAGTGGTGGATCAGCATGCGATGGCTGGTGCCGATCGCGGCGCCGAGCCGGCGCAGGCTCAGGTCCGCGATGCCGTGCTCGGCCACGTATCCGATGGCCGCGTCGAGCAGACGGGCCCGCCGGTCGGTGCCCCCGCCCGGGCCGGTGTCCGCGCCCCGCTCGGTCCTGTCGCCGGCCCGCCGGTCGTCGGAGTTCGTCACTCCGCGAGTGTACCGATCGGTACAGGCTCTGATGTACCATGTGGTACATGAGGCCCGTCACCGTGTCCACCGACGTACGGCAGCCACCCGAGCAGGTCTACGACTTCCTCGATGTCATGGCCAACCACGAGCTGTTCACCCGCCATTACCTGACCGACTGGCGCTACAGCGGCGCGCCCCGCGGTGTCGGTTCGTGCGCCACGGTCACCGCCGTCCTGGGCGGCAGGAAGACCGACGTCGTCGAAGTCGTCGAGGCAGAGGCGCCGCGCCGCATCGTCGAGGGCAACACCGGCGTGGACGGCCGCCGCCGGGGCCGGGGCGTGTACGTCGTCGAACCGCTGCCCGGCGGCGGGAGCCGTGTCTCGTTCACGTACTCCTGGCTGGCCGCCCCGCTCGCCGACCGGCTGATGGCCCCCTTGGTGCGGACCGTGATGCGGCGTGCCAACCGACAGGCCATGCGGCTTCTCGCCGCCGAACTGGCCGGCCGAGCGGCCCCGGCCGATTCCTGACCACCGGCGGCGCGGGCGTCCCGCTCACTGCCCGCGCCCGGCCGCAGGCCAGGCGCGGCGGCGGCACCCGGCCGGCCGCTCCCGCAGGGCAGTGCCGCCCGTGCGGCGGCGTCCGAGGCCCGCTCCCGGCCGCCCGGGTGCGTATCCGCTACGTGTTTCCGGTCGCCGGAGCGAAGGCGCCTCGGGACGGCGGCGGCCGTCACGATGCGCTCCGGCGCGAACGGCGGCCGGGGGAGGGCCGCGCAGCTGAGCCGACCGGGCGATGACAGCCGGACCGGCGGGCTTCCGCGGGCCCGTGGTGCCGTGGGACGGGGACAGCCCGGCGCGCGCGCTCAGTCGACGACGGCGCCGCCGGTGACATTGACCTCGGTGGCGGTCATGGTCGGCGCGCGGTCGGAGGCGAGGAAGGCCGCGGCGTGGGCGACGTCCTCCAGACGCGGCCGGCGGTGGAGCAGAGTCACGGACGCCTCGGGGTCGTCCCCGGGCGGGGTGGACGGACCGGGCGAGCCGGGGGAGAGCAGCCAGGCCGACCGGATGCCGTACGGGCCGAGTTCGCCGGCGAGCTGGCGGCACAGACCGGAGAGGGCGGACCAGGCGACATGGGAGCCGCCGAGGCCGGGGATGGCCTCCCGGCCGCCGCCCGTGGCCAGGATCACCCCGGTGCGGCGGGGAATCATGTGACGGGCGACGGCGGTGGCCAGGGTCAGATGGGTGGTGACCGCCTTGACGACGGGGCGCAGCACGTCTTCGCCGGCCATGTCGACCAGCGGGGTGCCGTGCAGGTCGTCGTTGGACGTGGCGTTGAAGGCGATGTCGATCCCGGGGGAGTGCCGGTCGACGGCGTCGGCGTGCCGCCCGACCGCGGCGCGGTCCGTCGCGTCGAGCGTGGCGACCTCGACGCGGCCCCCGGATGCGGCGATGGCCCCGGCCAGCTCCTCCAGGGGGGCCCGGGTGCGTCCGGCCAAATGGACCGTTGCGCCTTCGCGGGCGAAGACGCGGGCGACCGCGGAGCCGATCGCCCCGGCGCCGCCGTAGACGATGGCGGTCTTGTTCTCCAGCAGCATGGCATTCCCCACTTCGTCGAAGCCCGGTCACCGGGATCCCGCAGCCGCACCGCGCGGGCCGCACCGCGTTCGCACGCCAGTACCCGTCAAGGGCCGGAACAGCCTTCCGGCCCGTTCACCCGTCCCGGCCTGTTCATCCGTCCCGGCCTGTTCATCCGTCCCGGCCCGTTCAACCCGGCCCGTCCCGTCCCCTCTCCCTCCGCTCGTGGGGCGGCGCGCCCGCCCCGGTGCCGGCACACGGCCGCCCGGCACCGATACACGGCCACCCAGAGCCGACACGGCCGCCCGGCCCGGAGCGCGGTGCCGGTCACGCCGATAGGCGCCATGCGCCCTCGGAGGCGGGCACGGCGGGGGAACAGGACCCGATCCCGGGAATGCCGGACGCCTCCCCGGCCGGACCGCACGAACGGCCCAGGCCGCGAGGTGCGGCCGCCTCCATCGGGCGATCATGGAGCCGTGAAGAGTTCCGCTGCGCCGACGATGGCCCCCGTCACCGATCTGGACACCTTCTACGCGGTCACGCAGATGGAACGCCTGAGCATCTGGTTCTTCGATGCCGACTGGTGCGGTCCGTGCCGGATCGTCCGGGCCCGGTATCTGGAGCTCGTCGCCCACTACGGTGAACAGGTGCTGTTCCACCGGGTCGACGTGGACGACGAGCCCGGGATCTCCTCCGCCCTCCATGTGCTGCGCATCCCGGCCACCCACGCCTACCGGGCGGGGACCGCGCTCGACTGGCCCTGGCCGGGACCTCCGGCGGCCACGGCCCAGGAGGAGTACCGCGCCTGGATCGACCGCCATCTGTGACGGCACGGGCTCACTTCCCCCCGGGACCGTCATAGCGGAGCCGTTCGTCCCCCCACGTTCCCGCGTGGAGCATCGCGTCCCGCGTGTACGGCCCGTAGACGCCGTCCACGGTGGTGCCCGCCGCGGCTTGTGCGCGCTTCAGCGCCCTCTCGGTGACCGGCCCGAAGTCCCCGTCCTCCAAGATGCCCTGGCCGTAGCACTGGTTGAGGCTCACCTGCAGGGCGAGCACCCCGGGACTCCTGTGGCCCCTGCGGAGTTCGCAGCTGGTGTCCGTGCCGGAGCAGACGGGCAGCCAGGCCGTGCCGGCCGTCGTCGCGACCGCCGAGTAGTCGTCACAGGGATTCATGCGCTCTCCTTCGCGTCGCGGCGCCGCGACTGGGCGTGCAGGGGCGGCGGGCTGCCGTCACCATGGACGTATGAGCACGGCAACGCGGCCGACGGGCCTGTACGACGTGGCGGACCTGGAGACGTTCTACGGAATCGTCCAGATGGACCGGCTGAGCCTGTGGCTGGCGGACTCCCGGTCCTGCTGGTCGTGCAAGCGGCTGCGTGAGCGTTACCGCCGGCTGGCAACGGTCTACGAGGGGCGGGCGGAGTTCTGCCGGATCACGCGGGAGTCCGCTCCGGCCGTCTGTGACGTGCTGAACGTCGGGGAGGCTCCGGCCACCTTCGCCTTCCGTTCCGGCGAGGCGCTCGACTGGCCCTGGCCCGTGGGCGTACCCGCGAAGAGCGAGGCGCAGCACCGCGCGTGGCTGGACAGGCATGCCGCGTGACCGCCTGTTCAGAAGGCTTCGAGGCGGTAGCGGGGCCCTGAGCCCTGCTTGCGGAACCGGAAGGCGAGCGCAGAGGCCGGCAGGGAGACGCGCTGCTTGAACTGGACCAGTTCCGCGGCCTGGTAGACCCCGTCGACGGTCAGGTCGACGGCGGCCGCCGTGGAGGCGTCCGGCGGGAAGGCGATCTCGTGCTGGGCGACATTCCCCTGCAGGTCCGGGCCGGTCAGGGTCTTCTGGCTCCCGCCACCGGCGGAGGCGCCGGACCGGTACACCCAGCGCAGGAGCAGATAGTCCTGCGCCCCGGCCGGCGGCGTGAGGCCGAAGACGAGCTTGACCCTACGGATCTCCTGGTTGGGTTCGTACAGCATGGACACACCGGCCGCCCCGACCTCGGGGGCGAAGTGTTCGACCACGCCTTGCAGCCCTGTCCCGGGCTGGAAGTCGACGGCGACGACCACCCGCGCCGTCGCCGGGAAACCGCCCCACGCGTCGGAGATCCTGTCCTCGACGACTCCGCCGTCCGCACCGAACTCACCACGGCCGCACGGGTGCATCGAACCGTCCGGGCTCTCGTACGCGCAGTCCACCACGTACCGGGAGACGAGCCAGGGGGGTGCGCTGCCGACCACCACTTTCAAACCTTTGAACCGGGGCGGCGGCGGGCAGCCCTGCCAGCGGATCCGCAGATCGTGTCCGTACGTCTGGACCTGCATTTTCGCCAGCTGCCCGGAGCGGGTGCGGACCGCGATCACACTGCCGGACGCGAGGTTGTTCTCACCCCGGGGATGCCCGGGGAGGCTTTCACCGTGGTAGGTGAGTGCGGCCAGTTCCCGGTGGCCCAGGGCCTCGTAACCGACCGGGCCCAACGCGCACAGCCGCGCGCCGAGCAGCGGGACGAGTTCGCGTCCGCCGCCCGGCAGATGGCGCCACCACACGTCGGCCCGCCCCATCCCGGAGGCCTCGATGCCGGTCTCCAGGTCGAAGCGGCGGTTGCCGCGGAGCGTGCCGACGCCTGTCGAGGCCGTGACCATCGCGATTCTCATGCCCTGATGTCCAGCAGCAGCCCGTACTGCTGCACGTCTTCGTCGGGCCCGGCGCCCCGGCGCAGGCCGAGGACCAGCCTCGAAGGCGCCGGGGCCGGGGCGTCGGTCCGGAAACGGAAGACCGCCACCGTCCCACCGGCTCCCAGGGCGCCTCCCGGCGGCGGGGGCGCCACGGTTTCCCCGACGAGAGCGAGGCTGCGCCGGTCGTACGAGTCGACGACCCAGCGCAGGCCCGTCAGCATGTTGACCGGCAGAGTGACGACGAGCACGTCACCGACGTGGAGTTCCACGGTGCGGCCCTCATCGGTGTGGTCCACCGCTACTTCAGCCACGCCTGGTCCTTTCCGGTGGGAGGGGAGGCGAGGGGCTCAGCCGGTGTAGGCGCCGAACATCTGGTAGTCGATGCCCACTTCTCCGTAACCGATCTTGAAGAAGCCGGCGGCCGCCCAGTGGGGTCCCCAGCTGTTCTTGCAGATCCAGGCCTGCTCGTAGTCGCTGTAACCGATCACGCAGACGCAGTGGCCGCCCCAGTTCGTTCCCGGCGAGCTGCTCTTCCGGTACACCGCCGACGGCTGGGTGTTGACCTGGAAGAAGTCGAAGAAGTCCTGGTAGACGGTGTAGCCGGCGACCAGGGGCCCGTACCCCGTCGCCATCCACGACTTCATCGCGTCCACGCTGTTGAGCTCGTAGAACGCCTGGATTTTGGTGACCCGGCTGGACACGTCCCAGCAGGGCGTGCAGCCGGGTGTCGGATGGGACGTGGTGACCGGCCCGGCGTAGGGAAAGCACCCCTCGTCCGCCACACCTTTGTCACGCCATGCCGTCAGGGCCCGCTCCGGCCACCATCCCGCGTTCGTTTCCCCGAGGTTCCCGCAGGTCCGGCCGTCGTTGCGCCCGTGGCAGAAGAACAGATGGGCCTCTGAGAAGTCCGGGTTCAGCTCGGGGTGGTAGACCTTCTGAGACGCCTCCACCGCGGCCGCCACGCCGAACGCGACACAGCTACCGCAGTTTCCCTGGCTCTTGACCGGGCTGATGTAGTCATACCCGTTCACGTTGCGGTAGTCGTAGGCGCCCGGCGCCGCCCTGGGGGCGTCGGCGGCCGCGCCGGCGCTCTGCGCGCGGGCGTAGTTGGCCCGGGCCACCAGCTCGCGGCCGTAGAGGCTCAGCTCTCCGTTCTGCACGTCCGGCTTGAAACCCAGCGGATACGGCGGCTTGGGCCTCGCGTCCTCCAGGGGCTGCCCGGGGAGCGCCGGCTGTCCGGGCTGGCCCGGTCGGCCCGGGGCGATGAAGCCGGCACCGGACGCCTGCCCGGGGCCGCCGCTCCGCGCCGGGGACGGCCCGTCCGGCTGCGGCGGCGGTCCGAACATGGCCGTCAGCCGCCGCCGGTAACCCGGGCCCTGCAGTTCCTTCTCGACCAGGGCGGCCGGGATGGACGGCTCACCCAGCGACGTGGCCCCGTCCCAGCTCACGGCCAGGACCGTTTCGCCGATCGGGATCTTGCCGGAGGCGTTCATGCCCCGCCAGTCGCCGGTCAGGCCCTGGAACTTGTACAGGATGTCCGGGGTGCCGGCGCCCGTCCAGTCGTCCGGGTGGAAGGGAAACACGATGTCGTGTGTCGGCAGGTTGCTCGGGTTGCCCTCCGGGTCGACGGTCACCAGGAAGTGCCCGGCCACCTTGGGGCGCGGTGGCATGCCCTCGCGAACCGGCGGTGTCCATTCCCACTTCAGCAGCGCCTTGGAGGTGACATCGGCGACGTACGCGGCGTCGGCGAAGATCAGCTCGGTTCGCTGCACGTACTGGGTCGGGTAGAACGCGAAGGCCGCGCCGGTGTCGGAGACCGGCAGCGTCTGCCGGTACTTGTAGCCGATGTGCGGCTCCTTGAAGTCGACCAGCAGCTCCAGCTGGGCCGACGAGGGCTGATGCGGCCAGGTGAACTGGATGACGCCCGTGCTCTCCCCGCCCTCGTCCCCCGTGACGGCGGCGCACTGCACGACCCGCGGTCCGGTGGGGGTGGTGTAGCTGGCCGAGGGGACGATGCGCCTGATCAGCGAGCTGTTGGAGAGCAGCACATTGAACGGCAGCTTGATGTCGTCCTCTTCGACGAAGAGATGCTTGCGCGGATCGAACGCGCCGAGCTGCTGCTCGAAGTTGAAGGACACCTGGTGAATGTTTTCGCCGATACCGGTGAAATGCAGCGTCTGGTCGAACTGGGCGGTGTCGGAGAGGGAGACGCTTTTCATCGCCACCGAGACGCCGCCGAAGAATCCCCCGGGTGCCGAGGCTTCCGCCGGTTTCGGGTCCGGCTGGATCCACTGCCCCACTTCCAGCTTGACGAACTGGTCGAAGATCGCGTCGAGCAGTTTGGCGAGGTCCACTCCGGTCGGTGTCTGGCCGATGATGCTGACATTGAGCGCCTGCTGCTGGCGCAGGTCCGCCCGCACCGACTGGTAGTCGAACGAGCCGTTGACCAGACCGAAATAGCTCGCCCGCGCTTTGGCGTTCCACGAGAAGTAGTCGTACGCCTTCTTCTTGTAGCCGCCGGCCTTGATCTGGCACTGCGGGATCAGATACTGGTAGCGGTAGGTGAACATGATGGACACCTGCGGCGGATACGGCGACGGGCTGGCGCCGAGCATCGCCGCGAAGTGGTCGGCCCCGTCCGGCGTCAACTCGATCGCGAAGGCGATCGACGAGGAGGAGCCCACCTCCACCCCCTTGAGCTGCTGGCCCGGCTTGGCATACGTGTCCAGACCGAAGACGTCCATCTTCCCCGGGCTGAGCCGCAGCGGCTGGAAGTTGAAGGCTCCGGCGGTGGGGTTGATGTTGTACAGCGTTTTGATCAGGTTGGCCCACTGCTGGCGCTGCCCCTCACTGGGCAGTTCCACGACCAGTTCGACCATGAAGCTCAGGATGCCGCCGAGCGTGGTCTTGCTGCCGTCCGGGTTGTTCCTCACCTTCTTGGTCACCATGAAAGCCGGCTCGCCGTCCGGGTTCTTGGCGAGCCGGCCCCAGCGCGGCGCGTAGAACCAGGTGTTGGGATTGTGCCCCTTGAACAGGACGAAAGGCATCTGGGGGTCGGTGGCGATGGCGACCGTGCCGTCCACCAGATTGAAGTTCGGTACCGCGGCCGCGCCCAGGTCGATCATCGTCGACGGGTCGAAGGGATCCGGCACCAGCGCGGGCATCGACTGGGCAGGCGCGGCTTGCAGGTGTTCCGGTGTCAATTGCGGATAGCTGATCGCACGCCCGACCGCCAGCGAGGCCGGCGGTTCGCCGCGATGGGCCCATTCGGGAGGAAGCGCAAAACTGCCTGCCGGCTCCGGCTGTGACGGCTGGTCATTCCCGGTCCCCCGTGGAGGGCCGTCATGGCTGAACGTTTCACCGTGGGACGAGTGAGCCTCCGGCTCTTCGTCGGGTGACGCTGAATTATCCGGTTCCGGGCGGTCGGCCATGAATTTCTCTTCTCTGGGGGAAGCGGGTATGCGTCTCGTATCAATCAATTGATCCGCGCACCAGCGGGCGCCACTGGCGCACCCCTCGAACGGGGCCGCTGCGTCCTCCGTATGGGGGCGCTCGCGCACCGCCCCGGCCGCGGCGCTGCCGGTCCCTGCCCGGGACGCGCGCGGGCCGGCTCGGAGCGTTGCCGTGCCCGCCCGCCGGAATCCCGGCGGGCGGGGCCCGGAGGCGGCGGGTTGGCCGGTTCGCGCGTCTTGATCGCTGCCGGGTCCGCTGGTTCGGTGGCCGCATGACCGGACTCGGATCCGTACCCTGGCCGCCCGCACCGATCAGGACCGAGCGGCTCGTGCTCCGCGAGTCCGAGGCCCGGGACCGTGCCGCGTTCGTCGAGCTGTTCGCCTCGCCGGAGGTGCGCACCCACCTCGGTGGCCCCCGGCCGCGCGATGAGCTGGAGCGCGCGGTGCCCGAGGTGCCCGGGCGGCGCCCGGGCCTGTTCGTGATCGACCTCCACGGAGCGATGATCGGCACGGTCTCGCTCGGCCGGCGGGACGCGGAGCGGCCGGGGCACGTGCGTCCGGAGGCGGGGGAGGCCGAGCTGGGATACATGCTCCTGCCCGGGGCATGGGGACGCGGGTACGCCGCCGAGGCGTGCGCGGCGGCACTCGGCTGGTTCGCCGGAGCACTCCCCGGTGAGCCCGTGGTGCTCTGCACGCAGACCGCCAACGACCGGTCGGTGCGCCTCGCGGTGAAGCTGGGGTTCACCGAGGTGGACCGGTTCGAGGAGTACGGCGCCGAGCAGTGGTTCGGCGTGTGGTCCTCGGTCATGCCGTCCGGTTGAGTTCCCGTCCTGCGGCGCGCATCCACGGGTCACCGGCCGGGGGCCGGCCCCGGCGCGGCGGCGCCCGGCTTCGTGGCCTGGGGGAAGGCTCCACGGCGGTCTGAGCGGCGGCGCCGGAGCCGCTGACGGCACCGGCCTCTTGCGCGAAGATATTTAAGGGGTTAGCTTTTCAGGGCCAAGTGAACCGGGCCGCCGGGGCCGGCCGCCCCGTGGTGAAACGCCTGAAGGAGAAGCCCATGACCGAGTTGGTCCTGCCGCCGGACAAGGTGCTGATCGCCGGGCGCTGGACGACCGGATCGGGCAGGGCGGCCGAGGTCGTCGACCCCGCGACCGGCGAGGTCCTGGCCACGGTGCACGGCGCGTCCGCCGAGGACGTGGACGCCGCGGCCCGGGGAGCGTCCCGGGCGGCCGCCGATCCCGCCTGGCGGGACCTGGCACCGCACCTGCGGGCGCGTTACCTGCACCGGATCGCGGAGCTGATCGACGCCGACGCGGACCACCTGTCCGCCGTGCAGACCGCCGACACCGGCAAGACGCGCGCGGAGACCCGTGCGCTGGCGGCCAGCGCCGCCGGCACGTTCCGGTACGCGGCCGCGCTGCTGGAGACCGCCGAGGACGCCGTCACCCCGTCGCGCGGCCGCTACGTCACCGTCGCCACCCACGAGCCCATCGGTGTCGTCGGCGCGATCGCCCCGTGGAACTCGCCGATAGCCTCCGACGCGCAGAAGATCGCCCCGGCCCTCGCCGCCGGCAACGGCGTCCTGCTGAAGCCCGCCGCGTGGACCCCGTTGACCTCGCTGGCCCTGGGCCGGCTGATCACCGCCGGCGGTCTGCCCGAGGGGCTCGTCTCGGTCCTGCCCGGCCCGGGAAGCGTCACCGGTGACGCCATCATCAGGCACCCGCTGGTCGGCAAGGTGACCTTCACGGGCGGCACGAGCACCGGACGGACCGTCGCGCACGCGGCGGCGGAGAAGCTCATCCCCGTCTCGCTGGAGCTCGGCGGGAAGTCGCCGACGGTCGTGCTGGAGGACGCGGACGTCGAACAGGCCCTGGCAGGGGTGATGTTCGGGATCTTCTCGTCCAGCGGACAGTCCTGCATCGCGGGCTCGCGGCTCTTCGTCGCGCGGAGGCTCTACGACGACTTCGTCGGCGAACTCGTCGCCAGGACACGGAAACTGCGGATCGGGCCGGGCACCGACCCGGCGACGCAGGTCGCGCCCCTGGTGCACCACCGCCACCGCGACGCGGTGGCCGCGTATGTGGACCTGGCCCGCGCGGAGGGCGCCCGCGTGCTCTGCGGCGGCGCGGCGCCCGAGGGCGAGGAGTTCGCCGGCGGCGCGTACTACCTGCCGACCGTCCTCGACGGACTGGACGCCGGCTCCCGGACCTGCCAGGAGGAGATCTTCGGGCCCGTTCTGGTCTGCCTCCCGTTCGACGACGAGGAGGACCTGGTCCGGCAGGCCAACGCCACGGTCTACGGACTGGCCTGCGGCATCTGGACCCGCGACCTGACCCGGGCCTGGAGGCTGGCCCGCCGGATCGAGGCGGGCACGGTCTGGATCAACACCTACAAGCAGTTCAGCTCCAGCACTCCGTTCACCGGGTGGAAGGAGAGCGGGCTCGGCAGCGAGAAGGGCCGCGACTGGCTCCGCGGCTACCAGCGGCAGAAGTCCCTGTACTTCGGCACCGACCCCGCCCCGCTGCCCTGGGCGGGCTAGCCCGCCCCGTATCCGCCACCCCAGTACGACGATCAGGAGAGACGGTATGTCCGACACGGTCCAGCCGGTACGCCCGCCGATCGCGCGGCTGCGCAAGCTGCGCGCCGTGGAGCTCTTCGTCCCGGCGCTCGCCGAGTCCGCCGACTTCTACTCGGAGGTCTGGGGGCTGGAGACGGTCGACGCCGACAAGAACGCGGCGTGGCTGCGCGGCACCGGCGAGGAGCACCACATCCTGCGGCTGACCCGCGCCGGCCGGGTGGGCCTGGGCCGGATCGCGTTCGCCGTCGGCACCCGCGCGGAGGTTGACGAGGCGGCCCGCCGCCTGGCCGGCCGCGGCATCGCCCCGGTGCACGGCCCGGGTCCGCTGGAGCAGGCCGGCGGCGGGTACGGGCTGCGGTTCACCGACCCCGAGGGCCGGCTGGTCGAGATCAGCGCCCTGGTCGAGGCCGTGCCGGAGCGCGGGCGGGACGCCGCGGTGCCGGTCGGGGTCACCCACACCGTGCTGAACACGGTGGACATCGACGCGGCCGTCGCCTTCTACTGCGATGTGCTGGGCCTGCGGGTCTCCGACTGGTCCGAGCACCAGATGGCGTTCCTGCGGGTCAACACCGACCACCACTGCATCGCCTTCAACCAGGCCGAGTGGACCTCGCTCAACCACGTCGCCTACGAGATGCACTCGGTCGACCACTTCATGCGGGGCCTGGGCCGGCTGCGGCACCACGGCATCACGCCGAAGTGGGGCCCGGGCCGCCACGGCCCGGGCAACAACACCTTCTCCTACTTCACCGACCCCTCCGGCCTGGTGTGCGAGTACACCTCCGAGGTCGAGCAGATCGTCGAGGACAAGTGGATCGCCCGGGTGTGGCGCCGGGTGCCCGAACTGTCCGACCTCTGGGGCACCGCGGGCCCGCCCGGCGAGGAGATCCGCTCGCACATGGCGGGCGTGCCGGACCCGGGCCCGCTGGCAGCGCCGGTCGACGCCGCCGTGAGCGACGAGAACCCCTCCGGGCACGAGACCCGCTCCGGGCACGAGAACCCCTCCGCGAACGAGAACGCAGCCGGGGACGAAGAGCCCGCCGGGGACGAGAAGGCGGCAAGGCCCGGGAACCCCGGGCACGAGAACTCCGCCGGGGTGACCGCGTGAGCGCCCCGCTGCGGATCGGCATCGTCGGCTGGGGAGCCATCGGCCGCGTGGTCGGCACCGCCCTAGCCGCCGGGGTGGTGCCCGGAGCCGAGCTGACCCGGGTGACGGACAACCGGAGCCGGCCCGACGCCCCCGTACCGCAGTCGGCCATCGCCGAGGCGCTGGAGGTCTGCGACCTGATCGTGGAGGCGGCCGGACACGCCTTCGTCCGCGAGTGGGGCGCCCAGGTCCTCGCGTCCGGCACCGACCTGCTGGTCGCCTCCACCGGCGCGCTCACCGACGACGCCCTCGCCGCCGAGCTGCACGCCACCGGGCCCGGCCGAGTCTACTTCACCGGCGGCGCCGTCGGCGGTCTCGACCTGCTCCAGGCCGTACGGGGCCTCGGCGACCTCACCGAGGTCCGGCTCACCACCTCCAAGCTGCCCGGCACACTCGAGCAGCCGTGGATGGACGCCGAACTGCTGGAGCGGCTGCGCACCTGCGAGGAGCCCGTCGAGGTCATGTGCGGCACCGCCCGCGACGTGCCGGCGCGGTTCCCGCGCTCCACCAACGTCGCCGCCTCGGTGGCCCTGGCCGTCGGCAACCCCGACAAGGTGGAGGTGCGGGTGATCGCCGATCCCGGCGCCACGCTCACCCGCCACGTCGTCGAGGCGGCCGGGCCCCACGGCCACTACCGCTTCGAGGTCAACCACGCGCCCGACCCCGCCAACCCGGCCACCAGCCAGGTCGTCCCGCACGCCGTCCTCCGCGGCATCGGCGCGCTCACCGGACGCAAGGGGCAGATCCTGTGACGACACGTACGGTGAACCCCGCGCCCGCGGTGCACGTCCGGGAGGCCGGCGACCAGGGCCCCCTGCTGCTCTGCCTGCACGGCATCGGCTCGTCCTCCGAGTCCTTCGCCGCCCAGCTCGACGGCCTGTCACCGGTGGCCCGGGTGGCCGCCTGGGACGCCCCTGGCTACGGCAGGTCACCGGACCCGGAGCATCCGCTGGACCTGGACGGCTTCGCCGACGCGGCCGCCGCACTGATCCGCGAGCGCGGCGGCCCGGCCCACGTCGTCGGCGCCTCCTGGGGCGGCGTGATCGCCGTGCGGCTCGCCACCCGCCACCCCGGTCTGGTCGCCAGCCTGGTGCTCGCAGACTCCACCCGGGGCTCGGGCACCAGCGCGGAGAAGGCCGCCGCGATGCGCGCCCGCACCGGACAGCTCGCCGAGGACGGGCCGCGGGTGTTCGCCGGGAAACGCGCGCCGCGCCTGCTGTCGCCCCTGGCACCGGCCGAGTTGGTACGCCGGGCGACCGGCATCATGGCCGGCGCCGTCCGCCTCCCCGGCTACGGCTGCGCCGCCGAGTCGATGGCGGCCACCGACCTCACCCGCGAACTGGGCCGGATCACCGTACCCGCCCTGGTGCTGTGCGGTGAGCACGACGTGATCACCGGGGTCGAGGAGAGCCAGATCATCGCCGGCGCCATGCCGGAGGGCGTCTTCGTGATCATGTCCGGGGCGGGCCACCTGGCCCACCAGGAACAGCCCGCCGCCTTCAACGACTGGGTCCGCGCCCACCTGCGCATCGCCGCCCGCGTGCCCTGGTCCGACTGACCGTCCGCCCCTGTCCCGACCCCCGCAACACACCCAGGAAACAGGAGACATCCATGCCGCTCACCACCGACGCGTACGACAACGGCGGGGACCTCGCCCAGTACACCGACCGGCTCATCGCCACCAAGGACTCGCGCGAGCCCGACTGGGGCACCCTCTCCTTCCAGGAGAAGGCCGGCCCGCAGTACAAGCGCGCCCAGATCCGTTACGTCGGCTCCGGCGCGACCGGCAACCACGAGGACGACAACCGGATCCTCCCGTCCGGCGGCTTCACCTTCTCCAACATGCTGCTGCCCCCGGACGCGGAGGGCCCCGCCCACACCCACCACGACGTCGAGGAGGCCTTCTTCGTCCTCGAGGGCCGGGTCCGCGTGGGCATCCACCGCGGCCCGGACGAGGCCGAGTACCGCACCCTCGGCTACCGCGACATGATCGTCGTCCCGGCCGGTGTGACCCGCTCGCTGAAGAACGAGGGCGACACCGACGCGCTCTTCTGCGTGATCATCGGCACCCGGAAGCCGCAGGTGCCGACCTACCCGGAATACTCCCCGCTCCACGGCATCACCCGTGACTGAGCGACGCACCGTCGTCGTCACCGGCGCAGGCCGTGGCCTCGGACTGGCCACGGCCCGCCGGGCGGGCGCCGACGGATTCCGCATCGTGGTCGCCGAACTCCGGGAGGAGTGGGGCGAGAAGGCCGTCGCCGCACTCCGCTCGGAGTCCGTCGACGCCGAGTTCGTACGCTGCGACGTGGGCGACCCCGCGTCCGTCGCCGAAATGGCGGCGCGGGTCGGGGAGTCGGCCGGCGGGCGGCTGTACGGCCTGGTCAACAACGCGGGCCTGGCCGACGCCGTGGGCGGCAAGAACTTCCACGAGATCGACATCGAGGACTGGGACCGCATCATGCGGGTCAACGCCCGCGGACCCTGGCTGGTCGCCAAGGCCCTGCTCCCGCAGATCGTCGCGAACGGCAGCGGCCGGATCGTCAACCTGGTGTCCGACTCCGCGCTCTACGGATCGCCCCGCCTCGCCCACTACATCGCCTCCAAGGGCGCCCTGACGGCGCTGACCAAGAGCATGGCCCGTGAGGTCGGGGACCTGGGCGTCACGGTCAACGCGGTCGCTCCCGGCCTCACCGAGAGCGAGTCGTCGGTGCGGATCCCCGCCGAGCGGCACGAGCTGTACCGGCTCAACCGGGCCATCAGCCGCCCGCAGCAGCCGGACGACCTCACCGGGCTCATCGCCTTCCTGCTGTCCGAGGAGTCCCGCTACCTCACCGGCCAGACCGTCGCCGTCAACGGCGGCTTCACGATGCACTGACCGCCCCCGGCCCTCCCGCATTCCGCCGGTCCCGCCACCGGGCCGGCCCTTCCCCTGGAGTACCCATGGATCTCGGATTCGCCGGCCGCACGGTGCTGGTCACCGGAGGCAGCTCCGGCGTCGGCCTCGCCACGGTCCGGATGCTGCTCGACGAGGGCGCCCGGGTCGCCACGTGCGGCCGCCGCGCCGGGGCACTGCAGGAGATCGGCCCCCACGAGCGGCTGCACACCGCGGTGTGCGACGTCCGCGACCCCGGCGCCGTCGCCCGCCTGGTCGACGGCGTGCGGGAGCGGTTCGGCGGCCTCGACGGCCTGGTCAACAACGCGGGACAGTCCCGGATGAAGGGCTTCGCCGCATGCACCGGCGAGGACTGGCGGGACGAACTGGAGCTGAAGTTCGCCGGCGTACTCAACCCGCTCCAGGCCGCGCTGCCGCTGCTGCGCGCCTCGGGGAACGCCTCGGTGGTCAACGTCAACGCCGTCCTCGCCAAGGAGCCGTCCCCGCGGCTGATCACCACCAGCGCCGCCCGCGCCGGCATCCTCAACCTCTCCAAGTCGCTGTCCACGGAACTCGCCGCCGATGGCATCCGGGTCAACTCGGTCTGCCTGGGCCTGGTCGACACCGGCCAGTGGACGCGCCGCCACGCCGCCGCGGCGACCGGTGAGAGCTACCAGGAGTGGCAGGCCGCCCTCGCCGCCGACCGGGGCATCGCGCTCGGCCGCCTCGGCCGCGCCGAGGAGGTCGCCTACGCGATCACCGGACTGCTCTCCCCGCGGGCGTCCTACATCACCGGCACCACCGTCGACGTCTGCGGCGGCATCAGCCGCGCCATCGCCTGACGCCACTCTCACCGAGTCCCAAGGAGCCCCCATGCCCACCCCCAACGGCGGCGATCTGCTCGTCGGCACGCTGCGCGCCCTGGGCGTCGACACCGTGTTCGGCGTGGTCAGCGTCCACAACCTGCCGCTGGTCGAGGCCGTGGACCGAGACCTGCGCTTCGTGCCCGTCCGCCACGAGGCGAGCGCCGTCAACGCCGCCGACGGCTACGGCCGCGCCCGCGGCACCATCGGCTGCGCCCTCACCTCCACCGGCACCGGCGCCGGCAACGCCGCCGGCTCGCTCGTCGAAGCGCTGTCCGCCGGCACCTCCGTGCTCCACGTCACCGGTCAGATCGACAGCCCGTACCTGGGCCGGGGGCGCGGCTTCATCCACGAGACCAAGGACCAGCTGGGCATGCTGACCGCGGTCTCCGCCTACGCGGCAACGGTCACCGACGCCGCCGACGCCGCACGGATCCTGCGCGAGGCGGCCGCCGCCGCGCTCGCCGCCCCCGGCGGACCGGCCAGCGTCGAATGGCCGATCGACCTGCAGTACGCGCCCCAGGACCCGGCGGTCCCGGCCGGGACCTTCCCCGGCGCCCCCGAAGCGCCGGCCCCGTCCCCCGCCGCTCTCGACGCCGCCGCCGCACTCCTGGCCGGCGCGCGCCGGCCGCTGGTCTGGGCCGGGGGCGGAGCGGCCCGCGCGGGGGACGGGCTCTCCGCGCTCCTCGACGCGTGGGGGGCGGGTCTGATCACCTCCAACTCCGGCCGCGGGGCCGTTCCCGAGGACGACGCGCGCGTCGTCGGGAACTTCGCGTCCGGTCCCGCCGGGCGTGCCCTGCTCGCCGAGGCGGACGCGCTCCTGACCGTCGGCAGCCACCTCCGGTCGAACGAGACCGGCGACTACACCCTTCAACTGCCCGCGGCACACGTCCAGATCGACGTCGACGCCGCCGCCCTCGGCCGGGTCCACCCCGCCACCCACGCCCTCCACGGCGACGCCGCCCCGGTGCTCGCCGCGCTCACCGAGCGGATCACCGCGCTCGGCGCCCGCACCGAGGACGGCTGGGGCGAGCGGATACGCACCGCCCGCACACAGGCCCGGGAGGCCCTCCGCGACGGGATCGGACCACAGGCCGCCGTCCTCGACGCTCTCACCGCCGTCCTCCCGCGCCGCGCCGTGATCGCCCGCGACGTCACCATCCCCTCGTCCAGCTGGGGCAACCGCCTGCTCCCCGTCCACGACCCGCGGGACAACGTCTTCCCGCGCGGCGGCGGCATCGGCCAGGGCCTGGGCATGGGCATCGGCGCCGCGCTCGCCCACCCCGAGCGGCCCTCGGTGGTCATGGCCGGCGACGGCGGGCTCGCCGTCCACCTCGGCGAACTCCTCACCCTCGCCCAGGAACGGCCCCGCCTCACCCTGATCGTCTTCAACGACGGCGGCTACGGCGTCCTGCGCAACATGCAGGACCAGTACTTCGACCGCCGCTCCGGAGTCGACCTCGCCACCCCCGACTTCGAGACCCTGGCCCGCGCCGTCGGCCTGCCCTACGCCCGGATCGCCGCCGAGGACGAGGCGGGACCCGTGCTCGGGGCCGCCCTGCACCACGACGGCCCGACCCTGGTCGAGGTCGACCTCGGCGCACTCGGCCCCATGAAGAACCCGTTCACCCCGCCGGTCTCCGTCCCCGGCCGGAACCAGTAGAAGGAGGACGGTCGTGAACAACACCGACGAGACGCGGCTCGACCTTCTGGTGCACCGCATGACCTGGGAGGCGGACGACGTCGTCTCGGTGGAACTGGTCCACCCCGACGGCAAGCCGCTGCCGCCCTGGACTCCGGGCGGCCACATCGACGTACACCTGGGCGGCCTGGTCCGCCAGTACAGTCTGTGCGGCGACCCCGCCGATACCGGCCGCTACCGGATCGGCGTGCTCAAGGAGCCCGCCTCCCGCGGCGGTTCGGCTCAGGTGCACGGCACGCTGCGCCCCGGGCAGACCGTCACCGTCAAGGGCCCGCGCAACCACTTCGCCCTGGAGACGGCCGAGCGGTACCTCTTCGTGGCCGGCGGCATCGGCATCACACCGGTCCTCGCCCAGGCCCGTGAGGCGAGCGCGCTCGGCAGGCCGTGGAAGCTGTGGCACGGCGGACGCCGGCGCGCGTCGATGGCGTTCGGCGGGGAACTCACCTCGCTGGCCGCCCGCTCCGGCAACACCGTGGTGTTCCACCCGCAGGACGAGCACGGCCATCTCGACCTGGCCGCGATCCTCGACGAGGCCGCGTCCGACGAGCAGGCACTGGTGTACGGCTGCGGGCCCGAGCCCCTCCTGGCCGCGCTGGAGACGGTCTGCGACGAGCGCGGACTGCGCGGGCGGCTGAGGCTGGAGCGGTTCGCGGCGGTCAGGGCGCCCGCGCCGGAGGGGGGCGAGCAGGGCTTCGAGGTCGAATGCGCGCGCTCCGGCGCCACGGTCACGGTGGCCCCCGACCAGTCCGTCGCCGACGCTCTGGAGAACGCGGGCGTCGCCGTGGAGACCTCCTGCCGCGAGGGCATCTGCGGCACCTGCGAGACCCGCGTGCTGGACGGCACGCCCGACCACCGCGACATGCTGCTGTCCACCGACGAGCAGACCGCGGGCGCCACGATGATGATCTGCGTGTCGCGCTGCGCCTCGGCCCGGCTGGTGCTGGACCTGTGAGAACCCCGCGAGTCCTGAAGATCCATCCGTCTTCGTCCCGTTCACCGGAGTAACCCATGACTTCCCGCTATGTCGTGGTGCACCAGACGCGCACCCACGAACCCACGGACTACGAGCTGAAGCTGGCCGGCGTCCTCGAAGAGGTCTACAGCACGTTCGGCCACGAACTCGCCGACGTCGTCCGGGGCCTGAACCGGAGCAGTGTGTACCCGCCGGACGGAAACGCCTGGACCGAGCAGTCCTTCCGGGCCGAGATCAAGCGACTGGGAGCGTGACGGCATGACCGCTGTGACCGCCGAGGAACTCACGGAGCGCATCCACGCCACGGGGCTGCGCAACCAGTGGTACCCCGTGCTGCCGTCCGGCCACGTCGGCAACGGGGAGATGAAGCGGGTGACCCGCTGGAACGAGACGTGGCTGCTCTTCCGCCGCCCCTCCGGGCAACTGCACATGATCGCCGACCGGTGCCCGCACCGCAGCGCGCCGCTGTCCCTGGGGCAGCACCTGGGCGACCGGGTGGCCTGCCAGTACCACGGCGTCCAGGTCGACGGCACCGGCACGGTCGTCTCCGTGCCCGGCCTGCCCGGCTGCAATCTGGAGGGCAAGCAGCTGGTGCGCTCGCTGCCCGTCCAGGAGCACTGCGGCGCGGTCTTCGCCTACTGGGGCGACGAGCGGCACCCCGAACCGCCGGAGCTGGTCCTGCCGGACCGCCTCGCCGACGAGGGGACCGCGCACTTCCTCAACTACGCGGAGTGGGGCGCCCCGTGGCGCTTCTACATCGACAATGTGCTGGACCCGATGCACGGGGCGTTCCTGCACGGACACTCGCACTCGATGGCGGGCGGCGCGAAGTCGGCGCGGTTCCGGATCCGGGAGACGGAGCGGGGCTTCTTCTTCGAGAAGACCGACCAGGTCGGCGTGAACTTCGACTGGGTCGAGTTCGCGCGCACCGGCGTGGACTGGGTGGACCTGGAGATCCCGTACCAGCCCTTCGCGGGGCCGGGCGGCGCGTTCGGCATCGTCGGCATGGTCGTGCCCGTCACCGACACGGAGTGCGCGGTCTTCCACTGGCGCACCCGCAAGGTGCAGGGCTGGGAGCGGGACTCCTGGCGGTTCCTGTACCGGATGACCCTGGAGGAGCGGCACCACGAGGTGCTGGAACAGGACCGGGTCATGCTGGAGGGCATGCCGGCGGACGGCGACGTGGGGGAGAACCTGTACCAGCACGATCTGGGCGTGGTGCGGATCCGACGCTTCTACCGTGCGGAGGCCGCCCGGCAGGCGGCGGCGCTGCTCGGCTGACCTCCGGGGGGAAGACCCCGTCGCGGTGGCACGGTGTGCACCCGGCGGGGTCTTCGCCGTGCTGCCGCCGGGCAGGGGCCGTCGGCGGGACATGCGCTGCCGGCCCGCGTCCGCCGTGCCGGGCGGCGGCGGATCCGCCCGGCGGCCGCTCCGGGGCCGGTTACTCCCCGGGGGTCGTCGCCGATTTCAGGCTGCGCTCCAGTTTCTGGAGCAGGGCGGCCAGTTGAACCCGTTCCTTGGGCTTCAGCCCCGCTAGCATGGACCGTTCGTTCTCCAGGTGCTCCGCGAACAGCGTGTCGATCAGGTGCAGCCCGGCCGGGGTGAGCCGGCAGTGCACCACCCGGCGGTCCTGCCCGTCGCGTTCCCGGACGATCAGCCCGTCGCCCTCCAGCCGGTCCAGCCGCAGGGTCACACCGGCCGAGGAGACCAGACTTGTCGCCGCCAGCTCGCCCGCCGTGAGCCGGTACGGCTCCCCGGCCCGCCGCAGCGCGGCCAGGACGTCGAACCCCGCCAGCGACAGCCCCGCCGCGGCCACCGGTTTGCTGGTCTGTGACTGGTACAGCAGGAAGGAGCGGTGCAGGCGCCCGAGCACCTCGATCGGCGACGGGTCGAGGTCCGGCCGCTGCCGGTGCCACTGCTCGATGATGCGCGACACCGCGTCGGTATCGGTGCTGCTCTGAACCCTGGCGGCCACAGATTCTCCTCCTAGTAATTCCTTACCGATGAAAAGCTACCTCCTTAACGGCCCGGTGCGGCACTCGAGCCGAAGAAGGGCCGGACGGCCCCGGGTCACGGGGTCGTCCGGCCCTCCTGGCGGACCGGTGGGGAACGGCGGGCCGCGGGGTGTGCGCCGCAGCCGTCAGGCGTTGAGTTCCTCGAGTGTCCTGCCCTTGGTCTCCACCATGAAGCAGGCGACGACGGCGCCCACCGCGGCGACGACCGCCAGCTGGACGAAGACGACGCTCAGGCTCGCGCCGGAGGCGATGACGGCGCCGACCGCGACGGGGCCGAGGATGACGCCGAGGCGGTTCCACACCCCGCCGAACGCGGCGCCCTTGGCGCGGTTGCGCGTCGGGTACAGCTCCGGCGAGTAGAGGTAGAGCGAGGCGTTGATGATGAAGATGAAGAAGGTGGTGCAGGAGGCGAAGGTCGCGACCTGGCCGCCGGAGGTCGCGCCGGCCACGCCGAGCGCGGCCAGCGCGGCCGTGGTGCCGATCAGCGCGGTCAGCAGCAGCGGCCGGCGGCCGATGCGGTCGACCACCAGGGCGGCGATCAGCGTGCCGAGCAGACCGGTGGCGTTGCTGATCAGGGAGTAGACCAGCGCGGTGGTCAGGTCCAGCCCGAACTGCTTGGTGTAGAGCGAGGGCAGCCAGGTGGAGATGCCGTGGTTCATGTAGTAGGCCACGAACCACATGGTCGCCAGGACGGCGGTGCGGCGCAGATAGCGGCCCTGGAAGATCTCCCGGAGCCGGCCGCGGGACTCCTCGGCGGGTATCTCCAGCGAGGGCCGGGGCAGCGGCTGCGCGGTCGCGGTGACGACCTCGCTCTCGATCTTGGACATGACCTCCTCGGCCTCCGCGACGCGGCCCTGGGAGGCCAGCCAGCGCGGCGACTCGGGGACCTTGCGGACGAGGAGCACCGCCAGCACGACGGGCAGCCCGCCGATGAGGAACATGGCCCGCCAGCCGAGGTTCGGGACGACCCAGACCGCGGTCAGGGAGGCCGCCGAGAGGCCGGCCGGGAAGATCAGTTCGTACAGCAGCACCAGTTTGCCGCGGCTGTCCGAGCGTGCGATCTCGTTGATGTAGGTGGCGGCGATGGGGACGACGCCGCCGATGCCGACGCCCTGGACGAAGCGGAAGGCGGCGAACATCTCGATGTTGGCGGCGAGGGCCACCGCGATGCTGGCGAGTCCGGTGACCAGGACGCCGAGGGCGACGGTGCGCACCCGGCCGATCTTGTCGCCCAGCCAGCCGGCGCCGAACGCGCCCAGCAGCATGCCGACCGAGGCGGCGGTGACGGCGAAGGTCGCCTGGCCGGTGGAGAGGTTCCACTGCTCGGTGAGGACGGGCAGCGCCGAGGCGGCGAGCAGTTGGTCGAACGCCTCGAAGAAGGTGACGGCGCCGATCATGAAACGGACCTTGACGTGCCACCGCGAGTGCGGCAGCCGTTCGAGGCGCGCGGCGACGGAGCCGGAGTTCAGGGCTTTGTCTGGGGCCACGGTGGACATGGGGTTCCTTCCGCGCGGAGCGGGAGCCGGCAGGGTTGCCGCGACACTAGGCGGCATTTATCTAAGTGGTCAATAACTAAGTGCTAAATTTATTCGCCTCGACCGCGACGCCTGCTCATCGCCGTCCCCCTCCCTCCGGCCGCCCCGGGGCAGGCCGGAGCCGCCCCCGGCCCGGCAGCAGAAGGGCCTGGTGCGGCGGCAGAAGGGCCGGGTCCGGCGGCAGAAGGGCCCGGTCCGGCGGCGGCGGGGTACGGGTGCGTCCGGCCGGGTGGCGAGGGATATCAGGACGACTGGCCGGGGAGCTCCCGCAGGGCGCGGTGGACCCGCTCCGGGGTCAGCGGGAGCGTGGTGATCCTGGCGCCGGTGGCATCGTGCACGGCGTTCGCGATGGCGGCGGCGACCGGCACCAGGGTGCCCTCGCCGGCGCCCTTGGAGCCGAACGGGCCGGGCCCGTGCCGCTGCTCCTGGGAGACGCTGACGAAGGAGGCGGGCAGATCCTCGGCCATCGGCACCCGGTAGTCCAGCGCCTCACCGTTGACCAGCACGCCGTCCTCGAACCGCATCTCCTCGAACAGCGCCTGGCCGTAGCCCATGACGGCGGCTCCCTCCTCCTGTCCGCGTACGACCAGCCGGTTGGCGGCCCGGCCCACGTCGCCGCTGGCGACCAGCTTGAGCACGGTCACCGCGCCGGTGTCCGGGTCGACCTCGACCTCGGCGCCGGCCCAGCCGATCTCCCAGAACACGCAGGGCGCGTCGAGCGGTGCCTCGGGGGAGTTGGGCGCCTTGAAGAAGCCGTCGCCGCTGAATTCGTAGCCGGTACCGCCGAACACCTGCGCGATCATCGGCGGCAGCGGGTGCACGGTACGTCCCTGCCGTACGCCCCAGTCGACCAGTTCCAGGTCGGCGGGCTCGCAGCCGAGCCGGCCGGCGGCGAACTCCAGGATGCGGTCGCGGGCCTGCTCGGCGGCGAGCTGCACGGCGCGGCCGGTCACCGTCATGCCGGAGGAGGCGTTGGTGCCCTGGTCGAACGGAGAGGTGTCGGTGTCGACCGCCGCGTAGGAGACCCGCTCGGGCGGCAGGCCCAGCACCTCGGCGGCGACCAGGCACAGCGCGGTCGAGATGCCCTGCCCGATCTCCACCGAACCGGCGGAGACGAAGACGTGCCCGGTGGCGTTGATCTTCACCCGGGCCTGCGCGGGCTTGTTGACCCCGCCGCCGTCCTTGAACCCGATGGCCAGTCCCATGCCCCGGTTGGGCCTGGTTCCGCGCTCGTGGTAGCCGAGTTCGGCGGCCACCAGGTCGAGCCCCTCGACCAGGTCGCTGTCGATGCCGCTCTCGCCCGGCATGAACGGCTCGCCGAGCGCCTTGAGGTTCCTCACCCGCAGCTCGTACGGGTCCATGCCGAGCCGCCGGGCGATCATGTCGATCTGGCTCTCGCTCGCCCAGGTCGCCTGGGTGGCGCCGAAGCCGCGGAACGGCCCGGCCGGCGTCGTCGACGTCATCACGCAGGCGCACGAGGAGCGGACGTGCTCCCAGCGGTACGGGCCGGGGATCCGGTATCCGGCCTTCTCCGCGACCAGCGGACTGCCGTCGGTGTAGCCGCCCGCGTCGAGGAGCACCGTGCTCTCCCGCGCGACGAAGGTGCCGTCGGCCCGCAGTCCGGTCTTCACCGTCATCACCGCGGAGTGCTGGCTGAGGGTCAGGAAACCCTCCTCGGTGGTCAGGCAGTAGCGCACCGGGCGCCCCGCGAGCTGCGACAGCAGGATCGCCACCGGCTCGGTCTTGCAGTTGTGCTTGGCGCCGAAACCACCGCCCACGAAGGGCACGTTGACCCGGACCGCGGACTCCTCGGTCCGGAACACCCGGGCGATCTCCTTGCGCAGCGGAAACGGGTTCTGGGTGGAGGTCCACACCTCGATCCGGCCGCCGCGCGCGTCGGCGACGGTGACGAACGGCTCCAGATGGAAGTGATTCATCCGGGAGAAGACGAAGGTGTCCTCGAAGACGTGGTCGCACCCGGCCCACACGGCGTCGGGCCCGGTCTCGTAGCGGAACTCGTAGCAGACGTTGGGACGCGGCCACAGCTCGGCGGAGGCACCGGTGCCGTACGGCGGGACGACGCCGCGCGGCTTGCGGCCGGAGAAGAGTTCCGGGGCACCCGCGGCCAGCGCCGACTCCACGTCCGGCACGGCCGCCAGCACCTCGTACTCGACCTCGATCAGCGCCAGTGCGGCCAGGGCCGTCGCCTCGTCCTCGGCGGCCACCGCGGCCACCGGGTCGCCGATGTGACGGACCTTGTCGGTGGCGACGATCGGCTGGTCCTTGATGAAGTAGCCGAAGACCGCGTCGAGCCCGCCGAGGTCGTCCCGGGTGATCACCGCGTGGACGCCGGGCAGCTGCCGGGCCCGGGTGGCGTCGACGGTCAGCAGCCGGGCGTGCGGGTGCGGGCTGCGCAGCACCTTGGCGTGCAGCATCCCGGGCAGCGCGACATCGGTGGTGTACCGCGCGGCGCCGGTGACCTTCAGCCGGGCGTCCTTGCGGGGTGCGGCCTGGCCGAAGGCGGCGGGGCGGCCGCTCGCCGAGGGGGCGGTCACGCTTCCTCCCGGATCAGCTCGGCGGCACGGCGGACCGAGTCGAGGATCATCCCGTAGCCGGTGCACCGGCAGATGTTGGAGGAGATCCACTCGCGTATCTGCTGGTCGGTGGGCGCGGGGTGCTCGCGCAGCAGCGCGGTGGCCAGCATCACCATGCCGGGCGTGCAGTAGCCGCACTGGAAGCCGCCGCACTCGGCGAAGGCGCGCTGGACCGGTCCGGGCTCGCCGCTCCCGGACTGCCCGGCCACGGTCTCCACCGAGCAGCCGTCGGCGCTGAAGGCGAAGAGGCTGCAGGAGGCGGTCGGCACGCCGTCGATCAGCGTGGTGCAGGCGCCGCAGACGCCGCGTTCGCAGGACGCCTTGACGCCGGTGTTGCCCATCCGGTCGCGCAGCAGGTCGAGCAGGACGGTGTGCGGCGGGATCTCCTCCGAGCGGTGGCGGCCGTCGAGCTCCATGCTGACGGTGATCCGGCCGGCGCCGTGGTCCGTGTTCATCGGCCCTCCTTCCGGGCGGCGCGGGTCTCCAGCAGGCGGCGCAGCAGCACGCCGGCCAGGTGGCGGCGGTATCCGGCGCTCGCGGCGGCGTCGCCGACGGAGTCCGGCAGGCGTTCGGCGGCTTTCACCGGGTCGTCGTCCGGGGCCAGCCGTACGGTGTGCGGGCGGGTGTACTCCGAGCCGACGGTCAGCGTCACCCGGTCGCCGCGGACCGCCACGGCTGCCGTGGCCAGCGGGCGCATCGAGCGCTCGTAGCCGAACCACAGCCCGTGCACGCCGGGGAGGACTATGGAGGTCAGCAACGCGCCGTGCGGCTCCTCGCGGTCCCACAGCGCGGCGGGGTCCAGCTCCAGCGGGCCGTCGGCGGTCAGGAAACGCAGCCGGGCACCCGCGGCCTGAAGCATGACGGACATCTCGTAGCGGGTCCGGCGGGCCATCAGGTTGCCGCCGATGGTGGCGCGCTGCCGGATCCGGTGGTTGGCGATCCGGCCCCACGCCTCGGCGAAGGAGGGGAGGGCGCCACGGACCGTGTCGTCGTGGGCGCCGTCGTGATGGGCGACACCGGAGCCGATCTCCAGGCCGCCGTCGGTCATCGCGACCCGGCCGAGTTCCGGTACGCGGTCCAGCGCGACCAGGCTCTCGCAGCGCAGACCCTCCCGGAACTGGGCGAACAGGTCGCTGCAGCCCTGCGCGTAGACGGCGCCGGGCGCCGCGCCGGCGGCCACCGCCTCGCCGAGCGAGCCGGGGCGGTGCAGGGCGAAGGCCGGGATGGTGCGCTGGGTGGGCGCCACCAGGCCCGTGGGGAGCAGGAGCATGGGCAGAGGCCTCCTGGCGGGGTGACGACCCGGGAGGCTGTCACCGCTACGCAGAGTTATCTAATGACTGAACATTCCATTGCGGAGATGTCTAACACCCTTTACCTGCTGGCCACAAGGGGTGTCCTCGGAGGCGCTTAAGCGTTAAGGGATCTCCCGTGATCGGCCCACCGGGGCGGCCGGATCGTGGCGCGGGGGCCGCGGAGGTTTCAGCGGCCGGCTCCGCGGCTGTGGCCCTGTCCGGCGTATCGCCGTGGTCGTCGGGGGTGGCGCCGAAGATGGGGGCTGATGGCGCCATGATGGCGCTGCGGAGGCGCCCCAGGGGCTACGCCTCCCTGTGGACGGGCCTCGGTCCGGTCTGGTCGGCGGCGATAATTCCCAGCTCAGAGTGCGTTGCTTTGGAGATGGTCCCTGGAGGGTCGCCATGGCGCCATGGATGTGCCAAGATGGCGCCATGGATCTCACGCCTTACGTCAGCCGTCTCCGGGACGAACTCGCTGTCGCGGCGGGTGCTGGTGGTGACGAAGCCCGGGCCCTGGCCGAGCGGCTGACCGCGCCCCTGGAGTCCGCTGTCCGGCTGACGTTGCTCGACGCGCTGTCGACGGCCATGGAGGAGGTGACCCGGGAGCTGGCACCGGGAGGGGTCGACGTGCGGCTGCGGGGTGTCGACCCGGAGTTCGTGGTGACGCCGCCGCTCCGGCCGGAGGCGTTCCAGGAGGAACCGGCCCCCGCACCGGCCGCACCCGCACCGGCCGCGGACGCGGAGGACGGGACCATGGCGCGGATCAACTTCCGTCTCCCGGCACATCTCAAGGCCCGGACCGAGAGTGCCGCGGCGGCGGAGGGACTGTCGGTCAACGCCTGGCTGGTGCGGGCCGTGTCGGGTGCCCTGGACGGCGGGGAGCGCGTGAGCGCGCCGGGCCGCGGCAGGCACTCGGGCGGCCAAGGTTTCACCGGCTGGGTCCGCTGAGGATCCCGGCGGGGGCTCCGCGGCGGCACCGGGCCCGGCGCGCGGGCTCGCGGCGCTGCCGTACCGCCCTGCCGCCGCGGTGGCGGGGCGGTGGGCCCGCCGATCCCGCGGGCGTCACGCATCACCCGCCTCACCGGCGGGATCACTCATCCGAGCCAAGAGGACGGGACACAGCCATGCCCGCATTTCAGACCCCCGAGCCGATTTCCGTCGTCCTCGAATTGGAGGCCGGCAGCGCCCGTATCACCGCGGGCGAGCGCACCGACACGGTCGTCGAGGTGCTGCCGCGCGACGGCTCGGACGACAACGACGTACGTGCCGTGCGGCAGACCAGGGTCGCCTGCTCCGGTGGCCGTCTCACGGTCACCACGCCGAGGAAGCGGTCGCTGTTGGGCAGGCCGGGCGCCGTGGAGGTGAGCATCGAACTGCCCGCGGGGTCGGATGTGCGGGGCACCACGGCCCTGGGCGGCTTCTCGTGCGAGGGCCGTCTCGGGGAAGTCACGCTGAGGACCGCGCTGGGTGACCTCCAGGTCGGTGAGGTGGCCGGCGCGGGCCTCAGGACCGGCCACGGCGACGTCCGGCTGGCCCGCTCGTCGGGGGACGTGGAGGTCGTCGGCTCGGGCCGGATCGAGGTCGGCACGGTCGCCGGCGCGGCGACCGTGAAGAACGGCAACGGCCGAACGGAGATCGGCGAGGTCGCCGGTGGCCTGAAGGTGAGAGTGGCCAACGGGGACGTCGGTGTGGGCGTCGCGCACGGGAATGCGGAGGTGAGGTGCGCGAACGGCCGGATCGAGATCGGTGTGGCCCGCGCCGGGGTCGAGGCGATGGCGTCCACCGGCGGCATCCGTGTCGGGGAGGCCGGCGGTGGCCGGATCGACCTGCGCACCTCGGTGGGGGGTCTCGAGGTGGGGGTCCGTGCGGGCACCGCGGTCTGGCTGGACGTGAACACCAAATACGGCGCGGTACGCAACGCGCTCGGTGTGTCGGACGGGCCCGAGGAGGGGGAGGAGAGCGTCGAGGTGCGCGCGCGGACCGGGACCGGCGACATCGTCGTCCACCGCGTCTGACCCCCGTGCCCGGGCTTCCCGGCCCGTACGTTGCCGTCCCCCGGCCCGTATGTCCCGGTCTCCCCGGCCCCGGGCGTGCCCGTCTTCCCGGCCTCGGGCGTGTCCGGCCACCCGCCCCGCGCGTCCCCGTCTCCCGTCGCTCGCAGCCGGGCGGCACGACCGGCCCGGGCTCCTGTGCCCGCCGCCGCGCACGCGGGCCGGCCGGCTCCGTACCGCTGCCTGCGGCTCATGGCGCGGAACCGCCGCCGGCACGGCGCGACCATCACCCCTCGTCGGAGGGCGCGCCGCTCGCCGGGCGGGCCGCGTCGTCTCCACCGGCGCCACCCGGTGCCCGCCGCCCCGGGCCCGCTCCACCGATCCGCACGACCTGCACCTGCCCGACGACCGAAGGAGGACCCATGCCGTACGAACCGACGACGACCGACGACACCGCTGACACCCCCGACCCTGCCGCCACCGGCAGCCCCGACCCTGCCGCCACCGGCACCGTCCCCGCCGATACCGGCACCCCGGGCCGTGTCGGCACCGGCACTCCCGGCCCCGGCACCTCCGCCGCCGCGGGCACCGTTGCCGACACCACCGTCGGCGGCGCCGCGGACGGCACGGCCGCGGACGGCACGGCCGCCGGCACCGCCCGCGCCACCGCCGCGGACCCGCCGTCCCTGCCGACCGACCGGCGCTCCGGCTGCCCCTTCGACCCGCCCGCCGAACTCACCGCGCCGGACGACGAGCCGGTGCGCCGGATGCGCTACGCCGACGGGCATCTGGGCTGGCTGGTCACCGGGCACGCAGCCGCCCGCGCGGTCCTCGCCGACCCGCGTTTCAGCTCACGCTACGAACTCCTGCACCTGCCGATACCGATGGAGGGCGCTCCGGAGCAGATACCGCCGGCGCCGGTGGGCGACATGACCGGCCTCGACGCTCCCGAGCACACCCGCTACCGGCGTCTGCTCACGGGGAAGTTCACCGTCCGCCGCATGCGCGCGCTCACCCGGCGCATCGAGGAGTTCACCGCCGGCTGCCTGGAGGCCATGGAACAGGCCGGGCCTCCGGCCGATCTGGTGGAGGTGTTCGCGCGGCCGGTGCCCGCGCTGGTGATCTGCGAACTGCTCGGCGTGCCGTACGCGGACCGCGAGCGCTTCCAGAGCGACGTCGCGGTCCTCTTCGACCAGAGGGCGGACGCGGCGGCGAAGGGCGCGGCCCAGGAGGCACTGCTGCGGTATGTGGGCGCATTGGTGGCGGCCAAGCGGGCCGAGCCCACCGACGACCTGCTCAGCGACCTGACCTCCACCGACCTCACCGATGAGGAGCTGGCCGGGATCGGCGGGCTGCTGCTCGCCGCCGGGCTGGACACCACCGCGAACATGCTGGGCCTGGGCACCTTCGCCCTGCTCAGCCATCCCGGCCAGCTGGCGGCCCTGCGCGCCGACCCCGGCCTGGCGGGGCAGGCGGTGGAGGAACTGCTGCGCTATCTCAGCGTGGCGGACCCGCTGCCGCGCTCGGCCCTGGAGGACGTCGAGGTGGAGGGCCGGCTCATCAGGGCGGGGGAGACGGTGACCGTATCCGTGCAGGCCGTCAACCGGGACCCGCACCGGTTCCCCGACCCGGACCGGTTCGACATCGGCCGCGGGGCCGCCGGGCACCTGGCCTTCGGCCACGGCGCCCACCAGTGCCTGGGCCAGCAGCTCGCCCGGGTGGAGATGACCGTCGCGTTCCCGGCGCTCTTCGCCCGCTTCCCCACGCTGCGCCTCGCGGTGCCGCCGGGCGAGGTGCCGCTGCGGGACCGCGCCAACATCTACGGCGTGACGGCCCTGCCCGTCACCTGGGGGAAGGAGGGGACCGGTGAGTGACGCACACCAGGTGCTGCGGGTGAGGGCCGACCGGGACCGCTGCGCCGGCGCCGGCATGTGCGTCCTGACGGCTCCCGAGGTCTTCGACCAGGACGAGGAGGACGGCCTGGTGGTGCTCCTGCGCTCCGAACCGGCCCCCGGGCACCGGGCCGCCGCGCGGAGGGCCGCGGGCCTGTGCCCGGCCGGGGCCATCACCCTCGGCCCCCGGGACGCCGAGGGCCGCCGGGCCGTGTCCCCGGAGTCAGGGCAGCCGGAGTCGTAGGCAGGCGAGGGTGACCAGGGCTTCATGGTGGCGGGCGTGTCGGCCGTGGCTGGACAGGGCCTTCGAGGGCGCGGTCGCGGATGTACTCGCGCTCCGTGTCGGACATGGCCGCCGGCACGGTGAACACGAATTCGGAGGGGACGTGCGTGCCCTTCGGCTCCCCGGTGAGGAACTCCAGGCCGACGCCGCTCGCTTCAGCTGCTCGGTGGCCATCAGTCCAGGCATCCGCATCCACTCGTGATCCACTCGGGAAACACGTCGCCGCGGGTGGACCGCCGGGCGGCCGCCTGTCTCACGAGCGAGCACCTGTGAGACGCGTTCGTCGGCGCGAACCGGGGTTCGCGCCGGTCAACGGCCGCACCCGGACCAGCGCTCGGGTGGTCCGGACGCAACGGCCCAGCGACACCCGGCCCTTGCCAAGGCCGGGTGTCGTGCGCCGCGCCGCGCGCCGGTGCGCGGGTGTGCCCTCAGCCACTCGCCGCGGCGCGGTAGGGGCGGAAGAACGTGCGCAGTTGCTCGGCGTAAAGTTCGGGTTCCTCGAAGGGGGCGAAGTGCCCGCCCCGCTCGGGTTCGTCAAAATGCACGACGTTCGCCACGCGTTCGAGCCACTGCCGCGGCGGACGCACGATGTCGCCGCGGAAGAGGGAGAAGCCGGAGGGCACCTCGACGCGGCGGGCGAGCTGCTCGGGCGGGATCGCGGCGTTCGCGTGGTACATGCGCATGGACGAGCCGATCGTTCCCGTGAGCCAGTAGAGCGTGACGTTCGTGAGGATCTCGTCCTTGGTGAAGCTGCGTTCGATGTCGCCGTCGCAGTCGCTCCAGGACCGGAGCTTCTCGACGATCCAGGCGGCGAGTCCGGCCGGTGAGTCGGTGAGTCCGGCGGCGGCGGTCTGCGGCTTCGTGCGGTGGACGGCGCCGTAGGCGCCCTCGCTCGCGCCCCAGGCCGCGACGTGTTCGAACCAGGCGCGCTCCTCGGGCGTGAGGTGGGCCCGGTCACCGGTGAGGACGGGCAGGCCCGCGTCCGTGCGGTGGACGGCCACGACCCGGTCCGGGTGGTCGAGCGCGAGGTAGCGGCTCACATGGCTGCCCATGTCCCCGCCGGCCGCTCCGAACCGCGCGTAGCCGAGGACGTCCATGAGTTCGGACCACAGGCCGGCGACGGCGACGGAGTCGAGCGGCGGGCCGGCGGGGCGGTCGGAGTAGCCGTAGCCCGGCATGTCGGGCACGACGACGTCGAACGCGTCGGCCGGGTCGGCGCCGTGCGCGCCGGGATCGGTCAGCAGCGGGACGACCTTGGAGTAGCGCCAGAACGAGTCCGGCCAGCCGTGGCTGAGGACCAGCGGCAGCACGGGGCCGGCGGGCGCGACAGCCCGGGCGTGCACGAAGTGGATCCCCAGGCCGCCGATCCGGACGCGGAACCGGGGCAGCCGGGCGAGCTGCGCCTCCTGCGCGGGCCAGTCGAACCGGTCCGCCCAGTACGTGACCAGCTCACGCAGGTAGGCGATGTCGGTCCCGAGCGACCACCCGGCGTCCTCGGGCACGTCCGGCCAGCGTGTCGCGCGCAGTCGCGCGCGGAGGTCTTCGAGCGCCGCGGGCTCGGCCCGGGCGGTGAACGGCTGCGGGGAGGAGGGAGCTTCCGGCATGGCCGCATGCTAGCGCTGTCCGTCGCCGGATCCGTGATCCGTTGAGACGCCCGGCGCCCGGGCGCGGTGGGCCCGCGGCCTGCGGCCCCAGCAGATGGGGACGCCGCGGCAGCCCCCGGCGGAGGAGCGGCGGACCCGCCCTCCGCCGGGCGTGGACCCGGGCGTGGACCCGGGCGTGGACCCGGGCGTGGACCCGGGCGTGGACCCGGGCGTGGACCCGGGCGTGGACCCGGGCGTGGACCCGGGCGTGGACCCGGGCGTGGACCCGGGCGTGGACCCGGGAGAGCGGGGCGGGCCCGGGGAAGGGGCCGCCCTATTCGCCCGGGGTCACCAGCCGCGATTCGTACGCGAAGACCACCGCCTGCGCGCGGTCGCGCAGGTCGAGCTTGGTCAGGACGCGGCTCACATGTGTCTTCACCGTCTGCTCGGCCAGCACCAGCGTCTCCGCGATCTCCGCGTTGGACCGGCCGCGGGCCATCAGGGTGAGGACTTCCGTCTCACGTTCCGTCAGGCCCTTGAGCCGCAGCGCGGGCTTGCCCCGGGCGGCCGGACGCTGCCGGGCGAAGTCCGCGATGAGGCGGCGCGTCACGGAAGGGGCGAGCAGCGCGTCGCCCGAGGCCACGACGCGTACCGCCGCGATGAGGTCGGCCGGCGGCGCGTCCTTCAGCAGGAAGCCGCTCGCACCCGCCCGCAGTGCCTCGTAGACGTAGTCGTCGACGTCGAAGGTGGTGAGCATCAGGACGCGCGGACGGTGTTCCGCCACTGCCTGACGGGCCTGTCCACCGCCCCCCGGGGGCGCGAGGAGGCGGCGAGCGGCCTCGAGCCCGTCCATCTCGGGCATGCGGACGTCCATCAGCACGACATCGGGATGGGTGCGCCTGCTCAGCTCGACGCCCTGCGCACCGTCGGGTGCCTCGCCCACGACGTCGATGTCGCTCTGGGCGGCGAGCAGCGCGGCGAAGCCGGCCCGCACCATGGCCTGGTCGTCGACGATGATGACGCGGGTCGTCACGTGGAGTCTCTTTCCGTCAGGGGTAGTTGGGCCGCGACCCGGAAGCCGCCGTCCGGCAGCGGCCCCGAGTCGAGGGTGCCGCCGGCGAGCCGCACCCGCTCGCGCATGCCGACGAGGCCGTGCCCGGTGCCGCCCTCCTCGAGCGGCGCGGCGGGCGGCACGGGCGGCGGCCCGTTGACGACGAGGACGGTGAGCCACGAGCTGTCCTCCGACACGGACTCCGACACCGACACCTGCGTGGGAGCGCCGGGCGCGTGCCGCACGACGTTCGCGAGGGCCTCCTGGACGATGCGGTACGCGGAGAGGCCCACCGCCTCGGACACGTCGGCGTCGCAGGGGGAGTACTCCACCGGCACGCCCGCCCTGGTCGTCGCCTCCGCCAGCTGCCCGATCCGCGTCAGGCCCGGCTGGGGCGCGAGTTCGCCGTGCGACTCCTCGTTCCGCAGCACGCCGAGGAGCCGCCGCATCTCGCCGAGCGACTCGCGTGCGGTCGCCGCGATGGACGTGAACTCCTCCTGCACGTCCGGCGGCAGCCTGTCGAGGCGGTACGCGGCGGTGTCCGCCTGCACCGTGATGACGGACATGTGGTGCGCGACCACGTCGTGCAGCTCGCGGGCGATGCGGGCGCGTTCCTCCAGCAGCGTCCGCCGGCCGCGTTCGGCCTCGCTGATCGTCTCCTGCTCGGCCAGCCTGCGCTGCGCCTCGTACCGCTCGCGGAGCGCACCGCCGAGCACCAGCGCGACGCCGCTGAGCACGGTGAGCAGTGCGTCCCTGGCGCCCGTGCCGGTGGGCGCGACGAACCCCAGGCCGACGCTCGCGCCCGCCGTCGCCAGCCACACCAGCAGCAGCGTCCGGCGTGGTTCGCGCAGGCCGAGGGCGAGGCAGAGGCCGATGTACCCGACGATCTCCATGGGCGGGAACGGCCACAGGCGCTGCGCGTCGAAGTCGATGGTGAGCAGCGCGAGCGCCCCGGCCACGTCCGCGGTGAAGATCACGTACCAGGCGCGCAGCGGGCGGACGACGGCGAGCAGCAGCGGTGCCGTCTGCGCGACGGCCAGGGCGCTCGCGACGCCGCCGTTGAGGCCGTAGTCGACGCTGAGCACATGGATGGTGGTGGGGAGCAGGGCGGCGAACAGGATGAACGCCACGGCCCACGGCAGCAGTCGCACCCACCGGCGCGACGCCCCCGCGAGCAGCGCGCCCGTGGGTTCCTCCTGCACTGAGATCATGGGCACCAGCTTATGTGTGGCGGGACGGTGTCAGGAGACGCGCAGCCGCGGGGCGGGCCCGGCGGGGCCGCGGC
>NZ_WHPN01000253.1 GCF_009735685.1 Streptomyces lycii | reverse complement strand
GAGCCTGGCCTCCATCTCGGTCTGCCGGGCGTTCGCCCCGTCCGCCGCGAGCCGGTCCCGTACCGAGGTGTCGGGCTCCTCGTCCGCCCCGTCGCCGAGCGCCGCCTCCTCCGCCGTCAACAGCCGCGCGGTCAGCTCCTCGGCCTCCTCGGTCGCCCGCGCGAGCGCCTCCTCGGCCCGGGCCACCGCCGCCGCCGTACGCTCCGCCTCGCCCGCCGCGGCCCGCGCCTGGCCGCCGAGCCGCCCCAGCGACTGCGCCACGGAGGACTTCTCCCGGTCGGCGGCGCTCCGCCGCGCGGCGAGGTCCTCGACGAGCGCCGCGCACTCCTTGCGCCGCTCGGCCGCCCGGTGCTGCTCGGCGGCGAGCGACTCGCACCGGCCGTCCAGCTCCTCGATCTCCGCCGCGGCCTCGTCGACCGACGCCTGCACTTCCAGCAGACTGGGCGCCGCGGCGGATCCGCCGTGCGCGAAGTGGGCGCTCAGCAGGTCGCCCTCTGCGGTGACCGCGGTCAGCTCCGGGTGCGCCGCCACGAGGTCCTCGGCGTCCTCCAGCGTGCTGACGACGACGATGCCGCGCAGCAGCCGTCGTACGGCGGGCATCAGCTCGTCCGGGCCGCTCACCAGACCGGCGGCGGGCGGCGGCCCACCGGGGGGCGCGGCCGGACCGGTCTCGTCCGGGCCGGCGGCGGAGCCCGACAGTATGGCCGCGCGGCCGCCGTCCGTCTTGCGGAGCAGCCGCAGCGCGTCCGCCGCCGTCGCCGGGTCCGCCACGGCGATCGCGTCGGCGGCGGCACCCAGGGCCGCGGCCAGAGCGGCTTCGTGCCCGGGGGCGACGGTGAGCAGTTCGGCGGCCGGGCCGACCAGGCCCGCGAGCCGGTCGCGGGCGCCGAGCAGGGCACCCGTGCCGTCCTTGCGGCGCAGACCGAGGGCGAGGGCGTCGTGCCGGGCCGAGGTGGCGGCCCGGGTGCGCTCCGCGGAGGTGAGGGCCTCGCGTGCGGCGTTCAGCGCGGCCTCCGCCTCCGCCAGCTCGTGTTTGGCGGCCTCGTGCCGGTCCGCCAGCTCCGAGTCGCCGGCGTCGAGGCCGTCCACCTCGGCCTGGAGCTGCTCGTACTCCGCCTGGGCGGCGGCGGCCCGGTCCCGGGCGCCGTCGCGGGCCTCGGCCAGCCGCTCGATCTCGGACTGGGCCGAGGCGGCGCGGCTCCGGGCGGCGTTGACCTGGCCGTGCAGCCGGGCCAGCCCTTCCCGGCGGTCGGCGATCGCACGGGCGGCGTCCTTGAGCCGCCGCTCCTCCCGCGCGAGTTCCCGCTCCAGTTCGGCGCGGTGGGCGACCGTGTCGTCCAGGGCCCGGTGGGCCGCCTCCAGCGCGGCCTCCAGCTCCGCCTCCTGCTCGCGGATCCGTGCGGCCTCGCGCTCCATGTCGTCCGGGTCGCGGCCGCGCCGCTCGTCCGCGGGGGCGGCGGCGGCACTCTTGACCCTGGCGTCGGCAAGGCTGACGGTGCCGCGCACCCGTTCGGCGAGCTGGGAGAGTTCGTACCAGTTCTGCTGCGCCCGCGTCAGCCGCGGGGCCAGCCGCCGCACCTGGTCCTCCAGCTCCGCCTCGCGCTGCTGGGCCGCCCGCAGCTCGGCCTCCGTCGCCTCCTTGCGCTGCTTGAGCGCCGCCTCGTCGGCGACCTCGGCACGCAACGCCTCCCGGAGCGTGACCAGGTCGTCGGCGAGCAGCCGGAGCCGGGCGTCCCGCAGGTCGGCCTGGATGACGGCGGCCCGCCGGGCCACGGCGGCCTGCCGGCCGAGCGGCTTGAGCTGGCGCCGCAGCTCGTCGGTGAGGTCCTGGACCCTGGCCAGGTTGGCCTGCATCGCGTCGAGCTTGCGGAGGGCCTTTTCCTTCCGCTTGCGGTGCTTGAGGACTCCGGCCGCCTCCTCGATGAAGGCCCTGCGGCCCATCGGGTCGGCGTGCAGGACGGAGTCGAGCTGGCCCTGTCCGACGATGACGTGCATCTCGCGGCCGATGCCGGAGTCGGACAGCAGCTCCTGGATGTCCAGCAGCCGGCAGGTGTCGCCGTTGATCTGGTATTCGCTGCCGCCGTTGCGGAACATGATCCGCGTGATGGTGACCTCGGCGTAGTCGATCGGGAGGGCGCCGTCGGCGTTGTCGATCGTGAGGGACACCTCGGCGCGGCCGAGCGGCGGGCGGCCGGTGGTGCCCGCGAAGATGACGTCCTCCATCTTGCCGCCGCGCAGCGACTTGGCACCCTGTTCGCCCATCACCCAGGAGAGCGCGTCCACGACATTGGACTTGCCGGAGCCGTTCGGGCCCACGACACAGGTGATGCCCGGCTCGAACCGGAGGGTCGTGGCCGAGGCGAAGGATTTGAACCCGCGCAGGGTCAGGCTCTTGAGATGCACGCCGCTGGACTTTACCTCGCGTCTGTCGTACGTCCCCCTTACCGTGCCGACCACACGACAGCCGCGCCGTGTTCATTTCGGTTTCACAGGCCCGGGGGAAGGGCACATCAGGAGTGAGCAGAAGGGGCGGGAGCGCCGGACCGAAAAGAAGAAGGGACGCCGAGGCGTCCCTTGCAGATTCTCTCAGGCGGTTGGCGTGCAACCGGACCGGCACACGCGACCGGTCAGGTGAGCGCAGGCTCCGCGTGGGATACGTCGATGTCGATGCTGTCGAGCAGCGAGTCGCCGTGATGAGCGGCGGCGGTCAGGGCGTCCTTCTCGGCCTGCATCCGAACGAGTTCGGATTCCAGGTCCTGGACGCGCTGCTGAAGCCGTCGCATCTCGGCGAGGAGTCGCGGGTCGGAACCGCCGACGTAACCGAGAAGCGCCTTTGCCATGATGGATGGTCCTCCACACTGAGTGACCGACCGAAGCGGTGTGGGTCGAGAGGGAATTTTCGCACCCGCTACCCTCGCCACCCCGTGTTCTCGGGGCTGAAGAGGTGCGGTGCGCGGGGATTCCAGAGTCTCACCAAATGGTTTGACGGTCAACACGATCACACCCCGTATCGCCCGGGCGGCCGGTGGCGCGCGGCGCAACGAATGCGCGGCGCTGCTCTCCCGGGGGCCCGCAGAAGGCGTGGAGATCATCCTTATGGCCCGCAGCCTTGCACGGCGACGCGTTCTTGGCAACCACCAGGTCGTAGCGGCCTTACGTGGGCACATCGCCTCTTTCGGGTCACCCGGCCGGCCCTGTTCCGGGAGCCCGCGGGCGGCCCGCGGCCCCGGGGTGTCTCAGCGGATCTCGAAGGTCTCGTAGCCGCCCCGCGGTGTGTCCCACATCTCGGTGACCCCGTCGACCCGGCCGGGCGTGTCGCCGGCCCGGAGCCAGTCGAGGAGTTCCTCGCAATTCCCCCGCGGCCCCTCGGCCACCACCTGCACCCGGCCGTCACCGAGGTTGGACGCGAAACCGGAGAGGCCGCCGATCCGCAGCGCGTTGGCGCGCGTGAACCAGCGGAACCCGACACCCTGCACACGGCCCCGCACCCAGGCGGTGAGACGGACATGTTCGCTCATGCGTGCACGCTAACCGGCCAATTGCCCAGGAGGCACCTCACCCCCAGGTGTCATGGCGTACAGTCCCCGGTCAACGAAACCTCACCCTTTCGGGTGAGGGACGGTGTTACCGAGCATGGAGAGGAAGCAGCGGATGGGCCGCCACCGACGCTCCGCACCTCACCCCCCGGCACCGTCACCCGAGAGCGACTCCGCAGGGAGACGCCGCCGCGGCGCTCCCGTCCGCACCGGTCTGCTCGGCGCCTCGGCCGCCATGGCGGTGGGCGCCGCCGCGATGGCCTCCGGCCTGCTGCCCGGCGACGGTTACCCGATCGGCGGAGGCGACAGCTCCGGGGGGCGGGTCCAGGCCGACGACCTGGCCGTGCCGGAGACCCGGGACGAGTCCTCCGAAGCGCCGGAGGACCGCGGCACCGCCCCTGCCGAACTCGGCGGGGGACGCGACCGGCATCCCTCGGACCACGCCTCCGGCCGTGCGCACGACACCTCCTCCGGCACTCCCGCACCGCGCCGGTCCGGAGCCGGATCCGGCGGCCGGGACGGCGACGGCGGTGAGGCACGGCCCTCCCGCGTGCCGGACGGCGCCCCGGAGGAGAAGAGCACACCGCCGTCCGGGCCCGCCGCCTCGGACCCCGAGGCGGCCGCCGAGTCCGAAGTCGTCGCACTGGTGAACGAGGAGCGCCGGAAGGCGGGCTGCTCCCCGGTGACGGCGGACAGCGAACTCGCGGACCTGGCACAGTCGTTCAGCGAGGACATGGCCGGACGGGAGTTCTTCTCGCACACCGACCCCGACGGCACGACGCCCTGGGACCGCGCCGAGGAGCACGGCATCAGCGACCTGGGCGGCGAGAACATCGCACGCGGACAGTCCGGTCCCGAGTCCGTGATGGAGGCCTGGATGGCCAGCCCGGGCCACCGCGCCAACATCCTGAACTGCGACTACAAGACGCTCGGGGTCGGCGCGCACTTCGCCGACGGCGGCCCCTGGTGGACGCAGGACTTCGGCTACTAGACCGCCGTACGGCTCCCGTCTCCCGCCGCTCCCCCGTCCCGCCGCTCCCGCCGGGCCCGCCTCCCGCCGCTCCCGCCTCCGGGCGGGCCCGGGTCAGACCGCGCGCACGCTCCGCCGCGCCGGGGGCCGCTGACAGCGCGGGCAGTAGTAGCTCGACCGGTTCATCCAGGGGCGGCGGCGCATCGGGGTGCCGCAGCGGCGGCAGGGCTCGTCCTCCCGGCCGTACGCGTCCAGGGAACGGTCGAAGTATCCGGACTCGCCGTTGACGTTGACGTACAGGCTGTCGAAGCTGGTGCCGCCCACCGCGAGGGCGGCGTTCATGACGTCCCGGACGTGCCCCAGCAGTTCGGTGCTGCGCTGCCGGGTGAGGCCGGCCGTCGGCCGGTCGAAGTGCAGCCGGGCCCGCCACAGCGCCTCGTCCGCGTAGATGTTGCCGACACCGCTGATCAGGGACTGGTCGAGCAGCGCCCGCTTGACGGTGGTGCGGCGGCGGCGCAGCGCGGCGTGGAAGGCGGCTTCGTCGAAGGCCGGGTCGAGCGGGTCGCGGGCGATGTGGGCGATGGCGTCCGGCAGTCCGTCCGGGTTTCCGGGAGCCCACGGGTGGAGCGACAGGCCGCCGAAGGTGCGCTGGTCCACGAAGCGCAGCTCGGTGCCCGGGCCGTCGCCGAAGCGGATCCGGATCCGCAGATGCTTCTCGTCGGGCGCGGTCTCCGGCTGGACGAGGAGCTGGCCGCTCATGCCGAGATGGCCGAGCAGGGAGAAGCCGTCCCCAGCCGCGGACGGGTCCTCGCGCGGCACCGGTCCGAGCGGCAGCCAGAGGTACTTGCCGCGGCGGCACGCCGGCCCGAACCGCTGCCCCGCCAGCCGCGCCGCGAAGTCGGCCGCTCCGGCCACATGGCGGCGGACGGACCGGGCGTGCAGCACCTGCACCTCGGCCACCGTGCGGCCGGCGACCCAGCGTTCCAGTCCGCGCCGCACCACCTCGACTTCGGGCAGCTCGGGCATCGGGCCCTCCTCTTCGGACACGCGGTGCCGTCCGGGCCCTCGGGCCGGTCCGGACGGGCGGCTTGGTTCTGACGTACGGCTTCGTGCGGACGTACGGCTTGGTTCCGACGTACGGCCTGGTTCCGACGTACGGCTTCGGGGAGGCGTACGCCCTCACGGACACGTACGCCTTCGTGCTCGGGTACGGCGTCCGGGGCGTGCGGCTCCGCTCGGACGTGCGGCGGGCCCACCGGCTCGGCCGGTGGGCCCGTACTGCTCACTGCTCCGCGACCGGCACGGCGAGCGCGCCGGCCGCCGGGTCAGCGGGCCGCGCGCTCCGTGCTCTCCTCGACGGTGTCCTCCGCGGCACCGTCACCGGACGGCTGCCCGGCGGGCCCGTCCGACGCGGTATCCGCCCCGTCCGACACGGTCTCCGCTTCGGACGCCGCGGCCTCCCCTTCGGTCGCCGCGGCCTCCGCCTCGGTCGCCGCAGCCGCGGCCTGTGCCGCCTCCGCCGCCTCGCTGATCGCACGCCAGGCGGCCTCGGCCGCCTGCTGTTCCGCTTCCTTCTTGCTGCGGCCGGTGCCGGTGCCGTACGTGACACCACCGACGCGAGCTGCAGCCGTGAAGGTCTTCTCGTGGTCGGGTCCGGTCTCGCTGACCAGGTACTCGGGAACTCCGAGCCCCTCGGTGGCGGTGAGTTCCTGGAGACTGGTCTTCCAGTCCAGGCCCGCGCCGAGGTTCGAGGACTTCTCGATGAGCGGGTCGAAGAGCCGGTGCACCAGCTCCGCCGCCGCCTCCAGTCCCTGGTCGAGATAGACCGCGCCGATCACCGCTTCGAGGGTGTCGGCGAGAATCGACGCCTTATCCCGGCCTCCCGTGCCCTCTTCCCCCCGGCCGAGCCGGATGAAGGCGCCCAGGTCGAGGCCGCGGCTGACCTCCGCCAGCGCACGCGAGTTGACCACCGCGGCCCGCAGCTTGGCCAGCTGGCCCTCGGGCAGGTCCGGGTGGATGTTGTACAGCGTGTCGGTGACCACCAGGCCGAGCACGGAGTCCCCCAGGAACTCCAGCCGCTCGTTGGTGGGCAGCCCGCCGTTCTCGTACGCGAAGGAGCGGTGGGTCAGCGCACGCACCAGAAGGGCGGACTCGAGTCTGTACCCGAGCCGCCCTTCCAGAAGCGTGTGGGACGAGGCCGTGTCCGTCTGAGCCGGTTCACCCCCGCGCGGCTCGGTGCCGCGCTTGCGGGGCGACGTGCTGGCATCCGACATAGAGCCTCTCACCCGCCGATCAGACCTCGAGGACCTGGCGGCGGTTGTAGGTCCCGCAGCTCGGGCACGCGATGTGCTGCTGCTTGGGCTCATGGCAGCGCTCGCACGACACCAGGGTGGGGACCGCAGCCTTCCACTGCGACCGGCGGTGGCGCGTGTTGCTGCGCGACATCTTCCGCTTCGGAACAGCCACGGCTACTTCTCCTGCTTCTCGTCGGCGCCGGGTCCGGCGCCGCTCACGTTGTCCTTCTCGCCGTCCTTGATGGTTTCGGCGAGTCCCTGCAGTGCCGCCCAACGCATGTCGACGGCATCGTGGTGGTGGTCCGGGTCGTCCGCGAGCCGCGCGCCGCACTCGGCGCACAGTCCGGGGCAGTCCTCCCGGCACACCGGCTGCAGCGGCAGTGCGAGCACCACCGCGTCCCGCAGCACGGGTTCGAGGTCGAACAGGCCGTCCTCGAGGAAGAGGGTCTCCTCCTCGGCGTCGTCATCCGGTTCCGCGGCTTCCCGGGTCCGGCTGTCGGCGTCGGGGTAGGAGAACATCTCCTGGAAATCCGCTTCGAGCTCACGCTCCAGCGGCTCCAGACACCTTACGCACTCCCCCGTGAGCGGTGCACGGGCGGTGCCCGTGACGAGCACCCCCTCCATCACCGACTCGAGGCGGAGGTCGAGCTCCACGGTCGCACCCCGCGGCACCCCGATGACCTCGATGCCGAGATCGGCCGGGGCGTCGACCGTGCGGGAGAGCCGTTGCATCGCACCGGGACGACGGCCCAGCTCGTGTGTGTCGAACACGAGCGGGTTGCGGTGGTCGAGGCGGGTGCTCAGGGCTTCCTGCTTTCTACGGTGCTGTGCGGGCCGCCCGCGCAGATCGTGCGGGCAGCCTGGAGTGCGGACGCGTGGCGACCGAACAGTCAGGATACTGGAACGGACGCCGTAGACCCAATCGGCCCCGGCGGCTGTGCGCAGCGGGTCAGCGGCCCTGCTCGTACTGCCTCAGCTGGTCCAGGTCGATCATGCCCGTGTCGAAGAAGCTGGTCTCGTCGAGCGCGGGCGCCGCCTGCTGCGGCTGCTGCTGTCCGGGGTCCTGCTGGTACTGCTGCTGCCCGTAGTCCTGCGGCTGCTGGGGCTGGGGCTGCCAGCCGTAGGCGTCCTGCTGCGGATAGCCGTACGCGTCGACGGGGACCTGCGGCTGCTGCTGGTAGCCGCCCTGGTAGCCGTACGGGTCCTGCTGGTAGCCGGCCACCGGGGCGTAGTAGTCCTGCTGGGCGGGCATCCCTGGCTGCTGGGCGGGCATCGCCGGCTGCTCGTACGGCGCGGGCGCCTGCTGGGGCTGCGGCTCGGGCTGCTGCGGGACCTCCCGCGCCGCCTGGTCACGGGAGCCGGCCAGGTCCGCGAGGTAGTCGGCGTCGCTGGTCCGCCGGTTGTCGTCCGCAGCACCGTCCTGCGCCGCCATGTGGGCGCCGAGGTCGTCGGCGGACTGCCGGCCGAGGAGCTTCTGCCGGCCGCGGCCGACCGCCTCCAGGGTCTTGGAGAGCACCGCCTCGAACGCGCCGAGCTTGGTGTCGACATAGGCGTCGGCCCGCTCCCGGAGCGTCGCCGGGTCGGCGCTGCGCTCGGGGGCGTCCTCGTCCTCGTAGCCGTGCTCGTCCAGGCCGGGGCCGCGGCCGAGGAGCTTCTCGCGGCCGCGGTCCACGGAGCCGATGGTCTTGGTGAGGACGACCTCGAAGTTGGCGAGCTTGCTGTCGACGTAGTCGTCGGCCTCGGCCCGGATCTCCTCGGCCTCCCGGCGGGCCTCGGCGAGGACGCGCTCCGCCTCCTCCTGCGCCTGCCGCACCACCTCGGTGTCGGAGATCAGGGAGCCGCGCTGGGCATGGGCGGACTCGACGATCCGCTCGGCCTCCCGCCGAGCCTCCTCGACCATCTGCTCCCGGCCGCCAAGCAGCTCCTGGGCCTGCGCGAGCGAGCCCGGCAGGGCCCCGCGCACCTCTTCGAGCAGGGCGAGCAGCTCGGCGCGGTTGACCACGCACGAGGCGGACATGGGCATGGACCGGGCACTGCCGACCGTCTCGACGATCTCGTCGAGCTTCCTCTGCACGTCCATGGGATGGCTCGCGTCTCTCTGCTCCGGGGCTCTTCGGGACGGAACGACTGTACGTCCCCCGGGCGCCCTCCGGACACCAACTCGGCCGGGCCGCCGCCCGGTCAGCGCTCGGCGAGCCGTTCGGTCAGCGCCTCCAGCACCGGCCCCGGCACCAGGTGCGAGACGTCACCGCCCCAGGCGGCAACCTCCTTGACCAGGCTGGAGGAGAGGAAGCTGTAGGTCGGGTTGGTCGGGACGAAGAGCGTCTCGACCCCGGAGAGGCCGTGGTTCATCTGGGCCATCTGGAGTTCGTAGTCGAAGTCGCTGACCGCGCGGAGACCCTTCACGATCGCGGGGATGTCGCGCTGCTTGCAGAAGTCGACCAGCAGGCCATGGAAGGCCTCGACCTCGACGTTTCCGTACTCGGCGGTCACTCCGCGGATGAGGTCCAGCCGTTCCTCGACCGAGAAGATCCCCTTCTTGGACTTGTTGATCATCACGGCGACATGGACGACGTCGTACAGCTTCGACGCCCGGGCGATGATGTCGAGATGTCCGTTGGTGACGGGGTCGAAGGACCCCGGACAGACGGCGCGGCGCAAAACTGGTCCCTCGCTCTCCGGTCCGGTCATGACTCGCTCTTCCGCGGCACCGGGGTACCGCTGGAGGCGGCGCGACCGTACCAAAGGGTGCCTTCGCCGTAACGGCGCGCCCGCAGCCCTTCGAAACCGTCCGGCCAGCCGAAATTCCCGCCTCTGGTGCTGCGCTCAACGGTGACGACCGCCGCGTCCGCCAGCCACCCCTGCGAGCGGAGTGTGAGGAGTATCTCGCCAAGATCGCTGTCCGCGACGGCGTACGGCGGGTCCAGGAAGACCACGTCGTACGGCTCGGCGGGAGCGGGCCCGGCTGCGATCTGCTCGGCCTTCGCGGCCCGCACCTCGGCGCCCGGCAGGCCGAGCGCGCGGATGTTCTCCCGGATCGTCCGGACCGCCCGGGCGTCGGCCTCGACCAGCAGGGCGTGCGCGGCGCCGCGCGACAGGGCCTCCAGGCCGACGGCGCCGGAGCCGCCGTAGAGATCGAGCACCCGCGTCCCGGCGAGGCCGCCCAGCAGCGACTCCCAGCTGGAGAAGAGCCCTTCCCGCGCCCGGTCGGAGGTGGGCCGGGTGCCGCTGCCCGGCGGTACGGCCAGCCGGCGGCCGCCGGCGGCTCCGGCGATGACGCGGGTCATCGATGTGTGTCCTTCGCGGTGGGGTGGGNCCCACCGCGGTGGTGTGCCACCCACGATAGGACGTCAGTCCCGCACGGGCTCCTCCGCGCCCTCCGCCGCACCGGCGCCGACGAGAGCCGGCGAGGCGTACCGGGACCAGGACAGACAGCCGTCCGGCGGGCAGTACTCCGGGCGGCGCGGGTCGTGCCCCAGCTCGCGGAGCTTGGCGCGCACCGAGTCCGGGGTGCGGCCGAAGCGGGCCGCTATCCGGGCTATGGTCTCGCCGCCGTGGAAGCGCTGGGCGAGGTCCTCCTCGTGCTGCGGGACCCAGGGGGCGCCGTGTCCCGGGAACAGCTCGCGCAGCACGTCCCGGTCCGGGATCGGCTCGGAGACGTCCGCGACGAGCGCCAGCGCCCGCAGCGCTCGGTTCAGAGCGATCCGCAGCGGAGGTACTTCGGTCAGGGGCAGCGTGAGCGCGCCGGAGGCCAGCAGGGTCTCCGGGGCGTCCTCGTGCCAGCCGGTGAGGGTCAGGGTCACGGTGGAGTCGTCGTCGCTGGCGAGCTCGATGCGGAAGATCTTGTCACCGAGCGGCAGTTCGTTGAGATGCCGGAATGCCATGTGCAACCCCCAATGCTCCAGGCCGCCGGCCCTGTCGCCGGACCGGTTCGGACTGTGTCCATTCTCTCAGCCGGCACTGACAACGGGCCCGGCCGCGATGCGCCGCCGGAGGGCCGCCGCCGCTGGTCAGCCCTTGTCCAGATACCGCTCGCGCTCGGCGTCGAGGAGCGCCGCCAGAGTGCTCCGGAGCTCGGGATACCCCTCCAGCTCCGGGTCCTCCGCGACGATCGCCGAGGCCTCGTCGCGGGCGGCCGCGATGACGTCCTCGTCCTCGATGACCGCGAGCATCCGCAGGCTGGAGCGGACCCCGGACTGGGCCTGGCCGAGCACGTCGCCCTCGCGGCGCTGCTCCAGGTCGATCCGGGACAGCTCGAAGCCGTCGAGGGTGGCGGCGACGGCGTCCAGCCGGGCACGGGCCGGGGACGCGGCGGACATCTCGGTCACCAGCAGACAGAGGCCGGGGGCGCTGCCGCGACCGACCCGGCCGCGCAGCTGGTGCAGCTGCGAGACACCGAACCGGTCCGCGTCCATGATCACCACGGCGGTGGCGTTGGGGACGTTGACGCCGACCTCGATGACGGTCGTCGCGACCAGGACGTCGACCTCGCCCGCGGCGAAGCGCCGCATCACGTCGTCCTTGGCATCCGGCTGCATCCTGCCGTGCAGCACCTCGACCCGCAGTCCGCTCAGCGGCCCGCCGGCGATCTCCTCGGCGACGTCCAGCACCGCGAGCGGCGGCCTGCGCTCCGCCTCGTCCTCCGCGGACGGCTTCTGCCGGCCGCTCCCCGCCTCGTCCTCCTCGTCGCCGATGCGCGGGCAGACGACGTACGCCTGATGGCCGTTCTCGGCCTCCTCGCGGATTCGCTCCCAGGCCCGGGCGAGGAAGTGCGGCTTGTCCGCCGCCGGCACCACATGGCTCGCGATCGGCGAACGGCCGGCCGGCAACTGGTCGAGGACCGAGGTCTCCAGATCACCGAAGACGGTCATGGCCACCGTCCGCGGGATGGGCGTGGCCGTCATCACCAGCAGGTGCGGGGGCTGCTTGCCCTTCGACCGCAGGGCGTCCCGCTGCTCCACGCCGAACCGGTGCTGCTCGTCGACCACGACCAGGCCCAGGTCGTGGAACTGCACCTTGTCCTCGATCAGGGCGTGCGTCCCGATGACGATCCCGGCCTCGCCGGTCGCCAGGTCGAGCAGCGCGGACCGGCGCGCGGCCGCGCCCATCGAGCCGGTGAGCAGCACGACCTTGGTCGCGTGCTCCGCGCTCCCCAGCATCCCTCCCCGGGCCAGCTCCCCCATCATCTCCGTCACCGACCGGTGGTGCTGCTGGGCCAGCACCTCGGTCGGCGCGAGCATCGCGGCCTGACCGCCCGCGTCGACGACCGCGAGCATCGCCCGCAGCGCGACCATGGTCTTGCCCGAGCCCACCTCGCCCTGCAGCAGACGGTGCATGGGGTGTTCGGCGCCGATGCCGTCGAAGATCTCGGCGGAGACCTTCCGCTGGCCCTCGGTGAGGGTGAACGGCAGCTTCGCGTCGAAGGCGTCGAGCAGCCCGCCGGGGCGCGGCCGGCGCGGCACGGCCGGCAGCTGCGACTCGGCGTGCCGGCGGCGGGCGAGGGCGGTCTGCAGCACGAACGCCTCGTCCCACTTGAGCCGGTCCCGGGCCCGGAGCCAGTCCGCCTTGGTGGCCGGCCGGTGCACCAGCCGGAGGGCGTCCGGCAGCGGGAGCAGCCCGCGGCCCTCGCGGAGGCTCTCCGGGAGCGGATCGGTGAGCTGCCGCCAGCCGACGGCCTCCATCGAGTCCAGCAGCATGTCCACGCACTGGGCGATCCGCCAGGAGGCCAGCTGCGCGCAGGCCGGATAGACCGGGATGGGCTTGTTGGCCCACTCCGCGGCGGCCGCCGCGTCGCCGTCCTCGGCCAGCAGCTCGTACGCGGGGTGGGAGAGCTGGCGGACGCGGTTGAAGACACCGACCTTGCCCGCGAACATGCCGCGTCTGCCGGGGACCAGCTCCTTGCGGGGCTTGTGCGCGCCCCGGCCGAAGAAGACGAGCTGGATCCTGCCGCTGCCGTCGGTGAGCGTCACCTCCAGCCGCTGGCCCCGGCCGGCGTTGTACGACTTCATCCGGGCGTCGGCGACCTCGGCCAGCACCGTGACGTGCTCGTCGAGCGGGAGGTCGGCGAGGCGCGTCAGCTCGCCCCGCTCGGCATACCGCCTCGGGTAGTGGTGCAGCAGGTCGCCGACGGTCTCCAGGCCGAGATGCTCGGCCATCACCTTGGCCGTGGGTCCGCCGACCGTCTTCTTCAGGGATTCGTCCAGAGCGGGCACGTCCTCCATTGCACACCATGGGGGTGACAGAGGGGCTCAGGGTGCGGTCCGCGGGGTCCGCGTGCGGCACGGAGCCGCTCCGTGCCCTCTGCCGCGCGCGGGGTCACGGGGCCGTACGGGGTGGGGTCGTACGGGTCGGGGCGTACGGGGCGGGTTGTACAGGGTCGGTCGTACGGGCCGGTCGTACGGGGTCGCTGGTGTGCGGCTGCCGCGGACGTGGGCCGGTCGTACTGTGCTCGCGGCATCGCGGCATCGCGGCATCGCGGCTCGGTGGCGTTGCGGCTCGGTGGCGTTGCGGCTCGGTGGCGTTGCGGCTCGGTGGCGTTTCGGTGCGCGTGATCACGCGGCGCACGGCCTTGCGGTGCACGGTGCACGCGGCCTTGCGGTGCACGCGGTCGTACGGTCACGCGGTCGTACGGTGTCCGCGCTCACGCGCCCCGTGCGGTGCTCACGGTCATGCGGTCACGCGGTCACGCGGTCGTACGGTGTCCGCGCTCACGCGGCCCGTGCGGTGCTCACGGTCATGCGGTCATGCGGTCATGCGGTCCGCGGTCGTGCGGAGGCGCGGCAGCGCGCGGTCCGCGCCGTCGCGCCGGTGCCCCGTCACTCCACGCCGATGAGCAGTGGCACGGACGCCTGGCCGCCCCGGTAGACGACGGTGTCCACGGCGAGGTGGCCGTTCCGCACCCGGGTCTCCAGGCGGTCGGCCAGCGCGTCGGGGACGCCGGCGCCGAGCACCAGGGTGACCATCTCGCCGCCCGCCGCGAGCATCCGGTCGAGCACGCTCTCCGCGGTGTCCGCGAGTTCCTGGCCGATCACGGCCACGTCGCCGTCGATCAGTCCGAGCACGTCGCCCGCCTGGCAGATGCCCGCGCTGGTCCAGGAGCGGTGTTCCGCCACGGCCAGTTCGGCGCAGCGTGTCGCCCCGGCCGCGGACGTCATGGCCACGACGTCCTCGTCGAACCGGCGGCCCGGCTCGTGCACGGCCAGTGCCGCGATCCCCTGGACCGCCGAACGGGTCGGGATGACCGCCACCCGTACGCCCTCCGCGCGCGCCTGTTCCGCCGCCGCGGCCGCGGTGTGGCGCAGCGCGGGGTCGTTCGGCAGCAGCACGACCTCCCGGGCCCGGGTACGCCGTACCGCGTCGACCAGTTCGCCCGCCGCGGGCGGCTCCCCGGGGCGCGCGGTGACCACCGTCGCGCCGGCCTCCCGGCACAGGGCCGCGAGCCCGTCACCGGGAACGACGGCGGCCACCGCGCGCTCCCTGCCGGGACGGTCCGCGCCGGCACCGGGCGTTCCCGGTCCGGCCGCGGCGGCGGGGCGGGTCGCGGCCGGGTGGCCGGTGGCGCAGTCCGCGCCGAAGTGCGTGATGCGGACCCGGTGCGGGCGGCCGGCCTCGATGCCCGCCTCGACGGCCGCGCCGGCGTCGTCGACGTGCACGTGGACGTTCCACAGGCCGTCGCCGCCGACGACGACCAGGGAGTCACCGAGTGCGTCGAGCCGCGACCGCAGGGCGGACACGGCCTCGTCGGCGGCGTCCAGCAGATAGATGACCTCGTAGGCCGGGCTCTTCACCTCGTGGGCCTGGCTCTTCTCCCCCGGCCGGTCCGCGGCCCGGTCCGCGGCCTCGTCCGGAGCCCTGTCCGCGGCGGTGTCTGCCGGACTGTCAACGGGGGTGCCTCCGGGGGTGCCGGGGACGTCTCCGGCGGTGCGCGGGCGACCGTCCGGGGGCGGTCCGGCGGTCGCGCCCGTTCCACCGGACGGCTCCGTGGGGCCGGGCGGTCGCGGGTTCCCGGGCGGTTCCGTGTCCTCGGCGCAACCCGTGAGTCCGGCGTGCCCAGTGAGCCCGGCGGGCCCGGCATGCCCCTGGTGCCCGTCGCGCTCCGCGCCGGAGGCGGCGCGGGGGTCTCCGTACGGCGCACCGGTCCGCGGCCGGTGGGGTCCGGTCGTGCGCGGTGCCTCCCCGGTCAGCGCCTCGACCAGGGCGCCGAGCACGGTGACCAGGCCGCAGCCCCCGGCGTCGACCACGCCCGCCCGGGCGAGGACACCGAGCTGCTCCGGGGTGGCGTCCAGCGCGGCGCACGCCCCCGCGTGGGCCGCGCGCGCCACAGCTCCGGCGCTGTCTCCCCCGGCGCGTTCGGCGGCGTCCGCCGCCGCGGCGGCCACCGTCAGGACCGTCCCCTCCACCGGGTGCGCCACCGCCTGGTACGCCGCGTCCGCCGCCCGTCGCAGCGCCCGCCGCAGCAGTTCGCCGTCCCCGCGTGCTGCCTCGGCTCGACCGGCGGCTCCGGGACGTGCACCGGCGCCGGTGGCAGCGGGGACGCCCGTGCCGCCCGTACCGCCCGTACCGCCTGCGTCTCCACGGACTTCGGTGACCTCGTCGACTTCGGTGACCTCGGTGACCTCGGTGACCGGAGCGGCGTCAGGAACCCCGGTGGCGCCTGCGGCATCGGTACCGCCGGTGACATGAGCGGCGTCGGCGACCGTGACGCCCGCGACTTCGCTGCCGTCAGTGCCATCAGCGCCGTCGGTGGCCTCGGTGGCATCGGTGGCATCGGTGACGCCGGCGGAAGCGCCCGGGCCGGTCGCCGCGCCGGGTTCCGTCCCGGCGCCCGGAGCCGCGGCACCGGGGGTCCCGGTGGTGGCGGCGCCGGGCCGGTCCGCGAGCGGTGACCGCCCCTCCGTACCGGGAGCCGGCCCGGTCCCGGCCGCAGCCGTCCCGCCCGCCGAGGAGTGCGGCCGCTCCCCCGGCTCCGCCGCCAGGACCTCCGTCATGCCGCGCAGCAGCTGAGCCAGGATGGTGCCGGAGTTCCCGCGGGCTCCGATCAGCGCGCCGTGCGCCATCGCCCGCAGCGCCTCGGAAAGGGTCGGCGTACCGGCCGGCGAAGCCCCGGTGGCCGTGTCCGGGCCGGGTGCGGCCATCGCCGTGTGCGCCGCGAAGACGGCCTGCACCGCGTGGGCCGCGGATTCCGCCGTGAAGTACAGATTGGTGCCGGTGTCTCCGTCCGCGACCGGATAGACGTTGATCGCGTCGATGCCCTCCCGGGCTTTCCCCAGCGCCTCGAGGGCCAGCCCGCACCAGCTGCGCACCACGGTCGCGTCGAGGGAGTCGGGCACCGGAGTCCTCCTCGGACCTGGGCGGGAAGCGGGGAAGCCGAGCGCAGCGTAGCCCCCGCTCCGGGGTCCGGCCGGGACGGGGGCCCGGGCAGCCGTGGTAGATTCGTTCTACGGAAGCGGTCGTTGTATGCTGCTCCGGTTGCCCGATGAGAGTCGGGCCATTCCCCCTGGCGGTGCTGGTCTCGACTCGATCCCGGCGCGCCGGGATTCACCGTACGTGCATCTGAAGTCTTTGGAGTGACCCGTGGCTGCCAACTGCGACGTCTGCGGCAAGGGGCCGGGCTTCGGCAACAACATTTCGCACTCGCACCGCCGCACTCGCCGTCGTTGGAACCCCAACATCCAGACGGTGCGCGCTGTGGTCGGGCGGACGCCGAAGCGGCTCAACGTCTGCACCTCGTGCATCAAGGCCGGCAAGGTCTCGCGCTGACGTCTTCGGCGTAGCGCAGCCCGCCGGTTGCCGAAGCCGGTCCACCTCGGGTGGGCCGGCTTTTCGCATGCCCGCTCCGGCCCGCGGCCCCGCAGCCGCACCGGCCCGCCACCGCGCCGCACCGGTCCCGGCCCCGCACCGCACCGGTCGCCGCCGCACGCTTGGTGTCCTCCGTGCCCTCGCCGGGACTGCGCAGCTCCAAGCAGGTCACCCGGCGGGCGATCCGGGTCCCGGGGCTGCGGCCGTGACCGGGTCCTGGTGACCCCACCGCACCAGCTCACCGCCGTACCCGGACCGGCCGCCAAGGGCCCCGGCACGGCTCAGCGCAGGCGCCACCCGTGGTCCACCGGTCCGATGCCGGATCCGAGGCGGAAGCCCGCCGCGATGGCGCCCGTCACATACTCCTTGGCCGCCGCGACCGCCTCCGGGACCTCCGCACCCTTCGCCAGCTCGGCCGCGACCGCGCTCGCGAGGGTGCAGCCGGTGCCGTGCGTGTGCCGGTTGTCGTACCGCGGAGCCCGCAGCCAGTGCTCCTCCCGGCCGTCCGTCAGCAGGTCCACGGCCTCACCGCGCGCCCCGTCCGCAGTGGTGCCGGTCTCCCCGGGAAGGTGGCCGCCCTTGATCAGCACCCAGCGCGGACCGAAACCGAGCACTGCCTCGGCGGCCCGGCGCAGATCCTCCTCGCGTCCGGCGCGGACCCCGGTCAGTTGCTCGACCTCGTCGAGGTTCGGCGTGGCGACGGTCGCGACGGGAAGCAGCTTCGTACGGACCGAGTCGAGGGCGGACGCGGCGAGCAGCGGGTCGCCGTGCTTGGAGACGCCGACGGGGTCCACGACCACCGGTGCGCCGACCCCGGTGAGCAGACCGGCGACGGCCTCGACGAGTTCCGCCGAGGCGAGCATCCCGGTCTTGACCGCCTGCACCCCGATGTCGTCCACGACACTGCGGAACTGGGCCCGGACGGCCTCCACCGGCAGCTCCCAGGCTCCCTGGACGCCGAGCGAGTTCTGCGCGGTGACGGCCGTGAGGACGCTCATGCCGTGCGTGCCGAGCGCCAGCATCGTCTTCAGGTCGGCCTGGATGCCGGCGCCGCCGCCGGAGTCGGAACCGGCGACGGTGAGCACGAGCGGCGGGGATATCTGCATGGGCCCGAATCTACCCGGCCCCGCGGCCCGCCCGGCCGGGGCTCAGGCGTCCTCGATGTCCCCGAAGTGGTCCCAGCCCGCCTTCTTCCAGGGGGCGCCGTCGACCGTGACCTGCGGCAGCGCCGACGGGTTCAGCACGCCGCCGATCACCCGCCAGCGCGCGGGCAGCTTCACGTCCGGCGGAAAGGTGGCGACGATGGCGTGGTCCTCGCCGCCGCTCAGCACCCAGTGCAGCGGGTCGATGCCCACCGCCGTGCCGATGTCGGACATCTGGGAGGGGATGTCGAGGGCCGCGGAGCGCAGGTCGATCCGGACCTTGCTGGCCTCCGCGATGTGCCCGAGGTCGGCGACCAGGCCGTCGCTGACGTCCGTCATGGCGGTGGCGCCGAGCCCGGCCGCCGCGGGGCCCGCGTGGTACGGCGGCTCCGGCCGGCGGTGCGCCTCCACGAAGGCGCGCGGCGAGCGGAAGCCGCGGGAGAGCACCGCGTGCCCGGCGGCGGACCAGCCCAGCCAGCCGGTGACAGCGACGACGTCGCCGGGGCGCGCGCCGGCGCGGGTGACCGGCTCGTGGTTGCGCAGATCGCCGAGGGCCGTGATGGCGACGGTGATCGTCTCACCGCGCACCACGTCGCCCCCGACCACGGCCGCGCCCGCGACCTGGCACTCGTCCCGGATGCCGTCCATCAGCTCGGTGGGCCAGGTGGCGTGCAGCTCCGCGGGGACGACCAGGCCGAGCAGCAGGGCGGTCGGCACCGCGCCCATGGCCGCGATGTCCGCGAGGTTCTGCGCCGCGGCCTTGCGGCCGACGTCGTAGGCGGTGGACCAGTCCCGGCGGAAGTGCCGCCCCTCCAGCAGTACGTCCGTGCTGGCGACCACCCGGCGGTCCGGTGCCGCGACGACCGCGGCGTCGTCGCCGGGGCCCAGCCGCACCGCCGGGGTGGTGGTGAGCCGGGAGGTGAGCTCCCTGATGAGGCCGAACTCCCCCAACTCGCCCACGGTGCCCTTCATCCCTGCTCCTGTCCGTCCCGGTGTGCTTGCGCCTGCTGTGCCGGACGTGCCGCCGGCGAGGTCCGTCCGTGGTTCCGCGGCGCCACACGCCCGCCGCCACGTATCGCGCGGGTCTCCCCACGTCGTGTGACGGCGCGGTACCGTGGCGTCCCTTCTTGCCCCATGATCCTCGAAGCCGCCCTGGAGGTTCCGTGGTACAGGCGTACATCCTGATCCAGACCGAGGTCGGCAAGGCGTCCGCCGTCGCCGATCTCATCGCCAAGATTCCGGGAGTGATCCAGGCCGAGGACGTGACCGGGCCCTATGACGTGATCGTCCGCGCCCAGGCCGACACGGTCGACGAGCTGGGCCGCATGGTGGTGGCCAAGGTCCAGCAGGTGGACGGCATCACGCGCACCCTGACCTGTCCTGTCGTTCATCTCTGACCCTTCGGGGGCCCGGCCGGGTCCCCGAAGGACCCCGGTACCCTCGGACCGGTGAGCTCTGTCTTCCGCCGTCCGCGCCGCCGCCCGCACTGTCCTCCCGCCGTGCTGCTGACCGTGACCGCGCTGCTGGCCGCAGCGGGCTGTTCCCTGACGACGGGTGCCGGCACCCGTCCGGTTCCCGAGCCGTCGCCCGAGGCGGCGAAACTGTGCCGGGCGCTGCAGAAGGAACTGCCCGGGACCGTCGACGGGCTCGAACGGAACACCGGCGGACCGCCCTCGGAGTTCGCGGCCGAATGGGGCGACCCCGCCGTGCAGTTGCGCTGCGGGGTGCCGCGCCCCGAGGTGCTGACACCCGGTGGTGAACATTACAACCCCACCGCCGAGGGGGTGGAGGTGAACGGCGTGCTCTGGCTGCCCGAAAAGCAGGAGGACGGATACCGCTTCACGACGACCCTGCGCAAGGCGTACGTGGAAGTGACCGTGCCCGGGACGTACCAGCCCGAGCTGAACGCGCTGACCGACCTCGCGGACGCCGTCGAGAGCACCATTCCCAACGAGCTCTGACTCCCCGCGGCCGCGCGCTCAGCGCAGCCCGGTCGGCCGCCGCAGGGCCGCCTGGACGAGGCGGTCCACCAGCTCCGGGTAGCTAACGCCGCTCTCCTGCCACATCCGCGGGTACATGGAGATCGGCGTGAAGCCCGGCATGGTGTTGATCTCGTTGATGACGAACTCGCCGTTCTCCTGGAGGAAGAAGTCGGCGCGGACCAGCCCCTCGCAGGAGGCCGCGTCGAAGGCCGCCACGGCCAGCTCGCGGACCCGCTCGGTCTCCTCCTCGGTCAGCGGCGCCGGCACGAGCCCGGGCGCCGAGTCGATGTACTTCGCCTCGAAGTCGTAGAAGTCGTGCGAGCTGACCGGCGGGATCTCGGCGGGCACGCTCGCGCGCGGGCCGTCCTCGAACTCCAGTACGCCGCACTCGATCTCCCGGCCGCGCAGCAGCGACTCCACCAGGATCTTGGGGTCGTGGCGGCGGGCCTCGGCGACCGCCGCGTCGAGACCGGCCTCGTCGTCCACCTTGGTGATGCCCATGGAGGAGCCGGCCCGGGCCGGCTTCACGAAGACCGGCCAGCCGTGCTCGGCGGCGAAGTCGGTGATCTTCTTCCGGGCGGCGGCGCCCTTGACCCCGTCGGTGGTCCGCTCCCACTCGCGGGGCCGGATCACCTCGTACGGGCCGACCGGCAGCCCGAAGGAGCGGAAGACCCGCTTCATGTACTCCTTGTCCATGCCGACCGCGGACGCGAGCACCCCGGCGCCGACATACGGCACTCCGGACATCTCCAGCAGGCCCTGGATGGTGCCGTCCTCGCCGTACGGCCCGTGCAGCACCGGGAAGACCACGTCGACCTCGCCGAGCGACTTGGGCACCTGGCCCGGCTCGGTGTAGACGACCTCGCGGCCGCCCCCGTCGACCGGCAGCAGCACGCCGCCGTCCGAGGACTCGGCCAGCTCGTCGACGCTGGGCAGGGCCCGGTCGGCGATCGCCATCCGCTCCGGCTCGTCCGCGGTGAGCGCCCAGCGGCCGTCCCGGGTGATGCCGATCGGCAGCACCTCGTACTTGGTCCGGTCTATGGCACGCAGCACGGCGCCCGCGGTGACGACCGAGATGGCGTGCTCGGAGCTTCGGCCGCCGAACACCACGGCGACGCGCGGCTTCCGGCCGGTCTCACGGGCGGCCGGCGCGCCGCCCGCGGCGGGCACGGGGCTGTGGGCGGAGGACTGGGTGGAGGACTCGCTGCTCATATCGCGTTGAGACTACCCTGCACCCCCCGCCGCAGGGCAGCCACCGGCACCGGCTCGGCGTGGACTGCCGCCCGGACCGCACGGGCGGGCCGGGTCAGTGGCGTTCGGCCTTGGCGCTGCGGGACATCAGGTCCTTCAGCGCGACCAGCGGCGGCTTGCCGTCGTGCACGATCTCGACCACCGTCTCGGTGATCGGCATGTCGACGCCGTGCCGCCGGGCCAGGTCCAGCACCGATTCGCAGGACTTGACGCCCTCCGCGGTCTGCTTCGTGGCGGCGATGGTCTGCTCCAGGGTCATGCCGCGGCCGAGGTTGGTGCCGAAGGTGTGGTTGCGGGAGAGCGGCGAGGAGCAGGTGGCGACCAGGTCGCCCATCCCGGCCAGTCCGGCGAAGGTGTGCGCGTCGGCACCCATGGCGAGACCGAGCCGGGTGGTCTCGGCGAGCCCGCGGGTGATCAGCGACGCCTTGGTGTTGTCGCCGAGCCCCATGCCGTCGGCGATCCCGACGGCGAGCGCGATGACGTTCTTCACGGCACCGCCCAGCTCGCAGCCGACCACGTCGGTGTTGGTGTACGGGCGGAAGTACGGCGTGTGGCAGGCCGCCTGGAGCCGCTGGGCCACCGCCTCGTCGGAGCAGGCCACGACCGCCGCGGCGGGCTGCCGGGCGGCGATCTCCCGGGCGAGGTTGGGGCCGGTGAGCACGGCCACGCGCTCGGCGGGCACCCCGGCGACCTCCTCGACGACCTCGCTCATCCGCTTGGCGGTGCCGAGTTCGACGCCCTTCATCAGGCTGACGAGCACCGTGCCGGGATGCAGCATCGGCGCCCAGCGCGCGAGATTGCCGCGCAGGGTCTGCGAGGGCACGGCGAGCACGGTGAACTCGGCGCCCCGGGCAACCTCCTCGGGATCCGTCGTCGCCCGGACGCTGCCGGGCAGCTCCACCCCGGGCAGATAGTCGGGGTTGGTGCGCCCGGTGTTGATCGCGTCGACCAGCTCCCGGCGGCGGCCCCACAGGGTCACCTCGCAGCCGGCGTCGCCGAGCACCATGGCGAAGGCGGTGCCCCAGGAGCCCGTTCCGTAGACAGCGCAGCGCGTCACGCGTCGTCGCCCCGTTCTCCCGCAGCCGGTGCCGCCGGCTTCTCCGGTGCCGCGGGCTTCCCCGCTTTCCCCTGCCGCCGCTCTCCCGCGCGGCGCCGCAGCTCCGCGCGGGCCTTGCGGTGGTCGTAGAACTCCTCGGGAGCGGGCTCGCCACGCACCTCGGCCAACAGCTCGGTGACGGACCGCATGATGGTGTCGGTGACGGCGCGCAGCACCTCGGCCGTCGGCTCCTCGCCGTAGAAGTCGGAGAGGTCGACCGGCGGACCGGCCTGCACCCGCAGCGTCTTCCGCGGGAAGAGCCGGACCTTGTCCTTCTTGGCGTACGGCGGGACCGCCTCGTTGGCGCCCCACTGCGCCACCGGGATCACGGGCGCCTTCGTCAGCAGGGCCACCCGGGCGGCACCGGTCTTGCCCTGCATGGGCCAGAGGTCGGGGTCGCGGGTGAGGGTGCCCTCGGGGTAGAAGGCCACGCACTCGCCGCGGTTGATCGCGTCGACGGCGGCCCGGAAGGCGTTGGCCGCGTCGGTCGACTCGCGGTAGACCGGGATCTGGCCGGTGCCGCGCAGCACCATGCCGACGAAAGGCACCTTGAAGAGCGGCGCCTTGGCGAGGAATCTCGGGACCCGCCCGGTGTTGTACTGGAAGTGCGCGTACGACAACGGGTCGAGCGCGGAGTTGTGATTGACCGCCGTGATGAATCCGCCGTCGGCCGGAATGTGTTCCATTCCCTGCCAGTCCCGCTTGAAGAAGAGCACCAGCGGCGGTTTCGCGATGACCGCGGCCAAGCGGTACCAGAAGCCGATTTTTCGGCGGGACACTCGGACACCCTCCTCCTGGGACCTGCTGAGCTGCGGGCGGGCAGCCGCACAAGTGTCGCCCCAGGGTCCCGGTCTGTCGAGGACACCGTAACCCCGGGCTCCGACAGCGGCTCAAGGAGTGGGGCGCGCGGCGAACGGAGCGGCGGGGGACAATGAGGCGGACCGAGAGAGGGGGCCGGGGCGTGGGCTGGACGCTGGTGGTGCCGCTGAAACCGCTCGCCCTGGCCAAGAGCAGGCTGACGGGCGCGGCCGGCGACGGACTCAGACCGGGGCTGGCGCTGGCCTTCGCGCAGGACACCGTGGCGGCAGCCGGGGCCTGTCCGGCGGTGCGGGATGTGGTGGTCGTCACGGACGACCGGCGGGCCGGCGCGGAACTCGCGGCCCTCGGCGCCCGGGTGGTGCCGGACACACCCGGCGCCGGGCTCAACGCCGCGCTGGCCCACGGTGCGCGGCTGGCGCGGGAGAGGCGCCCGGACTGCCCGGTGGCGGTGCTGAACGCGGATCTCCCGGCCCTGCGCCCCCGGGAACTGACCCGCGTATTCTCCGCCGCCGCCGCATTTCCCCGGGCCTTTCTGGCGGATGCGGCGGGGATCGGAACAACCTTTTTGTCGGCCGCGCCCGGAATCGGACTCCGGCCCGCATTCGGCGGTCCCTCACGGGCCCGGCACCGGGCGTCCGGGGCGGTGGAAATCGCACTGCGGGGCGTCGGTTCCGTACGCCGCGACGTGGACACCGGGGACGATCTGCGGGCCGCTCTGGCCCTGGGGACGGGCCCGCACACGGCGGCGCTGACGGCGGGCCTGCTCATCCCCGAATAGCGGCCCGCAGCCGCTGTCCCGGAATCCCCGGGGATCAGCGAGCGGCGCCGGAGGCGGCGCACGGCGAGGCGGGCGGCATCCCCGGACGGGACATCCGGCGTCTTGGGCGGTACGGGGACGCGGCGCTGTTCCGTGACCGTGACCGTGACTGTGGCTGTGGCTGTGGCTGTGGCTGTGGCTGTGACCGTGGCCGTGGCCGTGCGCCCGCCGGGAGGCACGGGACAGCCCTTAGGCTGCCGGTATGCAGGCCACCGCTTGGACATACGACCCCGAGACCCGTTCCGGCAGCGTGCTGCTGGACGACGGCACCCCGCTGGACTTCGACGCGGCGGCGTTCGACGCGGGCGGACTGCGGCTGCTGCGACCGGGCCAGCGGGTACGGATCGAGCTGCGGGAGGACGGTGCCGGAGACGGCACGTCGCGGGCCGCGGCACGGCGGATCTCCCTGGTGACCCTCCAGACGTTCTGAGGCCTCCCCGGGACCGCGGGAGTTCCGCGCCCCGGGACTGCGGAATTCCGCTGCCCCCGGGACCGCCGCGGCCCCGCTCCCGGCCCGCCGGAATTCCGCTGCCCCCGGGAACTCCGGGATACGGCGGGCCTCCGGAGCGTCCGGCGGCCCTCCGGAGCGCCGGGCGCCCTTCGCGGGCCCTCCGGACGCCGCGAGAGCCCGTGCTCGCCCCGGGACGCCCGCCGGCCGGATCTCCGCGGACACGCCGCGGGCCGGGCTCCCGGAGGAGGCCCGGCCCGGCGCGTGGGTACGGCGGCTGCTACTTCTTCCTGGCGGCCGTCTTCTTGGTGGTGGTCTTGCGGGCGGCGGTCTTGCCTGCCGGTGCCTTCTTGGCCGCGGTCTTCTTCGCGGGGGCGGTCTTCCGCGCGGTGGCGCTCTTCTTCGCGGGCGCCGACTTCTTCGCGGTGGCCTTCGTCGCCGTGCCGGCCGACTTCTTCGCCGGGGACGTCTTCTTGGCGGTGGCGCTCTTCTTCGCGGGCGCCGACTTCTTCGCCGCCGCCTTCTTCGCGGCCGGAGTCGCCTTCTTCGCTGTGGCCTTCTTGGTGGCCGCCTTCTTGGCGGTCGCCTTCTTCGCCGCGGCCTTCTTCGTGGTCGTACGGGCCGAAGCGCCACCGGTCAGGCTGCCCTTGGGCGCCTTCTTGACGGCCACCTCGCCGCCCTTGGGGAGCTTCTTGGACCCGCTGACCAGGTCCTTGAAGCCCTGGCCCGCGCGGAAACGGGGCACCGAGGTCTTCTTGACCCGGACACGCTCCCCGGTCTGCGGGTTGCGGGCGTACCGGGCCGGACGGTCGACCTTCTCGAACGAGCCGAAGCCGGTGACCGACACCCGGTCCCCGGCGACGACCGCGCGGATGATCGCGTCGAGTACGGCATCGACAGCGTCGGCGGCGTTCTGCCGGCCACCGAGCTTGTCGGCAATCGCTTCTACGAGCTGCGCCTTGTTCACGTCTTCCCCTTCGGAGACATCGCCCGAACGAATTCGTTCAAGCTTTTTCGCACGTTAGGCAGATATATACCGCAAATCAAACACGAAACGGTCTAATCACCCTTGTGCCGCAACGGACTCGGCCGCCGCGACGGTCAGGCGGGGCCGTTGGCCGGGGAGTCACCGGGCGGTTCCTCCCGGAACTCGCCGGAGAACCGGCCCTCGTCGAGGTCTTCCATGAACCGGTCGAGGCGCCTCGCAGTCCCGGCCAGATCGTGTTTGGACGCGGCCGTGATGACCAGCAGCTTCCGGGTGAGCGCCATCCGTTCGCCCGCGGGGACTTGCAGCATGCGCACCTTTGTGTGCGCTTCCTTGAGCCGGTCCGCGACGAGCCCGTACAGCTCGAGTTGACTGTCGCGTTCCATGCACCGATTGTGCCATCTGGGGCGAGTTGTCGCCTCGTACGGGCCCAACGGAGCCCCGCGTGGCGCGCCGCTTTCCCGCTCCGGAGCACCCCCGCTCCCGGCCCGGGACGCGGCTGCGCCCCCCGCCGGGGAGGCGGGGGGCGCAGGCGTGGCACGGGGTCAACCGGTGGCTCAGACCACCGTCGTGCTCGGCTTGAACGAGAAGCGGGACGCCTCGTACGCGGCGATGTCGCTCTCGTTCTTCAGGGTGAGGCTGATGTCGTCCAGCCCCTCCAGCAGCCGCCAGCGGGCGTTCTCGTCCAGCTCGAACGGGGCGGTCACGCCCTCGGCCCGGACCTCCCGGGCGACCAGGTCGACGGTGACCTCCGCGGTCGGGTCGGCCTCGGTCAGCTCCCAGAGCCGGTCCACGGTCTCCTGCGGCAGCACGACGGTGAGCAGGCCGTTCTTGAGCGAGTTGCCGCGGAAGATGTCGGCGAACCGGGAGGAGACGACGGCCTTGAAGCCGAAGTTCTGCAGCGCCCAGACGGCGTGTTCCCGGGAGGATCCGGTGCCGAAGTCGGGACCGGCGACGAGCACGGTCGCGCCCTGCCGCTCCGGGCGGTTCAGCACGAACTCCGGGTCCTTGCGCCAGGCCTCGAAGAGCCCGTCCTCGAAACCGTCGCGGGTGACCTTCTTCAGCCAGTGCGCGGGGATGATCTGGTCGGTGTCGACGTTGCTGCGGCGCAGCGGCACGGCCCGGCCGGTGTGGGTGGTGAAAGCTTCCATGGTTCTCAGGCCTCCACGAGAGCCGGGGCGTCGGACAGATCGGCGGGCGAGGCGAGATGGCCGAGCACCGCGGTGGCCGCGGCGACCTGCGGCGACACCAGATGGGTACGGCCGCCCTTGCCCTGCCGCCCCTCGAAGTTGCGGTTGGAGGTGGACGCGGCGCGCTCACCCGGCGCGAGCTGGTCGGGGTTCATGCCGAGGCACATCGAGCAACCCGCGTGCCGCCATTCGGCGCCGGCGGCGGTGAAGACCTTGTCCAGTCCCTCCTCGACGGCCTGCAGCGCCACCCGTACGGAACCGGGCACCACCAGCATCCGCAGCCCCTCGGCGACCTTCCGGTCCCGCAGGATCGCGGCGGCGGCGCGCAGGTCCTCGATACGGCCGTTGGTGCAGGAACCGACGAAGACGGTGTCGACGGCGACCTCGCGCAGCGGCTGGCCGGCCCGGAGTCCCATGTACTCCAGGGCCTTCTCGGCCGCGTAGCTCTCGCTGGGGTCGGCGAAGGAGGCCGGGTCCGGCACGGACGCCGACAGCGGCGCGCCCTGCCCCGGGTTGGTGCCCCAGGTGACGAACGGCGCCAGTTCGGCGGCGTCGATGACGACCTCGTGGTCGAAGACGGCGTCGTCGTCGGTGCGCAGCGTCTCCCAGTACGCGACGGCGGCGTCCCAGTCGTCGCCCTGCGGGGCGTGCGGGCGGCCCCGGAGGTAGTCGAACGTGGTCCGGTCCGGGGCGATCATGCCTGCCCGGGCACCGGCCTCGATCGACATGTTGCAGATGGTCATCCGGGCTTCCATCGAGAGCTTCTCGATGGCGGAGCCGCGGTACTCGATGACGTACCCCTGGCCGCCGCCGGTGCCGATCTTCGTGATCACGGCGAGGATCAGGTCCTTGGCCGTGACGTCCTCGGGCAGTTCGCCCTCGACGGTGACCGCCATGGTCTTGAAGGGGGCCATCGTCAGCGTCTGGGTGGCCAGCACGTGCTCGACCTGGCTGGTGCCGATGCCGAACGCGAGCGCGCCGAAGGCGCCGTGGGTGGAGGTGTGGCTGTCACCGCAGACCACCGTGGTGCCGGGCTGGGTCAGTCCCAGCTGCGGTCCCACGACGTGGACGACGCCCTGCTCGACGTCGCCGAGCGGGTGCAGCCGGACGCCGAAGTCCGCGCAGTTCTTGCGCAGCGTCTCCAGCTGGGTGCGCGAGACCGGGTCGGCGATCGGCTTGTCGATGTCGAGGGTCGGGGTGTTGTGGTCCTCGGTGGCGATGGTCAGGTCGAGGCGGCGGACCTTCCGGCCCGCCTTCCGCAGGCCGTCGAACGCCTGCGGGCTGGTCACCTCGTGCAGCAGGTGCAGATCGATGAAGAGAAGGTCGGGCTCGCCTTCGGCGCGCCGGACGACATGGTCGTCCCAGACCTTCTCCGCGAGTGTCCGTCCCATCGCTTTCCCTCCGGCCGGCGGCTCTGCCGGCCCAACTCGGCTGTGTTCCGTCCCCGGCGGTGTTCCGCCGGGGGTTCGCGGCCCCGGGACGCCCGGGCTTCCTCGCCCCGGGCCCCGTGCCGGACGGCCGTTCTCCGCCGCTGCGACACGGGCCGCTTCTACAGATTGGCGGCTTCCCGGGAAAATTGAACTTGCGTTTCACACTCTGAGACGCGAGTATCGTTGCATGGACAACTCTAGCGGCGTCGGCGTTCTCGACAAGGCAGCTCTGGTACTGAGCGCTCTGGAGTCCGGTCCGGCCACCCTCGCCGGGCTGGTCGCGGCGACCGGTCTCGCCCGTCCCACGGCCCACCGGCTGGCCGTGGCACTGGAACACCACCGGATGGTGGCGAGGGACATGCAGGGCCGGTTCATCCTCGGCCCGCGGCTGGCCGAACTGGCCGCGGCGGCGGGCGAGGACCGGCTGCTGGCGACGGCCGGCCCGGTGCTCACGCATCTGCGGGACGTGACCGGCGAGAGCGCGCAGCTCTACCGGCGCCAGGGCGACATGCGGATCTGCGTGGCGGCGGCGGAACGGCTGTCCGGCCTGCGGGACACGGTGCCGGTCGGCTCCACGCTGCCCATGAAGGCCGGCTCGGCCGCCCAGATCCTGATGGCCTGGGAGGAGCCGGAGCGACTGCACCGGGGACTCCAGGGCGCCCGGTTCACGGCCACCGCGCTCTCGGGCGTACGCCGCCGGGGCTGGGCCCAGTCCATCGGCGAGCGGGAACCGGGCGTCGCCTCGGTCTCGGCGCCCGTGCGCGGCCCGTCGAACCGCGTGGTGGCGGCGGTCTCCGTGTCCGGGCCCATCGAGCGGCTGACCCGGCACCCGGGCCGGATGCACGCCCAGGCGATCATCGACGCCGCCGGCCGCCTCACGGAGGCGCTGCGCCGCACCGGCTGAGAACAGCGGGGGCGGGGCAGCGGGGCGGCGAAGCAGCAGGCCATCGGAGCAGCGGAGCAGCGGAATACCGAGAAGAGGCCCCCCGCCGAAGCGGGGGGCCTCCTCGATGCGTACCCCCGACCGGATTCGAACCGGCGCTACCGCCTTGAGAGGGCGGCGTGCTAGGCCGCTACACAACGGGGGCCTGCTGGGCTACCAGGACTCGAACCTAGACTAAATGAACCAGAATCACTCGTGCTGCCAATTACACCATAGCCCATGGTATAGACCAGTACCCCCGACCGGATTCGAACCGGCGCTACCGCCTTGAGAGGGCGGCGTGCTAGGCCGCTAC
>NZ_WHPN01000252.1 GCF_009735685.1 Streptomyces lycii | reverse complement strand
GGTCAGGCCACGCAGACGGTGATGTTGTAGACCGGCGTCCAGTTGGCGGTCGTGTCCTGGGAAGGCGAGTGCGGGGTGGTGTAGATCCGGGTGCCGCCGCTGCCGTACATGGCGACGCGGTCGTTGCTGCCCGACAGGTTGTTCACCCACCAGCCGCCCCCGGACCAGCCGATGCCGGTACGACCGCATCCCCATTCCAGGCCGTACCCCGCCTGGCTGCTGTAGCCGCAGAACTTGCCGGAAGCGCAGGAGGCGGCGAGCTGTTCCGCCGACTCGACGCCGTGCAGGAGTGTCGCACCGTTGCCCAGGTCGGTCCGCTCCACGCCCGGCCGGCTCGTGTCCCCGGGACCGGTGTCGGCGGCGGCTCCGGCCGCTGTGGCGGTCATCGCGGCGGCGGACATGGCCACGGCCACGAGTGCATGACGAATCTGGCGCATGCTGTGGGTCCCTTCCTCTGGCTGCGTTCGCCCCGGTGGCGACTCGCTGCGGCGCCCCCTGGCGGGGGCGCTCTCTCGGACTGGGACCACCGTGCCCCGGCCGGCATGGGCGGACCTTGGGCAAAGCTTGGGCGGCCGCCGGCGGGCCGGATTCCGGGACCCGGAGACCCGGCACCCGGAGTCCCGGAACCCCTCTCACTCCCCGCGCGCCCGCATCACCAGCTTGTTGACCGCCCACAGCCCGATGCCCAGCAGCAGCAGTACGCCCGCCCGGATGTACACGTCCGCCGCCCGGTCGGCCAGCGGGCTGGCCAGGATGACGGCCGTGATCGCGCCGAGCACCGGCAGCGCGGTGGGCGTACGGAAGTGCCGGTGGGCGACGCGGTCCTTGCGCAGGACCAGCACGGCCACGTTCACCACGGCGAACACGCACAGCAGCAGGAAGGACGTGGTGTCGCCCAGGCCCTCGATCTCCCCCGTGGACACCAGGCCGACCGCGAGCAGCGCCGTGAACACGATGCCGACGACCGGCGTCCGGCGGCGCGGCAGCACCCGGCCCATGGCGCGCGGCAGGATGCGCTCGTTGGCCATGCCGTAACAGAGCCGGGAGGCCATCATGATGTTGATGAGGGCGGAGTTGGTCACGGCGAACAGCGCGATGACCGCGAACAGTTTGGGCGGGAAGTCGACACCGCCCGCCTTCACCACCTCCAGCAGCGGCCCGGAGGACTCGGCGAGCACCTGGTTGTCGACGAGCAGCGAGGAGATGAGGGCGACCAGCACGTAGATCGTGCCGGTGACGCCGACACCGATGAAGAGCGCCTTGGGGAACGTACGGACCGGGTCCTTCGTCTCCTCCGCCATGTTCACCGAGTCCTCGAAGCCGACGAACGCGAAGAAGCCGAGTGCCGTCGCGCCCAGGATCCCGGTCATCAGGGCGAAGCCGGTCCCGTCGGCCTGAATCTCCGTCAACCGCGCCGGCTCGCCGTCGCCCGCGAACACCGCGACCGCGCCGATGCACAGGATGACCAGCAGACCGGTCAGCTCCACGAGCGTCAGTACGACGTTCGTCTTCACGGACTCCGAGACACCGCGCAGGTTGAGCGCGGCGAGCGCCAGCACGAACAGCACCGCGACGAGCGTCGGCGACACGTTCACGAACTCGCCCAGATAGTCACCGCTGAAGGCACGGGCCGCGGCGCTCGCCGACGACAGGCCCGAGCACATCACCATGAAGGCGACGATAAAGGTCAGAAACGGGACCTTGAACGCCTTCTGGGTGTACAACGCGGCGCCCGCCGCCTTCGGATACTTCCCGACCAGTTCCACGTACGAAGCCGCCGTCAGCAGCGCGACGACGAAGCCGATGAGGAAGGGCAGCCACAGCGCGCCGCCGATCTTCCCGGCGACCTTGCCGGTGGTGGCGTAGATGCCGGTGCCCAGGATGTCGCCGATCACGAACAGGATCAGCAGCTTGGGGCCGATTGCGCGCTTCAGCGGTGAGTTGCCGTCCGCGGGATCGGTGGGGGCCGGTGCGGGGGAGTCGGAGGTGGGGTCCGGTGTCTGCATGGACAAGGGACTACCCGTCACGGCGCCCGGCGCACCTCGGGCGGGCCATTCGACTCAGCGGTGTCACCGGGTGGGCTATCAACGGGTGCGGGCGGGATGCGGGCACGGCCGCGGGTGGGGGCACGGGTGCGGCTGCCGCCGGAATTGGCAGCCGGGATGGAGGGAGCCGGGGCGGGCGGGGCCGGGCCGACCGCCGCGCGACCGCCCCGTCCCCTCGGCAGCGGGTTGCCGACCGCCGCGCGACCGCCCCGTCCCCTCGGCAGCGGGTTGCCG
>NZ_WHPN01000251.1 GCF_009735685.1 Streptomyces lycii | reverse complement strand
CCCCGGCCTCCTGCTGAGCGCCGACATTGGTGCTCAGCGCGTCCCCGGACTCCGCGTCGTGCTCCTTGTCGCGGCCGCCGTCGATCTCCTCGGTCTCGGCCCGGCGGAACTCCTCGGTGACCTCCTCGGCCGCCGTACGGGGTTTCCTCTGCCGCTCGCCCATGGCCGGCTCCTCTCGTTTCCGGTCGGCTACGGGTATCCCCCTCCGCGTGCTCCACGCGCGCACCGGTATGCCTCTCCGGCCCGGACGGCGTCTCCGGCACCGACGGCCTCTCCGGCCCTGGCGGCTCTCCGATCCAGGACGGCCTCTCCGGCCCTGGCGGCTCTCCGATCCGGACAGCCAGGACGGACAGCCCGGCCGCCGGGCTCCCACGGGGCACCGGCCGGCCACTCCGGCCGGCCGTTCGTCAACGGCCCCTTCCGGCCGACCGCCCGGACCACCCGGGCCCGACCGCCGTTCCAACCGGCCCGCTCCGGCCGTCGGCCGTTTCGGCAGGGGTGGCCGCATGGCGGTCCGGTCAGGCCGTCTCCCGGGCCGCCGTGCGGCCCGCCGCTCGGCCGGAGAAGAGGCAGCCGCCGAGGAAGGTGCCCTCCAGCGAGCGGTAACCGTGCATCCCGCCACCCCCGAACCCGGCCGCCTCCCCCGCCGCGTACAGACCGGGCACGGGGCCGCCGTCCGCGCCGAGGACCCGGCTGCCCAGGTCGGTGTGCAGACCGCCGAGCGTCTTGCGGGTGAGGATGTTCAGCCGTACGGCGATCAGCGGACCGGCCGCGGGGTCGAGGATGCGGTGCGGGGCGGCGGTGCGGATGAGCTTGTCGCCGAGGTAGCGGCGGGCCCCGTGGACGGCGGTCAACTGGAGGTCCTTGGTGAACGGATTGGCGATCTCGCGGTCCCGGGCGGTGATCTCGCGGCGTATCGCGGCCTCGTCCAGCAGCGGTTCGTCGGTGAGCGCGTTCATGCCCCGGACGAGTGCGCCGAGGTCCTGCTCCACGACGAAGTCGGCGCCGCGGTCCATGAACGCCCGGACCGGGCCGGGAACGTCGGCGCGGGCGCGCCCGATGACGTCCCGGACGCTCTTGCCCGTCAGGTCCGGGTTCTGCTCCGAGCCGGAGAGCGCGAACTCCTTGCCGATGATGCGCCGGTTGAGGACGAACCAGGTGTGGTCGTGGCCGGTCCGGGTGATGTGCTCGAGGGTGCCGAGCGTGTCGAATCCGGGGAACAGCGGCACCGGCAGCCTCCGGCCCCGGGCGTCCAGCCAGAGCGAGGACGGGCCGGGGAGGATGCGGATGCCGTGCCGGGCCCAGACCGGGTCCCAGTTCTGGATGCCCTCGGTGTAGTGCCACATGCGGTCCCGGTTGATCAGGGCGCCGCCCGCCCGCTCGGTGATCTCCAGCATCCGCCCGTCGACGTGCGCGGGGACGCCGGAGAGCATCCGCCGCGGCGGCTCGCCCAGCCGCTCGGGCCAGTTGCGGCGCACCAGTTCGTGGTTGCCGCCGATGCCGCCGGAGGCCACGACCACGGCCCCGGCCCGCAGCGTGAACTGGCCGTTGGCCGTCCGCGAGCTGGCCTCTCCGCGCGCGGCGGGGCTCGGTTCGAGAACGGTGCCGCGGACGCCGTCGACCCGGCCGTCCGTGACGGTCAGTTCGTCCACCCGGTGCCGGAAGCGCAGTTCGACGGTGCCGCGGGCGGCCGCCTCGCGCACCCGCCGCTCGAAGGGCGCCACCAGGCCGGGTCCGGTGCCCCAGGTGATGTGGAAGCGGGGCACCGAGTTGCCGTGGCCCGTGGCGTCGTAACCGCCGCGCTCGGCCCAGCCGACGACCGGGAAGAACCGCACGCCCATGCCGCGCAGCCAGGACCGCTTCTCCCCCGCGGCGAAGTCGACGTACGCCTCGGCCCAGCGGCGCGGCCAGTCGTCCACCGGCCGGTCGAAGCCCGCCGTGCCGAGCCAGTCCTGCCAGGCGAGTTCGTGGCTGTCGCGGATCCGCATGCGCCGCTGCTCGGGCGAGCCGACGAGGAACAGCCCGCCGAAGGACCAGTGCGCCTGGCCGCCGAACGACGCCTCCGGTTCCTGGTCCAGCAGGACGACACGGCGCCCCGCGTCCGCCAGTTCCGCCGTGGCCGCCAGCCCGGCCAGCCCGCCGCCCACCACGATCACATCGGCGTCGTACGCCATCACCGCCGCCTTCCGCCGTCCGGGCCCGCCCCGCGCTCCCACCGTCCTCCGCCCGTGCCCCGGCGACAACGCGCGTGCGGCTAGAGTGCGAAGGGATTTATCAGCCACTGACAAAAGGGGATCTCTCATGGGCCGCTCCGAGCGCGCCGCCGCGGCGGACGCCCTGCGGCGCGCTTCCCCCGGCCCGGTCACCGAGATCGTGGCGGCCGTCCGCCGTGCGCTGCCCGCCTACCAGGTGCTGCACGAGAGCCAGCTGGACGAGGTGCGCTCGATCGCCCGGTGGGCGCTGACCCGGCTGCTGCGGATGTGGGTGGACGACACGGGCCTGACCGCCGCCGACACGGACCGGGCACGCGCCATCGGGCGGGCCCGGGCGGCGGACGGCCGCTCCGTCGAGGCGGTGGTACGGGCCTACCGGGTGGGAGCCGCCACCGTCGACCGGCTGCTCGCTGAAAACTCCGCACACTCCGCCGGCCGGCTCGGGCCGGAGGACGTGTTCGTGCTCAACCGCGTCTGGCTGCGCGAGCTGGACGCCCTGACCGACGCGCTCACCGGCGGGTACGCGGACGCCGCGCGCTGGCTGGACGCCGACCGGGACCGGGCCTGCCGCGCCTTCCTGGACGACCTGCTGGCCGGCCGCCGGGCGTCCGCCGCCGAGACCGCCGACCGGGCGCGCACCCTCGGCGCCGTGCTGCCGGACCCGGCCGCCCTGCTCGTCACCCGGCCCGCGCGGGCCGGACGGGACGCCTCCGCCCAGGCGTCCGCCGTCGCGGCCGGTCTGGAACTGGCGGACCGGCTGGGCGGCGCGGGGTCCGCGGGAGGGGCCGGGGCCGCAGGAAGGACCGGATCCGCAGGAGGGGCCCGGGCCGCGGGCGGCGCCGCGGCGGGCTCCGGGGCCCGGCGGACCGCGGACAGCGGCACGGCCCCGGCGGGACCGCTGTTCACGGCCCGCGCGGACCACGCCGTGCTGCTCCTGCCCCCGGAACGGCTGCCCGGGACCGGCCCGGCGCTGCGGGAACTGGGGCTGCGCGGCTGTCTGCTCACCGGCCGCGCCCCGGACGAACTGGCGGCCGCGTACCGGCTGGCCCTCGGCGCGCTGGAGACCGCGCCCGGCCGCGCGTACGACTCCGACGGGCTGCTGGACGGCGCCTCCGCGCAGGTGACCGGGCTGTTCAACGGTGTTCCCGGCGCCACGCCCGCGGCCGCCCGCCGGGAGGTGCTGGGCCCCCTGCTGGAACCGGCGCACCACCATCTGGCGCGCACCCTGGACGCGTATCTGCGGACCGGCTCGGCCACGGCGGCGGCGGACGCCCTGCATCTGCACCCGCAGACGCTGCGCTACCGGATGCGCCGGGTCCGCGAACTGACCGGCCGCGACGAGCGGGATCCCTGGCAGCGGCTGCTGCTGGAGGTGGCGCGGACCGTCAGCGGCTGACGGACCCGCCACCGCTCGGCACGGCCCGCTCGGCACGGCCCGTACGTCCGCGGGCGCCGGCGCCCCTGCTGCCGCCCGGACACGGCACGGGCCGTCCGCGGCCGGGCGCCGCACCGGCAGCAGCCGGCTGTCGCATGGCGGCACGCAGTGCTCGACGAGCCCGTGGCGGGCATGGGCCACGACTGTGGTTCTCAGTCAGCTGTTCATCGGCATCAGCATCGAGCCCGGCGGCTCGGGGCAGCGGCACGTGGAAGACCGGCGGCTTGGAGCAGCGGCCCGCAGAAGACCGGCGGCCTGCGCGCGGCGGCCCGCAGAAGACCGGCGGTCGGCGCGCGGCGGCACGAGGAGACCGGCGGGCCGCACACCCGCCGCCGGGCCCGCCGTTCCCGGCGAGCGCAGCCTTCACCCGGTCTCTGTCAACAGGTGACAAACCGCGAGCGGATCGTCATGCTCTCCCCCACGGCAGATCACCGGAAGGACGGCCCGCATGAGTTCCACCCCCGACCACCTCGCGCAGCCGCGGCAGGCCCCCGCCTCGTTCCAGGACGAGATCTACCTGAACGGCCTGCTGACGGGCGAGGCGCCCCCGTACGGCACCAGGCCGGCCGGGCTGGAGGAGGCCGCGCGCGAGCGGATGTCCCCCGAGGCGTACGGCTATGTGGCGGGCGGCGCGGGCAGCGAGGCGACGGTGCGCGCCAACCGGGCCGCGCTGGACCGCCGCACGATCGTGCCACGCATGCTCCGCGACGTCGGAACCCGGGACCTGTCCTGCACCCTCTTCGACACGACACTGCCCGCCCCGGTGCTCCTCGCCCCGGTCGGGGTGCTCTCCATCGTGCACGAGGACGCCGAGCCCGCGGTCGCGCGGGCGGCCGCCGGACTGGGCCTGCCCATGGTGCTGAGCACCGCGTCGTCCACCACCCTGGAGGACGTCGCCGAGGCGTCCGGGGACGGGCCGCGCTGGTTCCAGCTGTACTGGCCGAAGGACCGGGACGTCACGGTCAGCCTGCTGGAGCGCGCGAGGGCCGCCGGGTACACGGCGCTGGTGCTGACCCTCGACACCTGGCTGCTGGGCTGGCGACCGCGCGACCTGGACCGGGCGTATCTGCCGTTCCTCCAGCGCGTGGGCATCGCCAACTACCTCAGCGATCCGGCGTTCCTGGCCGGGCTCGCCAAGCCCGTCGAGGACGACCCGCTCGCCGCGGTGGCGCACTGGGCGGGGATGTTCGCCGACCCCACCAAGACCTGGGAGGACCTGGCGTTCCTGCGCGGGCACTGGGACGGCCCGATCGTGCTGAAGGGCGTGCAGCACCCCGACGACGCGCGCCGCGCCCGCGACGCCGGCATGGACGGGGTGGTGGTGTCCAACCACGGGGGCCGCCAGATCGACGGGGCCATCGGTTCGCTGGAGGCGCTGCCGGCGGTCGCCGCCGCCGTCGGTGACGACCTCACGGTGCTCTTCGACAGCGGCATCCGCGGTGGCGCGGACGTGCTCAAGGCGATATCGCTCGGGGCCCGGGCGGTCCTGGTCGGACGGCCGTACGTGTACGGGCTGGCGCTCGGCGGCGAGGCGGGGGTGCGGCACGCGCTGCGCTGCCTGCTGGCCGAGTTCGATCTCTCGCTGGCCCTGTCCGGGCACACCGGGCCCGGCGAACTGGGCCCCGGCACCCTGTCGGCCGGCTTACCCGGCGCCCGCGGGCCGCGCTCAGTGCGTGCTGAGCGCGTTCCGCAGGATCTCCGTGACCTCCGCGTCGCCGACCTGGGCGAAGTCCGCGTAGAACTGCCCGACCGCGTGAAAGGACGGCGGCTGCTCCAGGCACACCGTCTCGTCGGCCTCCGGGCGGAGCGCGGAGACGGCCTGCGGTGAGCCGACCGGCACGGCCAGCACGAGCCGGTCCGGTCCCCGGCGCCGCACGGCGCGCAGCGCGACCCGGGCGGTGCTGCCGGTGGCCAGCCCGTCGTCGACGAGGACCACGGTCCGGCCGCGCACGTCGGGCGGCGGGCGGCCCTGCCGGTAGAGGTCTTCGCGGCGCCGCAGCTCCTCCCGCTGCCGGGAGGCCTCCGCGGCCATGTCGCCCGGGCTCAGGCCGAGCATCTCCAGTGACTGCTCGTCGTAGAACGGCTCCTCCTCACCGGTGACGGCGCCGACCGCGAACTCGGGGTTGAAGGGCGCGCCGATCTTCCGGACGACGAGGACGTCCAGCGGCGCGTGCAGCTCGCGCGAGACCTCCTGCGCGACGGGTACCCCGCCGCGCGGCAGGGCCAGGATCAGCGGACTCGGGAGGCCGCCTTCGCGCTGCCGTGCGGCCAGTTCCCCGGCGAGTGCGCGGCCGGCCTGGATGCGGTCCTGGAAGGGCATGGGGTTCCTCCTTCTCGTACGGTGTGGCGCGGCCTCGTGCGGTGCGGCGCGGCGGGACGCCGGGTACGGGACCGGTCCGGGCGACCGTCCGGGCCCGTGGCGCTCGGGGCGCTGGGGCACGAAGGGCTCCGCGGGCTCCTGCTCCACCCTCCGCACTCCGCACTCCGCACTCCGGACTCCGGAAACCGGAAACCGGAAACCGGAAACCGGAAACCGGATCCGAGTCCGGGACACGAGGTCCGGGCTCGCTCCGAGGTCCCGGCTGTGAGGTCCCGGCTGTGAGGTACGGGTTCCGCGGGCCGGGCTGCGGGCTCCCGGGGTGCGGGGCGTTGAGGACGCTTCAAGGTGCTCAGGGCGCTCGAAGCGCTCAGGGCGCGGTTTCCGGGATGGTCATCCGGACGAACCAGTCGCGGGCCGCGGCGGCCGCCTGCTCCAGCGTTCCGGGCTCCTCGAACAGGTGGGTGGCCCCGGGGACGACGTGCACGCTGCACGGCGCCTCGATCTCCTCGGCAGCCTCCCGGTTCAGGCGCAGCACGTCGTGGTCCTCACCGCCGACGATCAGCAGCACCGGGGCCCGTACCCGGGCGAGGGCTCCGGCCGCGAGGTCGGGGCGGCCGCCCCGGGAGACGACGGCCCGTACCTGCTCCGGACGTTCGGCCGCCGCCGTGAGGGCCGCGGCGGCTCCGGTGCTGGCCCCGAAGAGGCCGACGGGCAGACCGCTGGTGGCCGGGATCCCGGCCAGCCGGTCGACGGCCGCCACCAGGCGGCGCCCGAGCAGCGGGATGTCGAACCGGTGCTCGGCGGTGACCGCGTCGACGCGTTCCTCCTCCTCGGTGAGCAGGTCGAACAGCAGGGTCGCCAGCCCCGCCTTCTGGAGCACCCCGGCGACGGCCTGGTTGCGCGGGCTGTGCCGGGAGCTGCCGCTGCCGTGCGCGAAGGCCACCACGCCGACGGCCGGATCGGGGTGGACCAGGTCACCGGTGAGGCCCGCCCCGTCGGCGTCGATGCGGACTGTGTCGAAGACCATGCGCCACCTCCTGCCGGGCTGCGGTACGGACTGCCGCTGCCCGGGGTACCCGCCGCCGACGGCGCTATGCGGGGCGCCCCGGGGCGTCCCGGACCCCGGCGGCACGGGAGGCAAGCCCGTGACCGGTGAGATACGTCATTCTCCCGGCGCCCGGCCGGTGGGTAGTCTGGCCGCCGCCCCGCGACCGTGCGCCCGCGCGCGGCTGCCCGGCCCGCACACGCCCCGGCGCCGGACACGGCGAACCCCCGGCCCGCCACCCCGGCCCCTTCCGCACCCGACGCCCCACGCACCACGTGTACGCCCCAAGCCCCGCTCTCACGCCTCGCATCTCACGACTCGCATCTCACGACTCACGTCTCACGCCCGACCTTCACGCCTCACGACCGAAAGGGCGGATGCCCGCATGCCCGCCGACCTGTCACCGGTCATCGCGGCCACCGCGCAGTGGCTGCTGCGCGCCTACCCGGGAACGGGTGGCGCCGTCAACGCCGCGCTGGCGGAGATCCAGGCCCGGCAGGCCGCCACCGTCGCCGCCCGGCTGCGCTACCCGACCGCGATGGACGCCGGTCTCGTCCTGGTCGCCGGGCCGGGCGGCACCGGCGGGCTGGACTGGCTGACCGGGACGGACGCCGCCGACCTGTCCTCGGAGGAGTACGCGTGGCGCACCTGGGTCGACGAGGTCGTCGCCAGCTGGGCCGCCTGTCTGCTGACGGATCCCGGGACGGCAGCCGCGGCGGTGGCCGCGCTCGCCGGCGGTGAACACGTTCCCGGGAGCCCGGAGGAGTTCCGGCGGCTCACCGAGCCCGGGGCGGGAGACCGGCTCGCCGCTCCGCTGCTGCGCCACCCGGACCTGCTGGAGCCGGTCGCCGCTCTGCACCGGGACCAGTTGGTCGCGCTGCTCGGCGGAGGGCTGGCCGAGGCCGCCTGACCGCGGGCGCCCGCCTCGCCGCCGGCCGGCCTCGCCGTCCCGGACGGCATCGGCCGGCGGCGCCTTCCACACCGGACACCGGACTCACCGCACCGGCCGCCGCACCGGAGCCGGGCTCACCCGCACAGGCCGCACCGGTTCAGGATTCACCCCACCGGCCGCCCCGGTCCGGAACGGCCGCGCCCGCCGGGCCCCGTTCGGCCCGGTCGCACCAGCCGGCCCGAACCGGAAGACAGCCGCGCCGTCGGCCCCACCGGAGAACAACCGCGTCGCCGGCCCTGATGCCGAACCAGCCGGTCAGCCACACCCGCCGGGCCGGATCCGGAAACCGGCCGCCCCCGATGAACCAGCCGCACCGCCGGCCGCCCCCGTCTCAGGACTTGCCGCGTCCGCCGAGCGCGTCGCGGACCCGGTCCACCAGACCGGCGCCCGGGGCGACCACCCGGTTGTACGGGGGCCTGAGCGGGGCGTGCGGGTGCGGATGCGTCGGCGCCCGCTTCTTGGCGTGCCGCACCTTGTCGCCCAGCTCCCTCAGCTCCTCGGCGGAGGCGGCCTGCCGCAGCCGGCGGAAGAGGTTGTGCTCCTCGTCGCGCACATGCCCGCGGATCTCCCGCGTCAGCTCCGCGATCAGCCGGTCGAACTCGGGGTCGTCCGCGTCCCGGTGCTCCAGCCGCTTCATCACGCGTTCCGCGGTGGCGTGGTCGCCCAGTTCCTTGTCGGCGACGCTGCCGCCGTTCGGCAGCAACCGGCGCACGGCCGGGTAGAGGTGCATCTCCTCGGCGACGCTGTGCCGCACGAGTTCGACGATCACCTGGTCGGCCAGGGTCTTGCGCCGCTCGTCACCCACGGGCAGCGCCTCGATCCGCTCGAACATCTCCTCGAACTCGCGGTGGTCGATGGTCAGCTCGTCGATGACGTCTCCGAAATGCCCCATCGCGGTCGCTCCCTGGGGTGGTGCCGTGTGCCTTCCGCTCCGCCGGCTGTACGGACGCGCCCCGAGGCGTACCCGCGTGCGCGCCCCCTACACGGGCGTTGAGCCGTACGGCGCACACTCCGGCGCCATGCCGTAGGGCGCACGCCTGCGGTATGCCGGGCGGCGCGCACCCCAGCGGCATGCCGTACCGCCCGCATCCTGCGGTATGCCGGGCGGCGGGGCACGCACCGCCGCCCGTTTTCGGGCCCCGCCCCCGGGCAAGCGGCAGAGACGACGCCGGGCGCGGGGAGCCGGGCGGCCGGTACCGAGGGGAGGGCGGACCGTGCGGCTGCGCCACACACGACCCCACGAGCCCGGCTACGGCCGCAGGCGGCACGGCCGCGGCTTCCGCTATCTCGACACCTCGGGCCGGCCGCTGCGCGACCGGGCGGCCCTGGACCGGATCCGGGCTCTGGTGATTCCGCCCGCCTGGACCGACGTGTGGATCTGCACCCGGCCGAACGGTCATCTGCAGGCCGTGGGCACCGACGCCGCGGGCCGTCGGCAGTATCTGTACCACCCGCAGTTCCGGGCCGAGCAGGAGCAGGCCAAGCACGACCACGTCCTGGAGGTCGCCGAGGCCCTCCCCCGGATCCGTGAAGCCGTCGAGGCGCATCTCGGCGACCGCGGGCTGACCCGGAACCGGGTGCTGGCGACCGCGGCCCGGCTGCTCGACCTCGGCTTCTTCCGGGCCGGCAGCGACCGCTACACGGATCTCAACCAGTCGTACGGCCTCACCACCCTGCTCCGGGAGCACACGAGCTGCGGCCGCCGGCAGGTGACGTTCGCCTACCCGGCCAAGCACGGACGCGAGCAGATCCAGGCGGTGGCCGACCCGGCGACCTGCAGGGCCGTGCACGCGCTGAAGCGCCGCCGGGGCGGCGGCGACCGGCTGCTGGCGTACTGGGAGCGCCCCGAGTGGCACGAGGTGTCCGGCGCCGACCTGAACGCGTATCTCAAGGAACACGGCGGTGTGGACGTCACCGCGAAGGATTTCCGCACCTGGCACGCCACCGTGCTGGCCGCGGTCGCCCTGGCCGTGTCGGAGCACGCGGCCGGAAGCCGCGGCGCGGGCCGCCGGGCCGTCGCGCGCGCCACCCGCGAGGTCGCCGACTATCTGGGCAACACCCCGGCGGTGTGCCGGGCCTCGTACATCAATCCGCGGGTCGTCGAACTCTACGAGGAGGGCGTGACCGTCGCTGCCGCCCTGGAGCATCTGGGCGACGAGGGCGGCTTCGGCGTGCCCGCCACCCAGGGCGCAGTCGAGCGGGCCGTCCTCGGCCTGCTCCGCACCGGGCGTCCGCCGGCGGGCGGCTGACGGAAACCGGCGGGAGCGGGGGGAGCCGGGGGAGCTGCCCGCGGCGCGGCCGGGCACAGCCCCCGCGCCCCGTGCGGAGCGCCGCCGGCCGGCGCGGGAAAGGCGTCCGTACGCCGGGTCCCGCCACCCCCGCCACCCCTGCCGGCGGCGCTGCGGCCGGTGCGGCAGCGAGCCGGTGCGCGACGCTGGTCAGCGCCGGGGCTTGGTCTCGAACGCCGAGCCCATGTCGGGATCCCCGGCGCCCTGGATCTCGGTGGCCACATGGTGGACGGTGACCAGGTCGTGCAGCACCTCGCGGGTCTCCTCGCGGGGCAGGTGGGCCGCCCGGGACACGTCGTCGAGCCGCACCGGGGAGCCGCCGTGCGCCTCTTCCTCCTCCGCGAGGGCCCGGAAGACCTGCTCGTGCTCCCGGGTGTAGCCGCGGCTGCCCGTGCCGGTCACTCCGGGGGTCTGCGCCGCGCCGGGGGTCCGCACCTCGGCGTCCGCCTCGTCCCCGGCCCGCCACTCCGGCTTGCCCCGGTGGGTGGCGGCCAGCTTCTCCTCGTGCGTCGTCTGCCCGCGGTCGGAGAGGTGGGTCCGCTGCTTGGACGCTCCCGTCGTGACGTTGCGGGCGCTGGGCCGCTCCCCGGCCCGGCGTGCCTCGCGGGCCGCCGCCCGCTTCTGGTCCTCGTCACCCTCGGTCCTCTTGCGCACCATGGCAGGTCCTCCTCGGCGCCGTACGGTCAGCTGACGGGAGCCGGGTAGCCCGCCGCGCCGGAGGCGAAACCGCAGGCGGCACGGCCCGCGGCCACCCGGTGTCCGCTGTCACGACCGGGAGGCCGGGAGGCCGGGAGACCGGGAGACCAGGAGACCAGGAGACCAGGAGACCAGGAGACCAGGAGACCAGGAGACCAGGAGACCAGGAGACCAGGAGACCAGGAGACCAGGAGACCAGGAGACCAGGAGACCAGGAGACCAGGAGACCAGGAGACCAGGAGACCGGGAGGCCGGGAGACCGGGAGGCCGCGCCGGGAGGCCGGGCGACCGGTCCGCCGTACGGCGAACCGGCCCGGTGGGCGTCCCGGTGCGTACGGCGCGCCGGGGCGCTCACCGGACCGGGTCCGGTCAGCCGCTCTTCCCGCGCCCGGAGAGCGCGTCGCGGGCGCGGTCCACGAGTCCGGCGCCGGGTGCGAGCAGCTTGTTGGCGGGCGGTGTGGAGGGCGATGCGGGGTGCGGGCGGGTCGGCGCCGTCTTCTTCGCCTTCCGCACCTTCTCCCCGAGTTCGCCCAGCGCCCCGGCGCCCGCTTCCCGGCGCAGCCGCGGGAAGAGATTCTGTTCCTCGTCCTGGACGTGGCTGCGGATCTCCCGCATCAGGTCGCGCATCAGCCGGTCGAACTCGGGGTCGGACGCCCGGCAGCTCTCCAGTTCCTTCATGGTCCGCTCGGCCGTCGTGTGGTCCTCGATCTCCTTGTCGGCGATGGCGTCACCGTCCGGCAGGTACTGGCGCACCGCGGGATAGAGGTACATCTCCTCGGCGACGGAATGCCGTACTAGCTCGATCGTGACCTGGTCGGCCAGGTTCTTGCGCCGCTCGTCACCGCTCGGCATCGCTTCGATCCTGCCGAATAGCTCTTCGACCTCACGGTGATCCGTGGTCAGTTCCTCGATGACGTCTCCGCCGTGGCCCATGGTCGTCCGCTCCCTTGTGACGCTGTACGGAATCGCCCGTTGTGACGATTGCCTCCTCACGGTGAGGAGACCGCGTCGGGGTACCCCCGTCGTGCACCGCCTAACGTCCGGAAGGAGAAGCCGCCGGGCGCGGGCCGCGGCTCAACGGCCGCTGCGCGGCGGACGGGTGGGGTCCGGCCGCGGGGCCGGGCCCCACCCGTCCCCGCGTGCCCGCCGGCTGGGCGGGCTGCTCGAGCTGAGCGGAAGCCTTCTCGGCGGAGCGGCTACGGCCCGCCTTCCTTCTTCTGCCGGCGCACCGCCTCGGGGTCCCCGGAGGCGGGGGCGGCGCCGCGCGGAGGCGGGTCCTCCTCCACCGGCGGTGTCCACGGCCCGCGTTCGGTCTTCTCGCCCGGCTGGACACCGGGGACGGGGCCCTCGGCGATCTCGGGCTGCTGCTCGTCGCTCCCGGCGACGTTCGGCGTGTCGGCCTTGCCGATCGGCAGGTCGCCCGGCGCGTCCGCGCCGTCCTGCTGCGGGGTGGCCTCGGGGCGGGTGCGGGGCCCGCCGTCGTCTTCCTCGCCGTGCTGTCCGCGTGCCGGGCCGGCGCCCTCGGGTCGCTGCTGCATCGTTCGCCTCCTGGCAGTTCGTGGGCAGGCTGTCCCACGCGTACCCGGAGGCGAACGGTCGTAACGGTCCTCGTCAGGCCGCCGGGAACGCCCGCCAGAAGCGATGGACGATCTCCCGGAAGCCGGTGTGCCGCGGCAGCCCGTCGGCATGCCGGGCGGCCCACCCGTAGGCGGCCTCCGCGCTGTCGGCGGCACCGGACGAGTGCAGACACGTGGTGCACTCGACTTCGTAGACGGCGCTCGGGGCCTCGGGGGCCGGTTCCGGGCGTATCACCCAGTCCGCGTGGCGGTGAACCGTCTCGGTGCTCATACCAATCCCTTCCACCCGTACGCCTCGCGCGCGCCGCCGTCGGCCCACTCGGCGGGTGTGGCCGGACGGACGTCGTGCGGGGAGGCTTCCCACTCCCGGCCGCCCTCCGGGCGCCGCAGGTACATCCGGCCGCCGAGCGTGTCCATCACGACTCCGATCCGCCCCTGCCTGGCGTCCAGTGCCAGCTCGCCGATGGCGCAGTGCGCAGCGGGCTTGCGGTTGCTGCTGACGCTCACCACTCCTCAGTGCTACGCCGAATCGGGGGGGCCGGCACGGCGGTGGCCTGTCAGGTCTGCGGGAGCGCGGCCGTGCTGCTTGCCACCCCCGCTCGGTGTCCCGGCAGGCGGCGCGGCCGCGTCCCCCGGCGTTCACTATCCCCGGATCCGGGCCACCCCTGCAAGTACATCTGCAAGAACGCTTGCAATTGCACGGGGAGTTGACTTCAGTACAGGAGTGACGGCAGCACCTGTACCTGGCGGGAAAACGAGAAAAGAGACCCCAGTGCACCATCCGTACGAAAACGGCATGTCGGCCGCCCTCCTCGCCGGAGCGGCCTGGCGGAAGAGCCGGTACAGCAACCCGAGCGGCAACTGCGTCGAACTGACCCGGCTGCCCGACGGCGGCGTCGCCGTGCGTAACTCCCGCGACCCCGAAGGACCTGCCCTCGTCTACACCCGGGACGAGATGGCCGTCTTCCTGCACAGCGCCAAGGACGGCGAGTTCGACAGCATGGTCGGCGAGTGCTGAAACGCACCCCCGGCGCACGACGCGCGGTGACTCTCTGCTGCTGTACGGGACCCGGCTCGTGATGGAACACTGGGCACTTGCCCATTCACTCAGGGGAGCCAGCATGTCCGCCGCTCGGCCGGGTCACGAACCATCGATACGGCGCTTTCTCGAGCATCCGCAGGGAGGACCGACGGTCCTGCGGATCGTCCTCGGCACCCAGCTCCGCAAGCTGCGCGAGGCCAACGGCGTGTCCGCCAAGGCCGCGGCGGACGTGATCCGCGGTTCGCACGCGAAGATCAGCCGGCTGGAGCTGGGCCGGGTCGGCTTCAAGGAGCGGGACGTCGCCGACCTCCTGACGCTCTACAACGTCACCGACGAGGACGAGCGCGCCGACTTCCTGACCCTCGCCCGGCGGGCGGCCGAGCCCGGCTGGTGGCACCAGTACAACGACATCCTCCCGCCGTGGTTCGAGACGCACCTCGGGCTGGAAGAGGCCGCCTCCGTCATCCGCAGCTACGAGAACCAGTTCGTGCCGGGCCTGCTCCAGACGGAGGGGTACGCCCGGGCCGTGACGACTCTGGGCCATCCCCGGGCGTCCGGCGCCGAGATCGAGCGCCGGGTGCGGCTGCGCATGACGCGCCAGCAGTTGCTGGACCGGCCCGGCGCGCCCCGGCTGTGGGCGGTGCTGGACGAGGCCTCGCTGCGCCGTCCGCTGGGCGGCGCGCCCGTGATGCGGCAGCAGCTGCGGCATCTGATCGAAGTCTCCCGGATGCCGAACGTCGTCCTGCAGATCGCGCCCTTCAGCATCGGCGGCGTCTCGGCGGCCGGCGGGCCGATCACCATCCTGCGGTTCCTGGAGCCGGACCTGCCGGACATCGTGTATCTCGAGCAGCTGACCAGCGCCCTCTACCTGGACAAGCCGGAAGACCTGGACAACTACCTCGCCGTGATGGACCGCCTCTGCGCCGAGGCCGACCCGCCGAGCGCCACGGTGCCGTTCCTGGAGAAGCTGCTCGCGGAACTCACCTGACGGTTCGTCCCGTCAGCGCCCCGGACCCGCGGGATCCTCCGCGACCGTCGGATCCTCCGCCTCCCGGGCGCGCAGGCGCGGCGCGAGGCGGTCCGGGGACAGGTCCGCGTCACCGGTGAGACCGGACTCCAGGGCCCGTGCCCACGCGACCAGACCGGCGGCGTCGATGCCGTACGGCGGACGGGCGGCGTAGGGCTCGACACCGTCGGCCGCGCGCAGCAGCAGGCTGCCGGCTCCCCTGAGGTTGCCGCGGGCCGCGTGGGTGAGGCCGACCGCCAGCTGGGCCATGGCCCGCCACAGGGCGCGGTCGGCGTCGGAGGACGACGACTTCCAGGCGTCCTCGAAGACTTCGTGCGCGTGGAAGGGCTTGCCCTCGTCGAGGAGTTGCTGGGCCTCGTCCAGCGTCTGCCCGGGGGTGCGCACGATGCCTTCGGGCTGCCGCTCGACACCCTCGGCGCCGTACGGCAGCGGGCGGCCCAGGCCGTCGCGGGGCCGGGCGTTGCGCGCGCGGCCCTCCTCGTCACGGTCCCGCCGGACGGCCGCCGGAGGTCCTTCGTGACCCCGCCGGGAGCCGCAGTTCTCGCACACCGACGGGTCGGGCCCCTCCCGCATCCGTCCGCACTCCTCGCACACCCGGTCGAGCCAGCACGCCGGGTCTCCGCCTTCTCGCCCTCGTTCAGTGTCCACACGTCGATGGTGCACCCTCGCCGCCCCGGTCCGTCACCGGGTCCGCTCGACGGGCGTTCCGCACCGGGACCGCCGGGCGCGGTACGGGCGGGGTGCGGGCGCGGAAGGGTGCCCGCGGCGGTGCGGGCAGGGGAAGGCCCCGGCCAGGACGGGGGGACCTGGCCGGGGCCGGCACGAGGGGATGACCGGGCGGCCGGACGCCGCCTCGGTACCCACTAGTAGTTTAACCACCAACCAGCTGTGCTTCTTTCCATCGACGGAAACTTTCTTCCGCGGCGGCCGTGAAAGTCCGGCCGAGGGCGCCCCACATCGCCGGTGGACCGGTGTGCCGGCGGTGGACCGGGGCGCCCCGGTGGACCGGGGCGCGGCGCCGGACGCGATCCGTCGCGCGACGGAGGGCCGTCCTCGTGCCGGGCGTGTTTTGGGCCGGCGTGTCCGGGGCCGGGCGTGCCGGGGCGGTCGGGGCCGGGCGGTCCGGCGACGCGGCGGGGAGGGGCCGCAGCTTTCCTCGTGCGCCCGCCGGGGTCACGGCACGGCCCTCAGGTGAGCCGCAGCCGCAGTTCCTTCTCCTGGTCACCGGAGGCGCCGCCCTCCTCCTCGGCGTGGTAGCAGCCCTTCAGCGCCCGGCGCACCTGCTCGACGGCCTGGTAGCCACCGGAGATGTCGGCCACCACCGGTCCGGACAACGAGGCACCCGCGGTGATCTCCCCGGCCCGCTCGACATCCACCGTCGTCGACCAGACCGTGGGGCGGCCGTCCGCGGCCTCGGGCCCGTGCGCGGACGGCTCGACGACCGTGGGGAAGGCCGTGCCGAGGGCGCTGAAGACCGCGTCCGCGTCCTGCCGGGCGCAGTCGGTGAGCTGAACGCTGACGTGGGTCGGCCTCTGCTGGTCGTTCATCGGCTGGGCTCCTCTGGCGGTGGTGACGTGCTCGCGGGCCTGGTGTGGCCGTTGCGTCCGGTATGGCCGCTGTGCTCGTCGGGGTCGCTGTGGTCGGTGCGCCCGGCGCGGGGGCGCCTCTCCGACCGTAGGAGAGAGTCGGGTGCCGCGCGCGGGGACGCGTCGGCGCCGCGGGGCCTCGCGGGCGACGCCACCGGTTCGGGTCAGCGGCCCGCGGGGTCCCGCCGCACATCTCCCGCGTGCCCTGATCCCGTGGCCGTATCCCCGGCTTCCCCGGCCGTTCGCGGTGTCCGCCCGGCACTGGACCGGTGCGGGGAACTTGCCGGACGTCGCGGTCGCGCACCCGGGCCACCGGCACGGACTGTGATACCGATCTTTCGCGAGTACCTCGAGCCGTACAGCGGAGGGCCCGCGGCCCTTCCCCTGGACCCGCTCCGTATGGAGCCCGACGAAGGGCGGCAGAACCCATGACCGGACACCATCTCCTCGTGCACGACGGCACGTTCGCCGGAGTGAACGACTGCGGGGACATCTCGGGGAAGCGCGGCCCCACCCCCGACGGGCTCTTCGCCCGTGACGCGCGGCACCTCAGCCGCTGGCAGCTGACCGTCGAGGCATCGGCACCCCAGGTGCTCGTCGCCGCGGGGCAGGCCGGACCGGACCGGCCGCTGGCCGCGGTCCTCACCCCGCCCGGCAGTGAGGAGGAGCCACCCGCCTACACGGTCTTCCGCGAGCAGGCGGTCGCCGACCGCTCGCTGGTCGAACGCATCCGGCTCGCCAGCAACCGGCCCGGGCCGGTCCTCGCCCGCGTCGCGCTCACGGTCGACGCCGACTTCGCCGACCAGTTCGAACTGCGTTTCGACGACCGGCAGTACGAGAAGCCGGGCGCCGTCCGCTCGGCCGTGGAGAAGGCCGGCGGCGTGGAGTTCGGCTACGAGCGCGTCGGCAGTTCCGCCGCGGACCGGACCTGGCACGCCCGCACCGTGGTCGGCTCGCAGCCGGTGCCCGACGCGGTGACCCGCCTCGGCGAGGGCACGGCCCGGACCCTGGAGTGGCAGGTGCGGCTGCCCCCGCACGGCGAGGCCGAGGTCGTCGTCCAGGCCTCCGCGCTGCCCAGCGGGGAGGCCGCCGCGCCGCCGGCGCTCCGCACCCCGGCGGCGGCCGTGGCCCGGATCGCGCGGGAGAACGCGGCGTTCTCCGCGGCCGCCCCCCGCCCCCGGGACGTCATCGGCTGGACCGAGCTGGCCCGCTCCTGCGAGCAGGGGCTGGCCGATCTCGCCGGGCTCCGCGCGCCCGCGGCCGGGCCGGACGGCGAAGCGCTGCGCGTCCCGGCCGCGGGCATCCCCTGGTATCTGGCCCTGTTCGGCCGGAACTCCCTGTTCACCTCGCTCTTCACACTGCCCTACCGCCCGGAGCTGGCCGCCGCCACCCTCGCGGCGCTCGCGGCCACCCAGGGCGGTTCCTACGACCCGGACCGGCAGGAACAGCCCGGGCGGATCGTGCACGAGGTGCGCCACGGCGAACTCTCCCGGTTCCGCCAGGTGCCCTACGGGCGCTTCTACGGCGCCGTCGACTCGACCCCCCTCTTCCTCACCCTGCTGCACGCCTACACCGAGGAGACGTCCGACCCCGCGCTCGCCGTGGCGCTGGAGAAGCAGGCGCGCTCCGCTGTCGAGTGGCTGTTCGGCGACGGCGGCCTGAGTGACCGCGGCTGGCTCGCGTGCGGGCCGGAGAGCGCCGCCGGCCGGGGTCCCGCGGGCCAGGGCTGGAAGGACTCCCCCGGCGCCCTGTGCTTCGGCGACGGCGTACGGCCGCAGGGTGCGGTGGCGGTGGCGGAGGCCCAGGGCTATGCCTACGACGCGCTGCTGCGCACCGCGCGGCTGGCCCGCTCGGTGTGGGACGACGCCCCGTTCGCCCGGTCGCTGGAGGAGGCCGCCGGCGCCCTGCGGGAACGTTTCCACCAGGCCTTCTGGATGGAAGAGGCGGGATTTCCGGCACAGGCCCTGGACGGCGCGGGCAACCGGGCGGAGGCGCTGGGCTCGGAGGCCGGGCACCTGCTCTGGTCCGGGATCCTCGACCAGGAGCGGGGCACGGCGGTCGGCCGGCGGCTGCTGGAGGCGGACTTCTTCACCGGCTGGGGCATCCGGACCCTCGCCGCGGGCCAGGCCCCGTATCACCCGCTGTCGTACCACCGCGGCTCGGTGCGGCCGCACGACAACGCCGTCATCGTCCTCGGGCTGGCCCGGTACGGACTGACCGAGCAGGTGCTGGAGGCCACCCGCGGGCTGGTGGACGCGGCCGCCGCGCACGGGTGGCGGCTGCCCGAGGCAATGGCCGGCTACGCCCGGGGCGACCAGCCGGCCCCGGTGCCGTATCCGCACTCCCGCCGGCCGCACGCCTGGGCGGCGGCCGCGCCGCTGGCGCTGCTGACCGCGGTGAAGGGACAGGTGCGCTGAGCACACCGGAGGACGGCGGCCCGCCACCCGGCTTCACCCGTTCGGCGTAATGCCGGGCAGTGCCGGACGGCCCGGTCGCCGCTCCCCGGCGCACCCGGGCGGCGGTCGGCGGCCGGCTGCCCGGTGGCCGCCGCCCGCTCCGGTCGCGGGGTGCCGTGCCCTGATGCGCAATGGAGAGAGAGCACGCCTACTCATGTCGTGCCCGCGCGAAAGGAGACAACGGCGATGACTGCACCCCATGGCCACAATCCGCAGGATCTGGCCGGGCTCTCCGTGTCCGACAAGGACGGCCACAAGGTCGGCACGGTCCAGCAGGTCTACCTGGACGACGCCACCGGCAAGCCGGAGTGGATCACCGTGCGCACCGGTCTGTTCGGCACCAAGGAGACCTTCGTCCCGCTGAGCGGCGCCCGGCGCTCCGAGGGCCAGGTCCAGGTGCCGTACGGCAGGGAGGACATCAAGGAGGCACCGCGCATCGACGCCGACGGGCATCTGGAGCCGTCGGAGGAGGAGAACCTCTACCGGCACTACAACATGACGCCCAGCCGGTCGGCCGGGCG
>NZ_WHPN01000250.1 GCF_009735685.1 Streptomyces lycii | reverse complement strand
GCGCCGCCTCCCGTCAGCCGCGCCAGGGCAGCTCCGCGGTGACCACCGTGCCGCCGCCCGCCGGGGAGCGGACGGCCAGGATGCCGTCGACGGCGCCGAGCCGCTCCGCGAGCCCGGCCAGCCCCGTGCCGTTCGCCCGGTCGCCCGCGGCGAGCGCGTCCGCCGCGCCGCCGCGGCCGTCGTCGGCGACCTGGAGCATGAGCCGCCCCTCGGCCCGCCACAGGTCGACGGTGGCCGAGCGGGCCCCGCTGTGCTTGCTGATGTTCTGGAGCAGTTCGGAGACGGTGAAGTAGGTGATGCCCTCGATGGCCGGGGCGGGGCGGGACGGCAGGTCAGCGGTCACGTTCACCGGCACGGTGCAGCGCGCCGCCAGCGCGGAGAGGGCCGGGCCGAGCCCGCGGTCGGTGAGGATCGCGGGGTGGATGCCGCGGGCGAGGTCGCGCAGTTCCTGGAGGGCGGTCTTCACCTCGCCGTGTGCCTCGTCGACCATCCTCGCCGCGGCCTCCGGGTCCTCCAGCAGCTTCTCCTTGGCCAGCCCGAGGTCCATGGCGAGTGCCACGAGCCGGGCCTGGGCGCCGTCGTGCAGGTCGCGCTCGATGCGGCGCAGATCGGCGGCGGCGGTGTCGACGACCACGCCGCGGTCCGTCTCCAGCTCCGACACCCGCGTCGCGAGCTGTGACGGCCCGAGGAGCCCGCCGACCATCACCCGGTCGACCGTCGCCATCCCCCGGATCACCCAGGGCGTGGCCAGGACGAACGCCAGGCCCAGGGCACCGGTGACGGCGACCTCGAACGGGTTGTCGAGATAGAAGCCGTTGCCCCGGCCGTCCCCCCACAACTGGATGCCCGGGTAGTCGGTGAACGTCGGGAAGACCCAGAACCACAGCGGATACAGCATCGTCGCCCAGCCGTACGTCATCAGCGTCAGCGAGACGCAGAAACTGAAGACCGCCCAGGGGAAGTGCAGCACCGCGTACAGCAGATGCCGCCAGGAGACGCCGCTGCGCAGCACCGCGCCCACCCAGCCCAGCAGTCCCGGCTTCGCCGGCCGGACCGGCTCCGGGGAGGAGACGTCCAGGGACAGCAGGGTGCGGGCGCGGCCGCGTTCGACCGAGCCGAGCATCCGGCAGCCGGCCAGGGCGGCGGCGAGGACCGGCACCCCGAGGAAGGTCACCACCAGGCCGAGCCCGAGCGAGGTCATCGTCACCGCGTACGTGAACATGATGATCGAGAGGGGCAGGTTCAGCAGCAGATACAGGAACTCGCGCCAGGTGCGGCCCTCGAACGGCGCGCGCAGCGCCGCGGGGACCCGGGAGGCGCGGGGCTCCGTTCCGTATCCGCGGTGGCCGTCGTGGCCGTCGTAACCGCTGTATCCGCCGCCGTATCCGCCGTGATCGCCGTATCCGATCGCCATCGCGTCGTCCGTCCGTTCTGCCGGGGGCGGCCCGCACGCCCGAAATGCGCGTCCGCCGGTGTTGTCCCTCCAGGCTGCTGGAAGGGCGTGGTCCGGGGAATGGAGCGGGTCGGCGTCTGCGGGAGGGGGTTATCCCCACCCGCGGGGGAGGGCGGGCTTCCGGGGCGGGACGGGCTTTCGGGGGGAACGGACCTCCGGGGTGGGGCGGGCTTCCGGGGGAGACGGGCTTCCGGGGCGGGGCGGCTTCCGGAGCGAGACGGCGGACGAGGACGGGGGCGGGGACGGTCGAGAGGACGGCGGTGCCGGGCCACTGCCGGGCCACTGCCCGGTCACTGCCCGGCCACTGCCGGGCCACTGATGGGAGGGGAGGTGAGGGGAGGCGAGGGGCCGGGGAAGAGGGGAGAAGCGCGGGGCGCCGCCGTGCGTGCGGCCCGGCCCGCGGGCGCTCCGTGGGTCGGCGGCGGTGCGCGGGGCGGCGGTGCGCGCTGCGGTGGTGCGCGGTAGGCCGTCGGCCCGGAGTGGTGGGTTCTGGTGGGCCCGGTGGGTTCGTACGCGGTGCGCCGCG
>NZ_WHPN01000249.1 GCF_009735685.1 Streptomyces lycii | reverse complement strand
GCGCGGGGGCGTACATCCGGCTCTTGATGGTGCCGAGGGTGTCCCCCGCCTTGGACGTGAGCGACCGGGCCAGCTCCACCGCGGTCGGCCGTACGGCGTCCTCCTCGACCGCGCGGTCGACGACACCGGCGGCGAGGGCGTCGTGGCCGCCGAACCGGCGGGCCGTGGTCATCGCCTCGTGCGCGGTCTGCGGGGTCAGCCGGGCCTGGATCAGCGCGGACATGCCCGGGGTGAAGGGGATGTTGATGTCGGCCTCGGGCAGGCACCAGAAGCCGCGGTCGGCGCGCATCACCCGGAAGTCGTGGGCCAGCGAGAACATGGCGCCGGCCGCGAAGGTGTGCCCCTGCAGGGCGGCCACGGTGACGACCGGGAGGGACAGCGTCCGGGCCAGCAGCTCGTGCACGCCGAGGACGTACTCCTGGTACTGGTCGGCGTGGCCGGACAGCCACTCCAGGTCCAGGCCGTTGGAGAAGAACTTGCCGGTGGCGGCGGTGACCATGGCGCGGGCGCCGTCGGCCTTCTCCACCTCGTCCAGCGCCTCGCCGACGGCGGTGAGCCAGTCCGGGTGGAAGCGGTTCTCGCCGTCCCCGATGTCGAGGATGAAGACGTCGTCCTGGCGGTCGAGTGTGGGCACGGTGGCTCCTTCGGGCGGCGGCTGATCGGCTGCTACTGGTTAGTAACTTATGTGGGCGCCGGGAGGCGTGCAAGCCTCTGCCCCTTTCTTGTGGCCGCGACCCGGGCGCGGAGGGTCGGGAATACCCCCTAGGGGTATAGAGTTGTCGTGTGGTGACCACCGCCCGACCGCGGTCGGGCTCACACTGGAGCAGGGAGAGAGGCCACACCATGGAGCACCACGGACACGGCGGCACACCGGCGCACGACGGCCCGGCGGCCCAGGAAGGCCGCCCCGGCCACGAGGGTCACGCCGCCAACACCGCTCACGAAAGCCCCACCGACCACGTGAGCCAAACCGACCACGCGAGCCATACCGATCACATGAGCCACACCGGCCACGGCGGCAGCCGGGAATCGCACGGCTCCCCCGGCCACGACCCGCACGCCCACCACGAGCACGGCGGCGCATCCTGGAGCACCGCGGCGAAGGCGACGCTGCACTGCCTGACGGGCTGCGCCATCGGCGAGATCCTCGGCATGGTCATCGGTACCGCCCTGCTCTGGGGCAATGTGCCGACCATGGCGCTGGCGATCTTCCTGGCGTTCGTCTTCGGCTATTCCTTCACCCTGTTCGCCGTCCGCAGGGCCGGGCTGGACCTGAAGAGCGCGGTCAGGGTGGCCCTGGCCGCGGACACCGTCTCGATCGCCGTGATGGAACTCGTCGACAACGGCATCATCGCCCTCGTACCGGGCGCGATGGACGCCGAGCTGGCCGACGCCCTCTTCTGGACCGCGCTGACCGGCGGATTCGCCGTCGCCTTCCTGGTCACCACCCCGGTGAACAAGTGGATGATCGGCCGGGGCAAGGGCCACGCCGTCGTCCACGCCTACCACTGACGGCGCGACCGGGCGCGACCCGGCCCGCAGCCGGGCGCGACGCGGCGCGACCTCCCGGCCGTGCCCGGTGGGCCGGTGCGCCCGGTGCGCCCGGGCCGGTCGGTGCGCCCGGGCCGGTCGGTGCGCCCGGGCCGGTCGGGGCGGTCGGTCCGGTTTACGACGACACGGCAGGGCTAGTCGGACCGTGCCGGGTTCTCGTCGCAGGGCCGCAGCGGCCCGCGGGACCCGGGCGGAAGGAGCGCGCCACGATGACCACCGCGACGAAGGACATGCTCGCCACCTACCCTGCCGACCTCGGCGGGGTCGACCGCGAGAAGCTCACCGAGTGCATCGACGCCTGCGTGGCCTGCGCGCAGGCGTGCACCGCCTGCGCCGACGCCTGCCTCTCCGAGGGCATGGTGGGCGAGCTGACCAAGTGCATCCGTACGAACATGGACTGCGCCGACGTCTGTGACACCACCGCCTCGGTCCTCTCCCGGCACACCGGTTACGACGCCAACGTCACCCGGGCCGTGCTCCAGGCGTGTGCCACCACCTGCAAGGCCTGCGCGGACGAGTGCGGATCCCACGCCGGCACGCACGAGCACTGCCGGATCTGCGCGGAGGCCTGCCGGAACTGCGAGCGAGCCTGCAACGAGCTGATCGCCTCGCTGGGCTGACCCGGCCCCCGAAGCGGGAGGCTCCGGCCCCCGGCGTCCCCCGGCGTCCCCCCGGCGTCCCCCGGCGTCCCCCCGGCGTCCCGCCGGTCCCCGCCACGGCCCCGGACCCCCGAATCCCGCGGGACACGGCCGGGCCGGCCCCGGGGGACGCCCCGGGCGCCCGGCGGGCCCGCCGTTGCGCGCCCCGGGCGTGGCAACCGGCGCATCCGTTCACCCGTACGGGCGCAATTCCGGCGTTCGCCCGCCGAGCCGCCGCCCCGTGGGCCCCGGCCGCGTGACGATCAGTCGGTCAGCGCGGCCGCACCTCCACGGCCGGCCGCCCCGATCCGGGCCCCGGGAGCCGCCATGCACGTCCTGCTGGTCGCGAGCGCGTTCGACAGCCTGACCCAGCGGATCTTGACCGAGCTCCGCGACCGAGGTCACACCACGGACACCGCGGTCGCGGGAGACGAGGAAGCCGTGCGCCGGGCCGTGCACCGGTACGCCCCCGAGCTGGTGATCGCGCCCCGGCTGGACACCGTGATCCCCGAGGACGTCTGGTCGGCCCGCACCTGCCTCGTCGTCCACCTCGGCCCGCCCGGGGACCGCGGGCCCTCCCCGCTGGACCGGGCCTGCCGCGACGGCGTCCGGCGCTGGGGCGTCACCGTCCACCAGGCGACGGGCGAGCTGGGCGCCGGTGACGTCTGGTCCTGGGTGCCGTTCACCGTGCCGCCCGTCGGCAAGGGCGACCTGTACCGCAACGAGGCCGCCGACGCCGCGACGGAGGCCGTGCTGCTCGCCGTACGGCGCTTCGCCTCCGGCGGCTACCGCCCGCGCCCGCAGACCGAGGCCGCCGAGCGGATCGTGCACCGCCCCCACCTCACCCAGGAACTGCGCCGCGTCGACTGGGAGCGGGACGACACCGCGACCGTGCTGCGCTCCCTGCGCTCCGCCGACTCACACCCCGGAGTGCTCGACGACCTGCTGGGCCGCCCCTTCTACCTGCACGGCGGCCACCACGAGGACCGGCTCCGGGGCCGCCCCGGCGAACTGCTCGCCACCCGCGCGGGCGCCGTCTGCCGTGCGACCACCGACGGCGCCGTGTGGATCCCGGAGCTGCGGCCGCGCCGGACGCCGGGCGGCCCGGCGACGTTCCGGCTGCCCGCCGTCCAGGCGCTCGGCTCCCTGCTCCCGGATCTCCCGGAGGTGCACGCGCCGCTGCGGCTGCCCGCGCACCGGCGCACCTGGACGGACATCTCGTACGCGGAGAACGGGCCGGTCGGCTTTCTGCGCTTCTCCTTCCCCGGCGGCGCGATGAGCACCGCCCAGTGCCGCCGCCTGCTGGCCGCCTACCGCTTCGCGTGCCACCGTCCGGTCTCCGTGATCGTCCTGGGCGGGGCCCGGGACTTCTTCGCGTGCGGCGTCCACCTCCGGGTGATCGAGGCGGCCGCCGACCCGGGCAAAGAGGCATGGGCGAACACCAACGCGCTCAACGACCTGGTGCAGGCCGTCCTCACCACCACGGACCGGCTCGTCGTCGCGGCGGTCGGCGGCAACGCGGCCGCGGGCGGCGCGATGCTCGCCCTGGCCGCCGACGAGGTGTGGTGCCGCTCCGGGTCGGTGCTCGCCCCGTACACCCGGCCGCTGGGGAAGTACGGCTCCGCGTACCGGACGTACGTGCTGCCCCGCCGCGCGGGGGAGGAGGCGGCGGCCGCGCTCGTGGACGAGGCGCAGCCGCTCGGGGCCGCCGGTGCCCGCCGGGCGGGGCTGGTCGACCGGGTGCTGGCCGTCGCGCCGCAGGACTTCGGCACCGAGATCGCCCGGCTGGCGGGTGAGCTGGGGCGCGAGGCCGGGCTGCCCGACCGGATCGCCGCCAAGAAGGCCGCCCGGGAACGCGACGAGGCGCTGCGTCCGCTGAGCGCCTACCAGCAGGCGGAGATGGAGCGTGTGCGCCGGGCCTTCTTCACGCCCGACGACCCGTACCACGCGCTGCGCGCCGCGATCGTCCGCCGGACCGAGCCCGCGGCGGCCGTCGTGGGCCCCGCGCGGTCCGCCGAGCCGGACTCCGTTCCCGCCGGCACCTGACGGGCGCGGGCCGGGGCGCCTTCTCCCGCCCCGGCCCGCGCCGCGATTCCCGTTCCCGTCGGCCGCGGTCCGCTTTTCCGGGCCGCGGCTCCGCGCTGCCGCGCCGCGGTCCTTCCGGCGGCTCAGTTGCGCGGCCGGCCGCCCGCGGATCCCCGGTCGTCACAGCCCACGCGGTCGGCGCTCAGCGCGATGTCGTCCATCAGGACGTCGTACGAGGACGGTGTCGGGTCGCCCTGGTACAGCTGCCAGCCGATCTTCACCGTGTCGAACTCCGGGAAGAGGAAGTCGGTGTCCGCGCCGCCGTGGTCGTCGGTGTCGACGGTGAGTTCCGGTTTCGCCTCTCCGTCGATCCACACCGAGATGCGGTTGTCGGAGTCGTCCATCTCCCACTCCACGCAACTCCACACCCCGGCCTCCGCCGGTACGGTCTCCTGCCACGACGTCCAGTCACCGGTCGGGCCGCCGTCCGCGCCGACCCCCCACAGGTTGGTCCCGCCGTCCCCGGCGGTCGGCACGAACTGCCCGCCGAGCGGCCGGATGTAGCCCGGCCCCTCGCCGGTCGCCTCGACGAGCGTCCAGTGCGCCCAGTCCGGCGCGGTGGGGAACGCGTCGACCCGCAGCCGTACCCGGCCCCAGAAGCTGTTGCCGGGCGGCGCCAGGTCGGTGACGGTCAGAAACGCCTTGCCGTTGCCCTCCGTACGGATGCGCAGGTGCTTGCCGGTGTCCGCGCCCTCCTCCACGGTGAGCGTGCCGTTCTCCGTGTCGGCGGACCACTCGGGGCTGTGCGCGTCGCCCGGTTCGAGCAGGCTGAAGTCCTCGCAGAAGAGCAGGGAGGCGTCGGTGCAGTCGTACGCCTGCGGGTGCGGGTGGTGGGGCTGCCCGTGCCCGTGGCCGTGGCCGTGGCCGTGGCGGTGTCCGGGTTCGCCCGGTGCGGCGGACGCGGGGGCGGTCGCGGCCGCGGCGGTCAGCAGCGCCGCGACGGCGGTGAGCAGCGGGGCCTTGCGCAGGGGGTACGGCCTCATGGTGGTACGCCTCCGGTCATCGCATCGGTCGTCGGGTCGGTTCGTCGTGGGGCCGGTTCGTCGTGCGGGTTCGTCGTGCCGGTACGTCGTATTGGTCTGTCGTGCTGGTTTCCCGTGCTGGTTTCCCGTGCTGGTGTGTCGTGCTGGTACGTCGTGTGGTCCGCCGGGTCCGGTACCGGTCAGGGACCGGGGTCGGGGGCCGGGGCCGGGATGGTGCTCCGGCGCCCGGGCGCGGGCGGTGGGTCCGCGCCGCGGCCCCNCCCCGGACCGGTGGTCGGCCGGTCCGGGGCCGCGGCGGTCACGGCGCCGGGGTCAGTCCTGCTGCCCGGCCTGCCGGCGGCGGTTGTAGACGGCCGCTCCGGCGACGAAGACGACCAGGCCCGCGCCGCCCACGGCGGCGGCGGTCGGCAGGGCCGTCGAGGAGGCGGCCGGGTCCTCCGTCGCGGCCACGGCCTCGGTTTCCACGGCCTTTCCGTGCGTGACGTGGTCCCCGTCGTGTCCGGTGTGGACGGGCTTCGCCTGGGTGTTCTCGAAGTTCTCCGCGACCTCGGCTATCTCCTGGGCCGACATCTCGTCCTCACCGAGGCCGGTGACCTCGCCGTTCCCGCCGTCGAACTCGACGTCGGAACAGGAGTAGAAGTTCTCCGGGCTGTCGGAGCGGATCCAGTGGATGTAGATCATGTGCTTGCCGGTCTTGCCCGCCGGCAGCTGGAGGTCCCAGTAGTAGTGGCCCTCCTCGGTGCCGACCCCGCCCTGCTGGGGCGGGTTGGTGACGGTCTGGATCTTCTCCAGGTCGCCCCAGGCCAGCGGGGTGTCCGGGGTCCATCCGTCCTTCGTGATGTACACGTCGAAGTCACCGGGGTGGGCGGCCCAGTTGCTGTACTTCACCTTGACGGTCTCACCGGCGGTCAGGTGTGTGGTCGGCCAGTCCGGACGGGCCGCGTCGTAACCGGTGAAGTCGAACGGGGCGTTGTTCCCGCCGGTGCACAGCTCGCCGTCCGGGATGTAACCCTCGGTCTTGCCGCCGCCGTTGGAGTCCAGGACGGCGAACCAGTTGTACAGCGCCGTGGTGCCGCTCTGCGCCACCGCGTCGGCGCACGCCGGGTTGGACGGGTTCATCCCGCCCGTTCCCGCGATGCCGTCGACGTAGCACATGTAGGTACGCGAGCCGGGCAGCATGGTGGCTCCGTGGGCGGACGCCGAGGTCGGCATCGCGAGCGCGGCGGCAGCCAGTGCGGTGGCTCCGAGCGCGCCGAGGGTGCGCTGCACGCGGCGGGACGGTGCCTTCAAGCGGGGGGAAACGTGCGGGTTGAGGCGTGGCACGGCCATGAGGTCGGTCTCCTTCGTGTTGCTGCGACGGACGGCGACGCCGGGTGGGGCACCGGTCGGCGCCCGGTGCGCGCCTCGGATTCCGCGCCGGGGGTGGCGGTGCGGGAGGGCGGTGCGGGAGCGGCAACGGGGCCCGGTGGGGCGCCGGTTCACGCCGGTGGGGTCCGGTCGTCCGGTGGCCGGATCACGCGCCCGGCGTCTGTGTCACATCGGTGGGGGGCAAGGTGTGGGAGCGCTCCCAGGGAGAGTAGGGCTTAGGTGGCCGGGATGTAAACGCTCTTCGGGAATCAGGCGTCGCCGCCCGTGGCGCGAGGCGCGGATCCGAAGACGCTCCCGGCGGGGCCGTCGCGGCGGTCCGGCGGAACGCTTCGGCAGGCCCGAGGTGTGACCGGCGGTATCCGGTCACGTGTCCCGGGGTCCGCCGCGATACGGAATCATGGCCCTCGTCACACTCGGCGCGGTCGACGGTGCCGCCTCACCGCGTATCGGTGTGGTTATCAGTAGGGTCGTCGGATGTGTGCAACCCCGGCCCTGGGCAAGGGCGTACCCGATGGGCTCACCCACGAGGAGGTCCGGTGAACGGCCGCCACGATGTCACCGATGAGCAGTGGGAAGGGCTCGCCGAGGTGGTCCCGTTGCGGGGCGGCACCGAGTGGCCGTCCTGGCCCGGTCACCGCACCATTCCCGGCGGCGTACGGGAGGACACGCGCCGCTTCGTCGTGCTGCGGGTCCAGGTCTTCGCCGACGCGCGCGAGGTCGCGGAGCATCTGATCGCGCAGATCCCGGTGTTGCTCGACCTGACCGCCGCCGACCGAGACGTCGCCAAGCGCATTCTCGACTTCTCCAGCGGGGTGGCCTTCGGCCACGGCGCCGGAATGCACCGCGTCGACCGGAACGTCTTCCTGCTCACCCCGGCCGGCACGGAGGTGGACCAGCCGCGCCTCGGCGCGGCGGTCCGGGACTGACCTCGGGACGCAGGGCGCGGCGGGCAAGGGCGGGCCGGGCGGGGGCGCGGAGCGAACCGGCGCGGAAGCCCGATGGCGCACCGGGCGAACCGGCCGGGCGCGGCGGCCCCTCGGGAGCACGCGGGTCGAACCGGCCCGGCGGGCCGGGGACTTGCACGGGAACTTGGCGCGGCGAACCCTCGGGAGCGCGCGAACCCTTTCGGCGGGCCCGGACTTGCACGGGAAGCGCGGTCGCGGGGACCCGTGGACCGTCGCCTGCCGGGCCCCGGCGCGGCGCATGGGAGGCGCCGAACGACGGGTCCCGGAGGAGGAATCCCGGAGGATGGATCCCGGGGGACCGGTCCCGGGCGGCGAGTCCACGACGACGGGTCCCGGACGACGGATCTCTCGACGCCGTGTCCCGGAAGGGCCGGCCCTCGGGCGACCGGGCGTGGAGCGGGCGACCGGGCTATCGGGCGACCGGGCGTCGGACGGTCCGGCCCTCGGACGATCGGACGTCGGACGGGCCGGCCCCGGGGTGGTGCGGTCCCGGGGCGGTGCGGCTCCGGGGGTGCGGTGGTGGACGCGGCCCGGCGCGGCGCTGCGTCGCGTTCCCGTCCGGGTCATCCGATCGTAGGAAGACCGTGGCGGCTGAACGGTTCGCCTGTCGCACGGCTGCTTACGGTCCCCGGATGGAACCCACCGCACACCCCCGGCCCGATGCCTCCCGGCCCGACGGCGCCGCCCGCCCGCAGGGTGACCGCGCCGCCCGGCCCGCCGTGACCCGACTGCGGTTGTCCGCCTGGAAACGGCACCGCGGCACCGTCCTTCCGCTGGCGCCGCTGGCCTTCCTCGCCGGGCCCAGCGGCAGTGGCAAGTCGGCCGCGCTGGAGGCGTGTACGGCGCTGGCGCTGCTCGCGGGCGGCGCCGCGCTGGGTGAGGTCTTCCCGGACGCCCCGGCCTGCGTGCCGGAGCGCGCGAAACCTGACGACCAGGGGCGGCGGGGCTTCCGTATCGGCTGCACCGTGGACGGGCCGGCCGGTGAGATCCGGCTCGACCTCGCCGTCCAGGCGGAGCCCGAACTGCGTGTGGTCGGCGAGCGGTTGACGGGCCGCGGACTGGTCCTGCTGTCCACCGCGCTGCGCGATCCGCGGCGGCGCGCGGTGCAGGCGGAGTGGCACACCGCGGGGGGCGGGGCCGTCACGCGCGCGCCGTTGCCCGACGACCGGCTGGTGACGGCGCTGCTGCCGTTGCGTGTCGCGGGGCGCACCGCGGGCCAGCGGCTGGTGCTGGCGGCGGCCGAGCAGGTGCTCGTCGGGCTGCGCTCGGCGTTCGCCTGCGATCCGCGGCCGGGCCGGATGCGGTCGCCGTCGGCGGTGGAGGAGGGCCGGCTGCGGAACGACTGCCGGAATCTCGCGGCGGTGCTGCGGCGCACCAGGGGCGAGTGCGGCACGCGGCACGCCCTGCTGGTGGACGCCGCCCGCGCGGGCTGCTCGGGCGGGGTGGAGGACCTGACGGCGCGGGAGTCGGCCGACGGCCGGGTACGGGCCGTGCTGGACCGGGGCGCGGGCGGACGTACGCCGCTGGAACGGCTGGGGGACGGGGAGTTGCGCTTTCTGGCGCTGGCGCTGGTGCTGCTGACGGGGCCGGGTGTGCTGGCCGTCGACCCGGTCGCCGAGGTACTGCCGGCGCGGCAGCTGCTGACCGTCCTCGCGGACGGCTTCGACCGGTGCATGGACCGGCGTCAGACGGCGGAACTGACCGCGCTCGCGGCGCGCATGACGGAGCGGGGGCACGTCCGGATGCTGGGCGCGATGCGTGCCCCGGAGTGCGCGGCGGGTGTCCCCGGAGTGCGGATCCTGGAGCTCGACCGGAACGGAAGGCTCCTCCCGGTGCCCGGGCAAACGGCCGAATCGGCGGGGGAGTTGCCGGCGGAATCGAAGGGCGGGACCGCCCTTCGCCACGGAGAGTGACAATCCACTTATCAGTATGCGAACTATTGTCCAGAGAATTCGGAAAACCCTGGCCTTATGCTCCACAGTCAGTCACTCTAGGTAGTGGCAGGCGATCGCGAAAGAGCGCGCGCCGGAAGGAGGTTGGCCGTATGGACGCGGCCCGGCTCATCGAAGACACCCGGCACGGGCTCGCGCGGGCAGGCTGCCCGAGGGAGATCGTCGCCGAGGCCTGGCAGGCACAGGCGCTGGCGGTGGCGGTCGGCAGCCATCTTCTGCTGTACGGACCACAGGAGCTGCGCGCGGAGGCGCGCGGGCTGACCGAGGCGGGCGGGCGCACGTGGGGCGCGCCCGACCCGATGCGCCGGTTCATGGGCGCCCGGGCAGCGCGACTGTCGGACGTATCGGAGCCGCGGCGGGCACTGATCGCGCTGGGCATGCTGCTGGGCGAGGTCGGGATCGCCCTCGTGGCCGTCGCGAGCGCCGCCGAGGTGGAGGGTTTCTACTGGCAGTGCATCGAGGTCATCGACGCCGTGGACGAGTCGGGCGACCGGGTGCGCGGCCTGCTCCGGCAGTTGGAGGAGCGGGAGCTGTCCTGAGCGGCGGCGGGCACGGCGGTGCGCCCGGGGCGGGAGGTGCGGGCGCGCGCCGGTGCCGTCCGCCTCCCGCCGCGGCGGCGGACTGGCGGCGGAAGGCGGGAGACACCGGGCGCGGCCGGTGCGGACCCCGGGACGGCGGTGGGCGGTGCGGTGCGGAACGCCCGCCACAGCGCAGCCCGGTGTGCCCCGCCCGGCGTGCCCGCCCGGTGGGTGCCGGGCCGCCCAGTGGGCCCCGCCCGGTGCCGGCCCGCGCGTCGTCCGGAGCCGAGCCGCTCCCTGGCGCCGGCCCCGCCGTCCGGAGCCGAGTGGCTCCGCCGTCCGGGGCCGAGCGCTCCACGCCTCGCCGGGCCTCGCCGTGCCTGGCCGCGCCGCTCCGTACCTCCGTACCGAGCCGTTCCTTGCCGCGCCACCGCGCCACCGCGCCGCCGCGCCGCCGCGCCACCGCGCCACCGCGCCGTTACAGAGCCGTGCTCAGCCCCGCCGTGCTCAGTCCAGCTGTGGCATGACCTCCGAGGCGACAAGCTCCATCTGGTCCAGGTCGGAGAGGTCCAGCACCTGCAGATAGATCCGCTCGGAGCCGGCCTCCCGGTAGCGGCCGATCTTGTCGGTGATCTCCGCGGGGGAGCCGCAGAGCCCGTTCTCCCGCAGCTCGTCCACCTCGCGGCCGATCACGCCCGCCCGCCGGGCGACCTCCGCGTCGTCGCGGCCGGCGCAGACCACGAGGGCGTTGGAGTAGACGAGGTCGGAGGCCTTGCGGCCGCGCTCCTCGGCGGCCGCCCGGACCCGGCCGAACTGGCGCCCGGTGTCCTCCGGCGACGCGAACGGGACGTTGAACTCGTCCGCGAAGCGCGCGGCCAGCGCCGGGGTGCGCTTGGCGCCCAGCCCGCCCACGAGCACCGGCACCTTGGGCTGCGCGGGCTTGGGCAGTGCGGGCGACTCGCTCAGCTCGTAGTACCGGCCGGTGTAGTCGAACCGCTCGCCGACCGGGGTGCTCCACAGGCCGGTGATGATCTCCAGCTGCTCCTCCAGCCGGCTGATCTTCTCCTTGGGGAAGGGGATGCCGTAGGCGGAGTGTTCCTCGGCGTACCAGCCCGACCCCAGGCCGAAGTCGATCCGGCCGCCGGACATCTGGTCGACCTGCGCGACCTGGATCGCCAGCACACCGGGCAGCCGAAACGTTCCCGCGGTCATCAGCGTGCCGAGCCGGATGCGCTCGGTCTCCCGGGCCAGCCCGGCCAGGGTGATCCAGGCGTCGGTGGGGCCGGGGAGCCCGTCGACGTCCCCCATGTGCAGATAGTGGTCGGAACGGAAGAAGGCGCTGAAGCCGAGTTCCTCGGTGGCCCGGGCCACGCCGAGAAGCGTGTCGTACGTCGCGCCCTGCTGGGGCTCGGTGAAGATGCGAAGATCCATGAGTCCATCCTGCCTGCTGCCGGGCCGTTCCCGCCGAAGGGGGAGTCGTGATGTCCGCACCCGGCCGGCCGCTCGCCGCCGCCCTCGCCGAGGGGACGCTCGTCCTCGACGGCGGGCTGTCCAACCAACTCGCCGACCAGGGCTGCGACCTGTCCGACGCGCTCTGGTCCGCCCGGCTGCTCGCCGACGCGCCGCACGAGATCGAGGCTGCTCACCGCGCGTACGTCCGGGCGGGCGCACAGGTGCTGACCACGGCCGGCTACCAGGCCACCTACGAGGGCTTCGCCCGCCGCGGGGTGAGCCGCGCGGACACCTCCGCGCTGCTGCGGCGCAGCGTGGAGCTGGCCGGGCGGGCAGCCGGCGAAGGGACGGGCGTACGGGTCGCGGCCTCCGTCGGCCCGTACGGCGCGATGCTCGCCGACGGCAGCGAGTACCGGGGCCGGTACGGCCTGAGCGTGCGGGAGCTGGAGCGCTTCCACCGGCCGCGGATCGAGACGCTGGCCGAGGCCGGGCCGGACGTCCTGGCGCTGGAGACCGTGCCCGACACGGACGAGGCCGAGGCGCTGCTCCGCGCCGCCGGCGGCACCGGGGTCCCGCTCTGGCTGTCGTACACCGTCGCCGGTGCCGCCACCCGCGCCGGGCAGCCGCTGGAGCGGGCCTTCGCGCTCGCCGCCGGGCAGGACCAGGTGATCGCGGTGGGCGTCAACTGCTGCGATCCGCGCGACGCCGAGCGGGCCGTCCCGCTCGCCGCCGAGGTGAGCCGCAAGCCCGTCGTCGTCTACCCCAACAGCGGCGAGCGCTGGGATCCCGCGGCCCGCGACTGGCGCGGCCCGGTGACCTTCGACCCGGCGCGGCTCGCCGGCTGCCGGGCCGCCGGGGCCCGGCTGATCGGCGGCTGCTGCCGGGTCGGGCCGGACCGCATCGCGGCTCTGTCCCGGCTGCTCACGGCCCCGCCGGGCTGAGCACGGCCCCGCGGGGCAGCCCGAACGGCCCTTGCCCCGGGGGCGGCGCATAGCAAGATGCCTCCATGGCACTCGAGCACGCGATCCTTGTCTCCCTGCTGGAACGGCCCGGCTCCGGCTACGAGCTGGCCCGCCGCTTCGAGCAGTCCGCCGGCACCTTCTGGACGGCCCCCCACCAGCAGATCTACCGGGTGCTCAAGCGGATGGAGCGGGACGGGCGGCTCCGGGTGGACGAGGTGGCACAACAGGGCAAGCCGGACAAGAAGGTGTACTCGGTGACGGCGGACGGCCGCGCCGCGCTGGGCCGCTGGCTGGACGAACCGGTCGAGCCGGGCAGCGGGCGCCGCGACCTGGCCGTCAAGATCCGAGGAGCCGCTTTCGGCGGCGACCGGGCCCGGCTGGTCGCCGAGGCGGAGCGGCACCGGCAGGCGCACGCCGAACTGCTGAACCGCTGTCTGGCCGTCGAGCGGCGGGACTTCCCGGACGCCTCGGAGCGCGACACCGGTCAGGAGCTGCGGCACGTGGTGCTGCGCGGCGGCATCGAGGCGGAGCGGGCGACCGTCGCCTGGCTGGACGACGTCATAGCCACGCTCCGCCGGATCGGCGAGGCACCCTGAACCGGCCGTCCGGCCCGGAGGCAGTGCAGGCCCCGAGGCAGTGCAGGCCCGGAGGCCGTGCCGCGCCCGAGCCGCGCCGGGGCCGGCGGCCCGGGCCGGAAGCTCCGGACCCGCCCGTCCGACCCGGACCGCCCGAGCGGGCCCGTACTCGCACTCGAACCGTCCGTACCCGCAGCTGTAGCCGTCCGTACCCGTACGACCCGGTTCCGTACTCCGCGTGCGGTCCGCACCCGTGCCCCCTTGCGGCCCCGGACCGTGCTCCGCGCGCCGCCCGGATCCGTACCCCGTGTGCGGACCGGTCCCGTCCGTTACGCCGCGCGCGCCGTCCGGCTCGGCGAGGATGGACCCATGGCGTTCCACGTGGATTCCGAGGCCGGGCGGCTGCGCCGCGTCATCCTGCACCGACCCGATCTGGAGCTGAAACGGCTCACTCCCAGCAACAAGGACGCGCTGCTCTTCGACGATCTGCTGTGGGTGCGCCGCGCCCGGCAGGAGCACGACGGCTTCGCCGACGTGCTGCGGGACCGGGGTGTGGAGGTGCATCTCTTCGGTGATCTGCTGGCCGAGAGCATGGCGATCCCGCAGGCCCGCAAGCTGGTGCTGGACCGCACGTTCGACGAGCGGGAGTACGGGCCGCTGGCCACCGGTCATCTGCGGGAGGCGTTCGAGCGGATGCCGGCGGCGGAACTGGCCGAGGTGCTGGTCGGGGGCATGACGAAGCGCGAGTTCCTCCAGGGGCACGCCGAGCCCGTCTCGGTCCGCTTCCACGTCATGGAGCTGGACGACTTCCTCCTCGCGCCGCTGCCGAACCACCTCTTCACCCGCGACACCTCCGCCTGGATCTACAACGGGGTCTCGATCAACGCGATGCGCTGGCCCGCGCGGCAGCGGGAGACGGTGCACTTCGAGGCCATCTACCGGCACCATCCGCTGTTCCGGGGCGAGGAGGCGGGCGGCTTCCGGGTCTGGTCGGAGGGGCAGAGCGTGTACCCCTCGACGATCGAGGGCGGTGACGTGCTGGTCCTCGGCAACGGCGCGGTGCTGATCGGGATGAGCGAGCGGACCACGCCACAGGCGGTGGAGATGCTGGCCCGCGGCCTGTTCGCGGCCGGCTCGGCCCGTACGATCGTGGCGCTCGACATGCCGAAGGGCCGGGCCTTCATGCACCTCGACACCGTGATGACGATGGTCGACGGGGACACCTTCACCCAGTACGCCGGGCTGGGCATGCTGCGCTCCTACACCATCGAGCCCGGCGCGGAGGAGCAGGAACTCAAGGTCACCGACCATCCGCCGGAGCACATGCACCGGGCCCTGGCGGCCGCGCTGGGGCTGGACGCGGTCCAGGTCCTCACGGCGACGCAGGACGTGCACGCGGCGGAGCGGGAGCAGTGGGACGACGGGTGCAACGTGCTGGCGGTGGAGCCGGGCGTGGTGGTCGCCTACGAGCGGAACGCGACCACCAACACGTTTCTGCGGAAACGGGGCATAGAGGTGATCGACATTCCCGGCAGCGAGCTGGGCCGGGGCAGGGGCGGGCCGCGCTGTATGAGCTGTCCCGTGGAGCGGGACCCCGTGTAGCCTGTTTCTGTCGTATAGAGATACGGTTTATTGTATAGCTTTCCATTGGGAGACCGTCGCCGCGGCGGTGGTGCCCGCCCGCCGTCGTGACCGAGGAGCGTAACCCCCATGGCGACTGACCTCACGGGACGCCACTTCCTCAAGGAACTGGACTTCACCGCCGAGGATTTCGGCCACCTTCTCGGCCTCGCCGCCGAACTCAAGGCCGCCAAGCGGGCGCGGCGCGAGGAGCGGCGGCTCCAGGGGCGGAACATCGCCCTGGTGTTCGAGAAGACCTCGACCCGCACCCGCTGCGCGTTCGAGGTGGCCGCCGCCGACCAGGGCGCCTCCACGACGTATCTCGACCCCAGCGGTTCGCAGATCGGCCACAAGGAGTCGGTCAAGGACACGGCGCGGGTGCTCGGCCGGATGTTCGACGCCATCCAGTACCGCGGTCACGGCCAGGCGGTCGTGGAGGAACTGGCCGAGCACGCCGGGGTACCGGTCTACAACGGGCTGACCGACGAGTGGCACCCCACCCAGATGCTGGCCGACGTGCTCACCATGACCGAGCACAGCGGGAAGCCCCCGGCCGGCATCGGCTTCGCCTATCTCGGTGACGCCCGCTGCAACATGGGCAACTCCTATCTCGTCACCGGCGCCCTGCTCGGCATGGACGTACGCATCGTCGCGCCGAAGTCCCTCTGGCCCGCCGACGCCGTCGTGCGCCGGGCCGAGGAACTGGCCGCCGGCAGCGGTGCCCGGATCCTGCTCACCGACGACATCGCCGAGGGGGTGCGCGGCGCCGAATTCGTCGCCACCGACGTCTGGGTGTCCATGGGGGAGCCCAAGGAGGTGTGGGACGAGCGCATCGGGCTGCTCGGCCCCTACGCCGTGACCATGGACGTGCTGCGCGCCACCGGCCGCCCGGATGTGAAATTCCTGCACTGCCTCCCCGCCTTCCACGACCTGGGCACCGGGGTCGGCCGTGAGATCCACGAGCGGCACGGGCTGTCCTCGCTGGAGGTCACCGACGAGGTCTTCGAGTCCGCGCACTCCGTGGTCTTCGACGAGGCCGAGAACCGGATGCACACCATCAAGGCGGTCCTCGTCGCCACCCTGGCCGGAGCCT
>NZ_WHPN01000248.1 GCF_009735685.1 Streptomyces lycii | reverse complement strand
TCCGCGGGCGGACGGTCCGGGCACGGGCTCCCCGGGCGCGGGCTCCCCGGGCACGGGCGGGCTCGGCTCCGGGGCGCCGGGAGGCGGCGGTTCGCGGGGCGGATCGGGTCGCGATTCGGGTGGCGGACCGGGCGGCGGTTCGGGCGGCGGTTCGGGCGGCGGCCCGCGCGGCGGTGATCCGGACGCCGGTGGTCCGGGCGGCCGTCTCCCCCGCGCGTAACGGCTTCGCGGACGCCGTGCACGCGATCACACGCTCGCGATCACGCGCTCGCGCAACCGTCCCCCGCGCGTAACGGCTTCGCGCCCCGGAGGCCACCGCCCGGCGGCGACGGCCCGGCGGGCGGCCGTCCCGGGCACTGGTCCCGTACGCGGTGCCGCGCAGCGCCGCGCGGGCCGCGCCGCAGGCCGGGCTTCGGGCCGGGCTTCGGGCCGGGCTTCGGGCCGGGCTTCGGGCCGGGCTTCGGGCCGGGCTTCGGGCCGGGCTTCGGGCCGCGGATGGCCGATACCCCGCCCGCATGCTGGGCGGACGAGCACCTTCCGGCAGCCGCCGGATACGGTGGGGGGACCATGAGCGCATCGCAGATCCCGCCTGCCGCCGCCGTGCCGGGCGACGACACCCCGACCCTTCTCGTCAAGATCTTCGGGAAGGACCGCCCGGGCATCACGGCAGGGCTGTTCGACACCCTCGCCGCCTACTCGCTGGACGTCGTCGACATCGAGCAGGTCGTCACCCGGGGCCGCATCACCCTCTGTGCCCTGGTCACCACGCCCGGCGCGCACGGGACCGGCGGCGGCACCACCGAGGGCGGGCTGCGGGCCACCGTGCACGGCTGGGCCGAGTCCCTGGGCCTCCAGGCGGAGATCATCTCCGGCCGCGGCGACAACCGTCCCCGGGGGACCGGGCGCTCGCACGTGACCGTGCTCGGCCACCCGCTGACCGCCGAGTCCACGGCGGCCATAGCGGCCGGGATCACCGGCACCGGCGGCAATATCGACCGGATCTTCCGGCTGGCGAAGTACCCGGTCACGGCGGTCGAGTTCGCCGTCTCCGGCACCGAGACCGAGTCGCTGCGCACGGCGCTCGCCCCGCAGGCGGCGGCCCTGGGCGTGGACATCGCCGTGGTCGCCTCGGGGCTCCAGCGGCGCGCCCAGCGCCTGGTCGTGATGGACGTGGACTCGACCCTCATCCAGGACGAGGTGATCGAGCTGTTCGCGGCGCACGCCGGCTGCGAGGACGAGGTCGCCGAGGTGACGGCGGCGGCCATGCGCGGCGAGCTGGACTTCGAGCAGTCGCTGCACGCCCGCGTGGAACTGCTGGCCGGGCTGGACGTGTCGGTGGTCGACAAGGTCCGCGCCGAGGTCCGGCTGACCCCCGGCGCCCGTACGCTCATCCGTACGCTGAAACGTCTCGGCTACCAGGTGGGCGTCGTCTCCGGCGGCTTCACCCAGGTCACCGACGATCTCCAGGAGAGGCTCGGGCTGGACTTCGCGTCGGCCAACACCCTGGAGGTGGCCGACGGCAGGCTGACCGGCCGGGTGATCGGCGAGGTCGTGGACCGCGCGGGCAAGGCCCGGCTGCTGCGCCGCTTCGCGGCGGAGGCCGGGGTGCCGCTGGCGCAGACCGTCGCGATCGGCGACGGCGCCAACGACCTGGACATGCTCAACGCCGCCGGGCTCGGCGTGGCCTTCAACGCGAAGCCGGTGGTGCGCGAGGCGGCGCACACGGCGGTGAACGTGCCGTTCCTCGACACCGTGCTCTATCTGCTGGGGATCACCCGGGAAGAGGTCGAGGCGGCGGACACCCTGGCCGGCTGAGGGCGGCCCGGACACGTCGAGGGGCCCCGGCCGTGTGCCGGGGCCCCTTCGTGGTACCCGCGCGCTTCCCGGGGCACGCCCGCCGGTCCTGCGACCCGCGCGCTCAAGCCCGCCGGGGGCTCATTCGTGCGGCGCCCAGTAGTCCAGCAGCCGCCCGACGCCGTGCTCCACGTCCTTCCAGGAACCGTTGAAGCCCACGACGGCGACGGCCGCCGTCGGGTAGCCCCCGCGGTTCATCCGCGCCCCGGCGTCACCCTCGGCGGTGCCGGAGAGGGCGTCGGCGAGGGCGTGCATCCCGGGGTTGTGCCCGACCAGCAGCAGGTTCCCGACCTCGTCGGGCGTCTCGCCCAGCAGGGCGAGGAGATCGCCGAGGGAGGCTTCGTAGAGCCGCTCCTCGTAGACGGTCTTCGGCCGCTGCGGAAGCTCGTGGACGACGAGCTTCCACGTCTCGCGGGTCCGGGTCGCGGTCGAGCACAGGGTCAGATCGGGGTTGATGCCCGTGCCGGCGATCCAGCGGCCGGCGGCCGGGGCATCCTTCCGGCCGCGCTCGGCGAGCGGCCGGTCGTGGTCGGACACGTCGGGCCAGTCGGCCTTGGCGTGCCGGAGGAGGACGATCCTGCGGGCGGAATCCGGGGCTCCGGGGGAGGTCCCCGGGGAAGGTTCAGCGACGCTCATGCGTCCCAGCTTCGCACGAAAAGCGCTGTGTGGCTCGGGGTGTTGGCACCCTGACCTGTCCCGGGGCACGGTCCGGAGCGGTGGCCGGGGATCAGCCCGAGCCGTGGAGGAGGACGTCCCGCAGCTGTTCCAGGAAGTGCGCGAAGGCGGCGGGTCCGCCGGTCGCGGCCTGCGCCTCGGGGGCGCCGACCAGCAGCCCCAGCAGCACGGCGAAGGCGAGGGCGGGCAGCACCACGGCCCACCACGGGAGGCGCGTCTGCCGGGTGTGGCTCGCCGGTTGGTGGAACGGCGCCTGCGTACCGGCCGACATGGGGACCGCCTCCGTGGGGTTCGGACGTGCGGCGCGGCCGCCTGCCACGGCCGCGCCCACCGCTTCCTCGCGGTGTACTCCGAACCTACGGAGAGCGGCGCCCGCTGCCCATCCGGTGATCCACCCACTGCACCCTGACCTTGGCCCCCTAGGGGTGGTGGGGCCAGCCCCACCCCCGCGCGGGGGGGCCGGGTCCCGGACGGGGCCGGCGGCCCGGTCCGGTCGTCCGGGCCGGGAGGGGCGGGCCGGGGTGCGGGTCCCGGGCCGGGGCGCGGGTCAGGGGGAGAGCAGGGTCGCGATCACTCCGATGACGACCGTGACGGCGAGGATCAGACCAAGGAGGCCGAGCAGCTTCTTCTGGCCGTTCTGGGGATTCGGGTCGAGGACTGGCATACGGCCAGTGTCCCATCCGGGATGCCGGGCCCCGGGCACGGGTCCTCCCCCGCCGCCT
>NZ_WHPN01000247.1 GCF_009735685.1 Streptomyces lycii | reverse complement strand
CGCAGTCAGCCCAGGCCGGTCACCGTCGGCGCCCGGCAGCAAACAGCCCCGCAGTCAGCCCAGATCGGTCACCGTCGGCGCCCGGCAGCAAACAGCCCCGCAGTCAGCCCAGGCCGGTCACCGTCGGCGGCCGGCAGCGGACGGACCCCGCGGTCAGCCCAGGTCGACCGGGTCGATACGGATTCGCACCGGCGGTCCCTCCCGCCGGGTCAGGCGCGCCGCCTGGGCCTCCTTCAGGGCCGCCGCCAGCTCCGCGCCGCTGCCCGGGCGGACCCGGATCAGCGCGCGGTCCCAGTTCTCGCCGGGCGGCGGCCCGCCCGGGCGTCCGGGGCCGGGCCGGGCAGCCGGGGCGGACCGCATCGGAACGGGCCCCAGCACCTCCGCTCCGGCCGGCAGCCGGACCGTGCCGAGGAAGTCCGCCACCGCCTCCGGGAGACCGGCCACCGCCGCCATCCGGGAGACCGGCGGAAAGCCCAGCTCGGAGCGCTCCCCCAGCTCGCGCACCGCGTGCCCGGCCGGGTCCCAGCGCACCAGCGCCTGTACGGGCCGCAGCGTCGGCTCGGCCACCACGACCACGGTCCCGCCGTCGGGAGCGCCGCGGACCAGGGCCGCGGCCCCCAGCCAGCGCCGCAGCGACTCCTCCGCGGCCCGCAGATCCGGACGTCCGAGCATCGCCCAGCCGTCGAGCAGCAACGCGGCCGCGTAACCGCCGTCCGCGACCGGCTCCGCGCCCGGGGTGGACACCACCAGCGCGGGCGTCTCCGGAACGGTGTCCAGCACATGGTCCTTGCCCGAGGTGCGCACCGGCACCTCCGGAAAGGCCCGGCCGATCTCCTCGGCCGTGCGGCGGGCGCCGAAGACCTGGCCGCGCAGCCGCACACCGCCGCACTCCGGGCAGCGCCAGTCCGGCGCACCGCGGCCGCACCAGCCGCAGCACAGCTCCTCCGCGGGCCCCGTCGCCTCCAGCGGGCCGGAGCAGTGGGCGCAGCGCGCCGGTTCGCGGCAGCGCTCACAGGCCAGCCGGGGCACATAGCCGCGCCGCGGAACCTGGATCAGCACCGGCCCGCGGGACAGCGCGTCCCGCACGGTGCGCCAGGCCAGGCTCGGCAGCCGGGCGGCGCGGGCGGCCGGGTCCCGCGCCTCCTCCCCGTCGCCGATGGTGCGCACCCGCGGGGCGGTGGCCCGTACGGTCTCCCGGTCCGCGGCCAGCGGACGCGCCCAGCCGGTCTCGACGAGCTGGGCGGCCTCGACGGTGCAGCCGTGCGCGCCGAGCAGGAACCCGGCCCGTTCGTGTGCGGCACGGAGCATCAGCACCTCGCGGGCGTGCGGCTGCGGGGCGTGGTCGTCGCTGTGGCTGGAGTCCCCGTCGTCCCAGATCGCGGCGAGCCCGAGGTCCCGTACCGGGGCGAACATCGCGGCCCTGGTGCCGACGACGGCCCGCACCGAGCCGCGGTTGACCGCCAGCCAGCGGCGGTAGCGGGCCTCCGGCCCGGAGTCCGCGGTGAGCAGCACATGCCGGCCCGGGCCGAGTAGCGCGGTGAGGGCCGCGTCGACCCGGGCCGCGCTGCGCCCGTCCGGCAGCACCGCGAGGGCGCCGCGGCCCCCGGCGAGGGTGGCCGCCACGGCCCGGGCCAGTTCGTCGGCCCAGTGCGGGCCCGGCAGCGCGGTCCACACCGCCCGCGGCGCCTCCCCGGCCCGCAGCGCCTCCAGATAGCCCGGCCCGGCGGCGTACCGCGCCCAGCTCCCGGGACCGGGGGCGGCGGGCGGCGGCTCCGGCGGCGGGGACTCCTTCTTCTCGGCGCGGGCCATCCGGCGCGGCACCGCGAGCTGTACGACGTCCGCCAGCGCGCCCGCGTACCGGTCGGCGACCGCCCGGCACAGGGCCAGCAGCTCCGGGCCGAGCACCGGCTCCGGGGAGAGCACCTGCGCGATGGGGGCCAGGGCACCCCGGAAGTCGCTGTCGGGGCAGCGTTCGACGATGAAGCCGTTGATCAGGCCGCCGCCCTCCCGCCGGCCGTCCCGCTCTCCCGCGCCGAACCGGACCCGGACGCGGACGCCGGGGCGCGCCTCCTCGTCCATGGCGGCGGGGACGGCGTAGTCGAAATACCGGTCCAGATGGACCAGGCCCTTGTCGACCAGCACCCGGGCCACCGGATTCCGCTCGGCCAGGGCCGCACCGCGCCAGCTGCGCGGCCTGGCCCGGGGCACGTCGGCCTTCCGGACCGTCTCCCGGATGAGCGCGAGCTGCTCGGCGGCCTGCGGCTCCTCCGCCGTGTCCGCCGCCGGCTCCCCGTCCGGCCGCCCGTTGTCGCTGCTCACAGCCTCAGTCCTACCAGACGGCGACGACATGCCCACCGGGCGAGGCGGCGTCCGCGGGACGGCGACGGGCACGAGGCCCGGACGCCTCCACCGCGGAGGGGCCGGGCCTCGTGGACGCTACGCCGTCGTCGCCCGTTACAGCCCGGCGGCCGCGCGGAGGGCCTCCACGCGGTCCCGGCGCTCCCAGGTGAAGTCCGGCAGCTCGCGGCCGAAGTGGCCGTAGGCGGCAGTCTGGGCGTAGATCGGGCGCAGCAGGTCCAGGTCGCGGATGATCGCGGCCGGGCGCAGGTCGAAGACGTCGGTGATCGCCTGCTCGATCTTCTCGGTGTCCACGGTGGCGGTGCCGAAGGTCTCGACGAACAGGCCGACCGGCTCGGCCTTGCCGATGGCGTACGCCACTTGGACCTCGCAGCGCGAGGCGAGCCCGGCCGCGACGACGTTCTTCGCGACCCAGCGCATGGCGTAGGCGGCCGAGCGGTCGACCTTGGACGGGTCCTTGCCCGAGAAGGCGCCGCCGCCGTGCCGGGCCATGCCGCCGTAGGTGTCGATGATGATTTTCCGGCCGGTGAGGCCCGCGTCGCCCATCGGGCCGCCGATCTCGAAGCGGCCGGTCGGGTTGACCAGCAGCCGGTAGTTCTCGGTGTCGAGCTTGATGCCGTCGTCGACGAGCTGGCCGAGCACGTGCTCCACGACGAACTCGCGGATGTCGGGGGCGAGCAGCGAGTCCAGGTCGATGTCGCTCGCGTGCTGCGAGGAGACGACGACCGTGTCCAGCCGGACCGCCTTGTCACCGTCGTACTCGATGGTGACCTGGGTCTTGCCGTCCGGGCGGAGGTAGGGGATGGTGCCGTTCTTCCGCACCTCGGAGAGCCGGCGGGAGAGCCGGTGCGCCAGGCTGACCGGGAGCGGCATCAGCTCGGGGGTCTCGTCGCAGGCGTAGCCGAACATCAGGCCCTGGTCACCCGCGCCCTGCTTGTCCAGCTCGTCGCCCTCGTCGCCGCCGGCGGCCGCGATCCGCTTCTCGTACGCCGTGTCCACGCCCTGGGCGATGTCCGGGGACTGGGAGCCGATCGAGACCGAGACTCCGCAGGAGGCGCCGTCGAAGCCCTTCTTCGAGGAGTCGTAGCCGATCTCCAGGATGCGGTTGCGCACGAGGGTCGCGATGTCGGCGTACGCCTTCGTGGTCACCTCTCCGGCGACGTGCACCAGGCCGGTGGTGATCAGCGTTTCGACGGCGACCCGGGAGGCCGGGTCCTCGGTGAGGAGGGCGTCGAGAATGGAGTCGCTGATCTGGTCAGCGATCTTGTCGGGGTGGCCCTCGGTCACGGACTCCGAGGTGAACAGGCGGCGGGACACATCGCTCCCTGGGGTTGCAGCGGCTGCTGGCTGAATCATTGGCGGGACCGCACGGGAGCTGCGCCCGGACGGTTCCGACATCAGTTTATCCGGCGCATCCGGCGTCCGGACACGGCGTCTCGCTCCATGGAAACCCTGTGACCTCGGACACCGCACGGCCACCTGCGGAAACGGCCCGCCGGGTGGCGGTCGCGCCGCGCGAGCCGCCGCGGGTACCGGCCCGGGCTCCAGGGCATGAGTGCGAAAATATCAGGACAAGCGGGCTGCCACCAGGTCCCACACGGTGTCGGCGAGCGCTTCCTTCGGCCCGTACGGAACGGAGGTCTCCGCTCCGTCGGCCGCGAGGATCAGCGCCTCGTTCTCCTCGGCGCCGAACGTCTTCCGCTCCCCCACCTCGTTGACGACCAGGAGGTCACAGCCCTTGCGGGCGAGCTTGGCCCGGCCGTTGGCCACCACGTCGTCGGTCTCGGCGGCGAAGCCGACCACCAGCTGCCCCGGACGGGCGCGCTCCGCGGAGATCTCCGCGAGGATGTCGGGGTTCCGGACCAGCTCGACGGGCGCGGGCTCCTCGCCCTCCCGCTTCTTGATCTTGCCCTCGGCGTACCGTCCGGGCCGGAAGTCGGCGACCGCGGCGGCCATCACGACGGCGTCCGCGTCGGCCGCGGCCTTCAGCACCGCCTCGCGCAGCTGCACCGCGGTGCCGACCGGGACGACGTCCGCCCCGGCCGGGTCCGGCAAGCCGGTGTTCGCGGCGACCAGCGTGACGCGGGCGCCGCGGGCCACGGCCGTACGCGCGAGGGCGTAACCCTGCTTGCCGGAGGAGCGGTTGCCGAGGAACCGCACGGGGTCCAGCGGCTCCCGGGTGCCTCCGGCGCTGACGACGACATGCCGCCCGGCCAGATCGGGCTCCACCGCCCGGGCGCCGCGGGCGAGCACCCGGCGGCAGGTCTCGAAGATCTCGCCCGGGTCCGGCAGCCGGCCCTTGCCGGTGTCCGTCCCGGTGAGCCGGCCCGTGGCGGGCTCGATGACGACGGCGCCGCGGCGGCGCAGCGTCGCGACGTTCTCCCGGGTGGCCGGGTGCTCCCACATCTCGGTGTGCATCGCGGGCGCGAAGACGACGGGGCAGCGGGCGGTCAGCAGGGTGTTGGTCAGCAGGTCGTCGGCGAGGCCGTGCGCGGCCCGGGCCAGCGTGTCGGCGGTCGCGGGGGCGACGACGACCAGGTCGGCGGCCTGCCCGATGCGGACGTGCGGCACCTCGTGGACGCTGTCCCAGACCTCGGTGGCGACGCGGTTGCCGGACAGCGCGGACCAGGTGGCCTCACCCACGAAGTGGAGCGCCGAGGCGGTCGGCACGACCTGCACGTCGTGCCCGGACTCGGTGAGCCGGCGCAGCAGCTCGCAGGCCTTGTACGCGGCGATGCCGCCGCTCACCCCGAGGACGACCTTCGGCCTCGCCACGGGCTGCACCGGGTGCTCCGGCTCCATCGCTTCCCTCGCCTCTTCCCGCGGGGTGCCGGCCGGCGCCCCTCGATCCGGTTTGCGTACCACTGCGTACGCCTCCATGACACACCACGGGCCCGGCAGGTGATCTGCCGGGCCCGGGTCGACGGATGGTGCGACGCCGTCTACTGCTTGGTGACCGGGCCGTCGATGGCCTCGGAGGTGAGCAGACCGGCGTTGATCTCACGCAGCGAGATCGACAGCGGCTTCTCGTGGACGTGGGTGTCCACCAGCGGGCCCACGTACTCCAGCAGGCCCTCGCCGAGCTGGGAGTAGTACGCGTTGATCTGGCGCGCCCGCTTGGCCGCATAGATCACGAGGCTGTACTTCGAGTCGGTGGCCTCGAGAAGCTCGTCGATCGGCGGGTTGATGATGCCCTCGGGCGTGGAGATGGAAGAGGACACGCTCTGCCTTTCGAAGTGCTGAAAGTGCTGGGAAAATGCTGGGTCGGCTTCGGGCCCGGCGGCTGCCGGCCCGGAGAGTCCCCGGGCGGCTCTCCGGCCCCTGGGGATTCCCGGAGGGCTCCCGAAAGGTCAGTCCACCCGCATCAAGGCTAGCAGCTCGCGGGAGACCTCCTCGACCGAGGTGTTGACCAGGGTCGTGTCGAACTCCGGCTCGGCCGCCAGCTCCGTCTTGGCCGCCTCCAGCCGCCGCTCCACGACCTCCGCGGACTCGGTGCCCCGGCCGGTCAGCCGGCGGACCAGCTCCTCCCAGCTCGGCGGCGCCAGGAAGACGAGCTGGGCGTCCGGCATCGACTGGCGCACGAGCCGGGCGCCCTGGAGGTCGATCTCCAGGAGCACCGGTTCGCCGGCCTCCAGCCGCTTCAGCACGGCCTGCCGGGGCGTGCCGTAGCGGTTGCCCGCGAACTCGGCCCACTCCAGCAGCTCTCCGTTGGCGACGAGCTTGTCGAACTCGTCGTCCTGCACGAAGAAGTACTCGACTCCGTGCCGCTCGCCGGGACGCGGCTTGCGGGTCGTGGCCGACACCGAGAGCCAGACCTCGGGGTGAGCCTTGCGCATATGGGCGACGACCGTGCTCTTGCCGACCCCTGAGGGGCCGGAGAGCACGGTCAGTCGCGGGCGGGTAGCGCCCCGGGAGACTGCATCACTCATGCAGCGATTATCCAGGTTCTCGGGAGTGCCCTGAAACACCGGGCGGGCAGACCCGGGAAGTCAGGCGGCGGTGCCGCCGAACTCGCGCTCCAGGGACGCGATCTGGTTGGAGCCGAGGCCGCGGACACGGCGGCTCTCGGAAATGCCGAGCCGCTCCATGATCTGCTTGGCTCGGACCTTGCCGACGCCGGGCAGGGATTCCAGGAGAGCGGAGACCTTCATCTTGCCGATGACATCGTTCTCCTGGCCCTGCTTGATGACCTCGTGCAGGGAGGCACCGGAGTGCTTGAGCCGATTCTTGACCTCGGCGCGCTCCCGGCGAGCCGCGGCGGCCTTTTCTAGCGCGGCTGCGCGCTGTTCAGGGGTAAGGGGCGGAAGAGCCACGCCTACGTCACCTCGGATGTCGAACTGTCGGATACGGACCGTGAGGAACCTAGTCGTCCCGCACTTGTGGGGCAATGAGCAACGCGCTGGTGCGGTCGCTCTCGACGGAGACTAGCGGCCATGGCCGCCCGAGTCAGCGAGAACAGACGAAAAGTCCTGGTCAGCCTCTGTTGACTTGGACATTCAGTTACATATCGGTCCGGCTTCCGCCGAGATTGTTCAACAGTGACTCCCCCGGACCGCCTTCCGGCCTCCGGCCAGCGGCTCAACTGCCCGCCACGGCCGCCCGTACGCCGTCCGCGAACCGCTCCGCGGCCCCGCGCAGCGCCCCGGTGTCCGGGCCGTGCCGGAGCACCCCGCGGCTGACGCTCGGCAGCACCCGGCCGACCGACGCGCCGAACACGCCCGGAAGGTCGGCCGGGGCCGCTCCCTGGGCTCCGATGCCGGGCGCCAGCAGCGGGCCGCCCGTCGCCAGGTCCGCGCCGGCGTCACCCAGGGTGGCGCCGACGACCGCCCCGACCGAGCCGAGCGGTTCCGCGCCCGCGTTCTCCGCGGCGATGTGGTCCAGCACCAGCTGGGCGACGGAGCGGCCGCCCGCCGTCTCCGCGCGCTGCACCTGCGCCCCTTCCGGGTTCGAGGTGAGGGCCAGGACGAACACCCCGGCGCCGTTCTCCCGCGCCAGGTCCAGGGCCGGGCGCAGCGAGCCGAAGCCGAGATACGGGCTGACGGTGACCGCGTCCGAGAAGAGCGGGGCACCCTTCGCCAGGAAGCTGTCGGCGTACGCGGCCATGGTCGAGCCGATGTCGCCCCGCTTGGCGTCCATGAGCACGAGCGCGCCGGCCGCGCGGGCGTCGGCGACCGTGCGCTCCAGGACGGCGACGCCCTTCGATCCGTACCGCTCGAAGAAGGCGGACTGCGGCTTGAGCACGGCGACCCGGTCGGCCAGGGCCTCGACGACGGTACGGCTGAACCGCTCCAGGCCGCCGATGTCGTCGGCGAGCCCCCAGTCGGCGAGCAGCGCGGCGTGCGGGTCGATGCCGACGCACAGCGGGCCGCGCTCGCGCATGGCGCGGTGCAGCCGGGCGCCGAAGGGTTCGGGTGCGGTGGTCACTGGCTGCCTCCAGGAGTGCGGTCGGATCCGCCGGTCGCGGCGGTGGTGTCGTCCTCGGGCTTCGCGGCGGCCTCGGCGGTCTCGGCGGCGGTGTCGTCCTCGGCTGCCTCGGTGGTGCCGGGGCCGCCGGTGGTGCCCGGGCGCTCCGTGTGCCCGGCGCCGACGGCCTCGGCGAGGGTGGCGTAGGGGCTGTCCGCGAGGCGCCGGGCCAGGCCCTGGTGGATCCGGCGGCACCAGAACGGGCCCTCGTAGACGAAGGCGCTGTAGCCCTGCACCAGGGTGGCCCCGGCGAGGATGCGCTCCCATACGTCGTCGGCGGTCTCGACGCCGCCCACGCCGACGAGAGTGACCCGGTCGCCCACCCGGGCGTACAGCCGCCGCAGCACCTGCAGCGAGCGGGCCTTGAGCGGGGCCCCGGAGAGGCCGCCGGAGCCGGCCGCCCCGACGACGTCACGGCGGGTGCGCAGGCCGAGGCCGTCGCGGGCGATGGTGGTGTTGGTGGCGATGATGCCGTCCAGGCCGAGCTCCACGGCGAGGTCGGCCACCGCGTCCACGTCCTCGTCGGCGAGATCGGGGGCGATCTTGACCAGCAGCGGCACCCGGCGGACGGTGACGGTGCGGTCGGCGGCCTCGCGGACGGCGGTCAGCAGCGGCCGGAGCAGTTCGGTGGCCTGGAGGTCGCGCAGCCCGGGCGTGTTGGGCGAGGAGACGTTGACGACGAGGTAGTCGGCGTGGGCGGCGAGCCGTTCGGTGGAGAGGACGTAGTCGGCGATCGCCTCCGCCTCGGGCACGGTCTTGGTCTTGCCGATGTTGACGCCCACCGCCACCGGGCCGCGGGCGTTGCCCCGGGCGGCGCTGCGCTCGGCCAGCCGGGCGGCCACGGCGGCCGAGCCGTCGTTGTTGAAGCCCATCCGGTTGACCAGCGCCCGGTCCGGGACCAGCCGGAAGAGCCGCCGCCGGGGGTTGCCGGGCTGCGGCTCGCCCGTGACGGTGCCGATCTCGACGTGGTCGAAGCCGAGGACGGCCAGGCCGTCGACGGCGGCGGCGTTCTTGTCGAAGCCCGCGGCGAGGCCGAACGGACCGGGCATCAGCCGGCCGAAGGCCGTCGTCAGCAGCTCGGGGCGGCGCGGCGCGAGCACGGACGCGAGCAGGGTGCGCAGGAAGGGGATCCGGGCGGCGCGCCTGATCCAGCCGAAGGCCAGCTCGTGGGCCTTCTCGGGGTCCATCCGCTGGAAGAAGAGGTTGAAGAAGAGGCGGTACATCGGGGGCTCCGGGCTTTCTGCTCAGGCGGACGGTGTCACTCGCGGCGGAGTGGGCTCACGCGGCGCAGGGGCTCGCTCGCGGCGGAGGGGGACACCGGCGGTGTCCCCCACCGCTGCTCACACCCCGCGGGAGGCGGTGAGGTGTTCCGCGTGTTCCTGGAGCGAACGGACGCCGACGTCACCGCGGGTCAGCGCCTCGATGCCCTGGACGGCGGCGGCGAGCGCCTGGACCGTGGTCAGGCACGGCACGCCGCGGGCCACGGCCGCCGTACGGATCTCGTAGCCGTCGAGGCGGCCGCCGGTGCCGTAGGGGGTGTTGACGATGAGGTCGACGTCGCCGTCGTGGATCAGCTGGACGATCGTCTTCTCGCCGCCGGGCCCCTCGCCCTCGTACTGCTTGCGCACGACGGTGGTGGCGATGCCGTTGCGCCGGAGCACCTCCGCGGTGCCGGAGGTGGCCAGCAGCTCGAAGCCGAGCGCGACCAGTTCCCGGGCAGGGAAGATCATCGCGCGCTTGTCGCGGTTGGCCACGGAGACGAAGGCCCGGCCCTTCGTCGGCAGCGCGCCGTACGCCCCGGCCTGCGACTTGGCGTAGGCCGAGCCGAAGACCGAGTCGATGCCCATGACCTCGCCGGTGGAACGCATCTCCGGGCCGAGGACGGTGTCCACGCCGCGCCCGGAGGCGTCGCGGAAGCGGCTCCACGGCATGACCGCCTCCTTGACGGAGATCGGCGCGTCCAGCGGCAGGGTGCCGCCGTCACCGGTCTTCGGCAGCATGCCCTCGGCGCGCAGCTCGGCCACGGTCGCGCCGAGCGAGATGCGGGCGGCGGCCTTGGCGAGCGGGACGGCGGTGGCCTTGGAGGTGAAGGGCACGGTGCGGGAGGCGCGAGGGTTCGCCTCCAGGACGTAGAGGATGTCCCCGGCCATCGCGAACTGGATGTTGATCAGCCCGCGGACACCGACGCCCTTGGCGATGGCCTCGGTGGAGGCGCGCAGCCGCTTGATGTCGAAGCCGCCGAGGGTGATCGGGGGCAGCGCGCAGGCGGAGTCGCCGGAGTGGATGCCGGCCTCCTCGATGTGCTCCATGACGCCGCCGAGGTACAGCTCGGTGCCGTCGTAGAGCGCGTCGACGTCGATCTCGATGGCGTCGTCGAGGAAGCGGTCGATGAGCACCGGGTGCTCGGAGATGAGACCGGCGTGCCGTTCCAGGTACTCGCCGAGCGAGGGCTCGTCGTAGACGATCTCCATGCCGCGGCCGCCGAGCACGTACGAGGGGCGGACCATCACCGGATAGCCGATGCCCGCCGCGATCGCCTTGGCCTCGTCGAAGGAGAACGCCGTGCCGTACTTGGGCGCGGGCAGCCCCGCCCCGTCCAGGACACGGCCGAAGGCGCCGCGCTCCTCGGCGAGGTTGATGGCCTCGGGCGAGGTGCCGACGATGGGCACGCCGTTGTCCTTCAGGGCCTGGGCGAGACCGAGCGGGGTCTGGCCGCCGAGCTGGACGACGACGCCGGCGACGGGACCGGCCTGCATTTCCGCGTGCACGATCTCCAGGACGTCCTCCAGGGTGAGCGGCTCGAAGTAGAGCCGGTCGGAGGTGTCGTAGTCGGTGGAGACGGTCTCCGGGTTGCAGTTGACCATGACGGTCTCGTAGCCGGCGTCGTGCAGCGCGAAGGAGGCGTGGACGCAGGAGTAGTCGAACTCGATGCCCTGGCCGATCCGGTTCGGGCCCGAGCCGAGAATAATCACCGCGGGCTTCTCGCGCGGGGCGACCTCGCTCTCCTCGTCGTAGGAGGAGTAGAAGTACGGGGTCTTCGCGGCGAACTCGGCGGCGCAGGTGTCGACCGTCTTGTAGACCGGGCGGAGGCCGACCGCGTGCCGGACCTCGCGCACCACGTCCTCGGCCAGGCCCCGTACGGCGGCGATCTGGGCGTCGGAGAAGCCGTGCCGCTTGGCCTCGGCCAGCAGCTCCGGCTCCAGCTTCCCGGCGGCCGCGATCTCGTCCGCGATCTCCTTGATCAGGAACAGCTGGTCGGTGAACCACGGGTCGATCGAGGTGGCCTCGAAGACCTCCTGCCGGGAGGCGCCGGCGCGGATCGCGGCCATCACGGTGTTGATCCGGCCGTCGGTCGGCACGCGGGCCTCGGCCAGCAGGGCGTCCTTCTCCCCCGGCTCACCGGCGAAGTCGAACTGCGAGCCCTTCTTCTCCAGCGAGCGCAGCGCCTTCTGCAGCGCCTCGGTGAAGTTGCGGCCGATGGCCATGGCCTCGCCGACCGACTTCATGGTGGTGGTGAGGGTGGCGTCGGCGGCCGGGAACTTCTCGAAGGCGAAGCGCGGAGCCTTGACCACGACGTAGTCGAGGGTCGGCTCGAAGGACGCCGGGGTCTTCTCGGTGATGTCGTTGGGGATCTCGTCCAGCGTGTAGCCGACGGCGAGCCGGGCGGCGATCTTGGCGATCGGGAAGCCGGTGGCCTTGGAGGCGAGCGCGGAGGACCGGGAGACGCGCGGGTTCATCTCGATGACGATGACCCGGCCGTCCTCGGGGTTGACCGCGAACTGGATGTTGCAGCCGCCGGTGTCGACGCCGACCTCGCGGATCACGGCGATGCCGATGTCCCGCAGCGTCTGGTACTCGCGGTCGGTGAGCGTCATCGCCGGGGCGACGGTGATGGAGTCACCGGTGTGCACGCCCATCGGGTCGAAGTTCTCGATGGAGCAGACGACCACGACGTTGTCGTTCTTGTCGCGCATCAGCTCCAGCTCGTACTCCTTCCAGCCCAGGATGGACTCCTCCAGGAGCACCTCGGTGGTCGGCGAGAGCGCGAGGCCCTGGCCGGCGATACGGCGCAGGTCCTCCTCGTCGTGGGCGAAGCCGGAGCCCGCGCCGCCCATGGTGAAGGAGGGGCGGACGACGACCGGGTAGCCGCCGAGTTCCGTGACGCCCGCGAGGACCTCGTCCATCGAGTGGCAGATCACGGAGCGGGCCGACTCGCCGTGACCGATCTTCTCCTTGACGGCGGCGACCACGTCCTTGAAGAGATCGCGGTCCTCGCCCTTGTTGATCGCCTCGACATTGGCGCCGATCAGCTCGACGCCGTACCGCTCCAGGGTGCCGGACTCGTGCAGCGAGATCGCGGTGTTGAGCGCGGTCTGGCCGCCCAGGGTGGGCAGCAGGGCGTCGGGGCGCTCCTTGGCGATGATCTTCTCGACGTACTCCGGGGTGATCGGCTCGACGTACGTGGCGTCGGCGATCTCCGGGTCGGTCATGATCGTCGCCGGGTTGGAGTTGACCAGGATCACCCGCAGGCCCTCGGACTTGAGGACGCGGCACGCCTGGGTGCCGGAGTAGTCGAACTCGGCGGCCTGGCCGATGACGATCGGGCCGGAGCCGATGACCAGGACGGACTGGATATCGGTGCGCTTAGGCACGCTGGCCCTCCATCAGGGATACGAAGCGGTCGAACAGGTAGGCGGCGTCGTGCGGGCCGGCGGCCGCTTCGGGGTGGTACTGGACACTGAAGGCGGGGCGGTCGAGCAGCCGCAGGCCCTCGACCACGTTGTCGTTGAGGCAGACGTGGGACACCTCGGCGCGGCCGTACGGGGTGTCGGACGGCGCGTCGAGCGGGGCGTCCACGGCGAAGCCGTGGTTGTGCGCGGTGACCTCGACCTTGCCGGTGGAACGGTCCTGCACGGGCTGGTTGATCCCGCGGTGGCCGTACTTCAGCTTGAAGGTGCCGAAGCCGAGGGCGCGGCCGAGGATCTGGTTGCCGAAGCAGATCCCGAAGAGCGGGGTCTTCCGCTCCAGGACCGCGCGCATCAGGGCGACGGGCCGGTCGGCGGTGGCCGGGTCGCCCGGGCCGTTGGAGAAGAACACCCCGTCCGGCTCGACGGCGTAGACGTCCTCGGGCGTCGCGTCGGCGGGCAGGACGTGCACCTCTATGCCGCGCTCGGCCATCCGGTGCGGGGTCATGCCCTTGATGCCGAGGTCGATCGCGGCGACCGTGAACCGCTTGGTGCCGATCGCCGGGACGACGTACCGCTCGGTGGTGGCGACCTCGCCGCTCAGATCGGCGCCCTTCATCTCGGGCGCGGACCGCACCCGCTCCAGCAGCGCCGCCTCACCGGCGATCGCGTCACCGGAGAAGATCCCGACCCGCATCGCCCCGCGCTCGCGGAGGTGCCGGGTCAGGGCGCGGGTGTCGACACCGCTGATGCCGACGACGCCCTGCGCGGACAGCTCCTCGTCGAGGGTGCGGACGGAGCGCCAGTTGGACGGGGTGCGGGCGGGGTCGCGTACGACATAGCCGGACACCCAGATGCGCTTCGACTCGGGGTCCTCGTCGTTGACCCCGGTGTTGCCGATGTGCGGGGCGGTCATGACCACGACCTGCCGGTGGTAGGACGGGTCGGTGAGGGTCTCCTGGTAACCGGTCATGCCGGTCGAGAAGACCGCTTCGCCGAAGGTCTCCCCCACCGCCCCGTAGGCGCGGCCGCGGAAGCTGCGGCCGTCCTCCAGGACGAGTACGGCGGGGGCCTTGGCGCCCCGGGTGGAGGTCGTCATCATGCGCCTTCCTTGTCGTGCGGGACGGCGGCTGCGTCGATGGGGCCACCGGACATCTTGTTGGTCTCCTCGACCCAGGCGGGGTGCTCGGCCGCGCGGTCGGAGCGGAAACCGGAGTCGATCAGCCGGCCGCCGTGCTCCCAGGTGATCACCAGCAGGCCGCCCTCGCTCAGGACCTTGCCCGCGATGCCCTTGTCCAGACGTGCGCCGCGCAGGGCGGAGGCGGGGACGAAGAAGTCCCGCGCCCCGGGGCGCACGACGGCGAGCCCGGCGTCCGTGAGGGTGAGGTCGGCCCGGCTGCGGGTGCCCAGGCCGTGCGCGACGATCCGGTCGAGCCACTGCCCGGCGGTGGTCGAGCCGTGGTAGCGGCCGGACAGCGCGAGCCGCGGCGCGGCGGGACCGGCCCCGCCCGCGGGGATCTCGTGCAGCTCGGGCAGGTCGGACTGGAGCAGGGCGCGCCACTTCCAGCCCTGGCGCATCAGCCAGTACAGGAGTGCCACGAAAAGCAGCAGTCCCACGGTCCAGCCGATGCGGTCGGCCCAGTCCGTGACCTGCTGGGACTCCGGCTGTCCCGCCGCGAGATCGATGAGAGAAGTGTTCACGCTGCCAGCTTTCCGTCCGCGACCGTCGCCCGACCCCGCAGGAAGGTGTGCGTCACACGTCCCGGCAGCTCACGGCCCTCGTACGGGGTGTTGCGGCTGCGGGAGGCGAAGCCCGCGGGGTCCACCACCCCACGGTAATCGGGATCCAGCAGGGTCAGGTTCGCGGGCTCACCGGCGGCCACCGGACGGCCGTGTCCCTCCAGCCGCCCGATGGCGGCCGGGCGGAAGGACATCCGGTCCGCGACGCCCGGCCAGTCGAGCAGGCCGGTGTCGACCATGGTGTGCTGCACCACACTCAGCGCGGTCTCCAGACCGACCATGCCCATGGCGGCCGCGCCCCACTCGCAGTCCTTGTCCTCGTGCGGGTGCGGGGCGTGGTCGGTGGCGACGCAGTCGATGGTGCCGTCGGCGAGGGCCTCGCGCAGCGCCATGACGTCGGCCTCGGTGCGCAGCGGCGGGTTGACCTTGTAGACGGGGTCGTAGGAGCGCACCAGCTCGTCGGTGAGCAGGAGGTGGTGCGGGGTGACCTCGGCGGTCACGTTCCAGCCCTTGGACTTCGCCCAGCGGACGATCTCGACGGAGCCCGCGGTGGAGAGGTGGCAGACGTGCAGCCGGGAACCGACGTGCGCGGCGAGCAGCACGTCCCGGGCGATGATCGACTCCTCGGCGACGGCGGGCCAGCCGCCCAGGCCCAGCTCGGCGGAGACGACGCCCTCGTTCATCTGCGCGCCCTCGGTCAGTCGCGGCTCCTGGGCGTGCTGGGCGATCACGCCGCCGAAGGCCTTCACGTACTCCAGCGCCCGGCGCATGATCACCGCGTCGTCGACGCACTTGCCGTCGTCGGAGAAGACGCGGACGCCGGCGGCCGAGTCGTGCATCGCTCCCAGCTCGGCCAGCTGCCTGCCCTCCAGGCCGACGGTGACGGCGCCGACCGGGCGCACGTCGCAGTAGCCGGACTCCTTGCCGAGCCGCCAGACCTGCTCGACGACACCGGCGGTGTCCGCCACGGGGAAGGTGTTGGCCATGGCGTGCACCGCGGTGAAGCCGCCGACCGCTGCCGCCCTGGTGCCGGTGAGCACGGTCTCGGAGTCCTCCCGGCCGGGCTCGCGCAGATGCGTGTGCAGGTCGACCAGGCCGGGCAGCAGGATCCGGCCCCCGGCCTCGATGACGTCGGCGCCGTCGGCGGCCAGCCCGGTGCCCGTCTCCTCCACCGTGCCCGTCACCGGGTCGACGCGTACGTCCCGCGGCTCGCCGCCGAGGATCCGGGCGCCGCGGATCAGGGTCTTCTTCGGGTCGTTCATGCTCACTTGTTCTCCTCGGTGCGGGCGGTGGGCGCCGGGTCGGCGGCACCGGTGACGGCGGGCTCGGCGCCGCCGAGCAGCAGGTAGAGGACGGCCATCCGGATGCTGACGCCGTTCGCGACCTGCTCGACGGCCGTGCAGCGGCCGGAGTCGGCGACCTCGGCGGTGATCTCCATGCCGCGGTTCATAGGCCCGGGGTGCATCACGACGGCGTGGTCGGGCATCCGCGCCATCCGGTCGGCGTCCAGACCGTAGCGGCGGGAGTATTCGCGCTCGGTCGGGAAGAAGGCGGCGTTCATCCGCTCGCGCTGCACCCGCAGCATCATCACGGCGTCGGACTTCGGCAGTACGGCGTCCAGGTCGTAGGAGATCTCGCACGGCCAGCGCTCGCTGCCGACGGGCACCAGGGTCGGCGGCGCGACCAGGGTGACCTCGGCGCCGAGCGTCGTCAGCAGATGGACGTTCGAGCGGGCGACCCGGCTGTGCAGGATGTCGCCGACTACCGTGATCCGGCGTCCCTCGAGATCGCGGCCGGTGCCGTCTCCGGGGCCCCTGTGATGGGTGGGCCCGCCGTCCGGGGCGCCCGCGAGGTGGCGGCGCATGGTGAAGGCGTCCAGCAGGGCCTGGGTGGGGTGCTCGTGGGTGCCGTCGCCCGCGTTCACGACCGAGCCGCCGATCCAGCCCGAGGTGGCGAGGCGGTGCGGGGCTCCGGAGTCGTGGTGCCGGATGACGACGGCGTCGGCCCCCATCGCCTCCAGCGTGAGCGCGGTGTCCTTCAGGGACTCGCCCTTGGAGACCGAGGAGCCCTTGGCCGAGAAGTTGATGACGTCTGCCGAGAGCCGCTTCGCGGCCGCCTCGAAAGAGATCCGGGTGCGGGTCGAGTCCTCGAAGAAGAGGTTCACGACGGTGCGTCCGCGCAGTGTGGGCAGCTTCTTGATGGGCCGGTCGGCTACCCGGGCCATCTCCTCGGCGGTGTCGAGGATCAGCACGGCGTCGTCGCGGCTGAGGTCCGCGGCCGACACGAGGTGGCCGGGATTGCGGCCGGGGGTCCGGGGGCTCTGCCCGGGCTGGTGCAGCATCCGGTTACTCCGTAGGTGGGAGGCGTACGAGCGGTGGTGGGGGGTGCCGGCGGGCGGCGGTCGGTCGGGGCGGGCTGTCTGCCGGGGCGGGGTGGGCGAGGTTCGGTGGCGGTGCGGGGCCTGCGCCGGGGGCGGGGCGGGCGTCACGGTCCGCGTCCGGTCCGGTTCCCTCCGGGCTTCCGGTGGGCCGCTGCGCCGGTCCGGTCCGGGGGGTCGGTCCGGTCCGGGGGGTCGGTCCGGTCCGGGGGGTCGGTCCGGTCCGGGGTGTCGGGCCGGTCCGGGGTGTCCGTCCCGCGGCCCTGAGCCGGTCCCGGGCGCGGGGCCACCGTCCGGGTCCCGGGCCACCGTGGTCCGTACCCCCGCCGAGTCGGGGCCGGCCGGTGCGGACGGGCGCTCCCGGCTCCGCTCCGCGGCGTCCCGGGAC
>NZ_WHPN01000246.1 GCF_009735685.1 Streptomyces lycii | reverse complement strand
GGTCGCCGCCCGCGGCGGCGGGCCGGGCTCGGTGCCGTGGCGTCCCGTGGGGGCCTGCCCCCGTGGAGGCGTGCCCGCGGGGCCCGCCCTCGTGGGGGCCTGCCCTGCTCCGTGCCGGTTCCGGCCACTGGGACGGCCGGGCCCTGCCGGTTGCGTCCCGTGGCTGCCGTCCGGGCTTCGCGCACCGGCGCCGGGGAGGCCCTCGCGGTCGGCGGCGGTGCGGGCGGGTGGGCGAGGGTCACCCTCGTCGCTTCGCCGCCGCAGGGCGAGGGGCGTCGTACGGAACGGCGCCCGGTGTGCGGCGGCCTAGGCGCCGCCGGGGCGGCGCGGTTTGCGGCCTCCCCGCGGGCCGTCGCCGGCGTCGACGCGTTCCGCCTCGGCCCGCGCCCGGTCGGCCCGTTCCCGGTCGCGCTCCGCCGCGCGGCGCGCCCGCTCCGCCGGGCCCCGCGCGGAGCGTTCCGCCTTCTCGGCCTCCGTGAGCCGCTGCTTCGCCCGGCGCAGTTCCCCGGTGAGTTCGTGCACCCGGTCCCGCGCCTCCTCCAGCCGGTCCTGCGCCTCGGCCAGCTCCTGCTCCGCGGCGTCGGCCTCCTCCCGGCTGGTGCGGGCCGCCCGGGTGAGGTCCTCCGCCGCCCGGCGCGAATCGGCGCGGCGCTTCTCCCGCTCGCGGCCGGCCCGTTCCTGGGAGCGGCTGTGCTCGGTCAGATCGGTGACCGACGCCCGTCCGCCCGCCGTCGCGGCCGGTCCGGGGCGGTTCATGCCCTTGCGCCCGCGGCGCGCTCCCTGCCGCGCCCCCTCCGGCGGCCGCAGCGGATGCACCGTCGCGTCACCGGCGCCGCCCTCATCGTCCCCGGTCACCGGTCCGAAGCCGGAGGGCGCGGGGAGGGCCTTCGTCAGCCGGCCCGACGAGAGCCGGCGCGCCGCGTCGGGATCGGCGAGCGCCGCGTGCACCGTCGCCTCGACCTCCCGCAGCACGCCTTCGGAAACCCCCTGCCCGGCCTCCGTGGTCAGCCGCCCGGCCTGCCGCGACAACGCGGCCACCAGCTGCCGTTGCTGTGCGGTCAGCTCGCGCAGCTGGGTGCCGTCCAGGTCTCGGTGCGCGGCGCGGAGTTCCTCACCCAGCCGGGTGAGCAGTTCCACCTGCTTCCGGTCCGCGCGGACCAGCAGGTTCACCGCCCAGGCCGCCAGCGTCGGCCGGCGCAGGGCCCTGATGGCGCGGCGCTGCTCGCGCGGCGCCTCCTGTGCCGCCTTGTCCCGGGCGGCGGTGAAGGCGCCGGGCGGCAACGCGTACAGCTCGTCCGCCACCTCGTCGACACCCATGGGGACATGGTGACAGTACAACGGCCGCCACCCCCGTGCTTTCGGGTACGTGACACGGCGGCGAGCCGCACCGTGCCCGGCGGCCGCACCGCTGCGCGGACCCTCCCCCCGCCCGGCGAGGCGCCGCGGCGGGCATGCGCCGCGGGCCGGCGCGCCGTACGGCCCGGGGCCCGTCAGCGCGGTGTCCCGGCCGCCGGGATGTCGTACACCAGCAGCGGGAGCATGCGGCCGGGTACGGAGCCCGACGGCACCGTCCCGGCGGGCCGGGCGCCCATGGCCCGGTAGAACGGCTCCGCGAACGGGTCGGCGTCGATGCTGACGCGGACACTGCCCGCCGCCCGCGCCGCGGCCACGGCGTGCTCCCACAGCAGGCGTCCGATGCCGCACCCGATGCGGTCCGGCTCGACGAACAGGTGCGCCAGCGCCACCTCGGCCCGCTGCCGGCCCAGCGCGTAGAAGCCCACGGTGCGGCCGCCGGCCTCGGCGACCGCCGCCCGGCCGGGGACCGTCTCCGCCGGGTCCAGGGTGAGTTCGGCGCGGCACAGTTCCAGGAAGTCGCGGTCGTATCCCCAGTAGCCCTTGGAGCGCAGGGCCAGCTCGCTGAGCACCGGTGCGTCCTCGGGACCGGCGGCTCTGATGACGGTGTCCACTCCCCCATGATGCCCCCGCCCGGCGGACGGGAGTCCTCCGCCGGGCGGCGGAGACGGGCACGCCGGGCCCGCCCCAGGGCGGACGCGGAGCACCGGTGAGCGGCGGCAGGCTGCGGCTCATGGCGACACCGGCGACGAAGAGCAGGGCGTACAGGACACGGAGCAGGACGGCGGCACGGCGGGCGGGCACGGACGGGCGGCCGGAAGCGGACGGAGGACCGGGAGTGAACGGGCGGCCGGGAGCGGACGGGGGGCCGGGAGCGGACGGGCGGCGCGTCGCCGCGGAACCGCGGCACACCGGCGGTGCGGGCCGGCCCCGGGCGACGGGGGCGGCGGCCGTCTGGGCCGCGGTGTTCGGGGCGTTCCACGTCCACTGGGCCCTGGGCGGCACCGCGGGGCTGGGTGAGGGCGTCGCGCTCGACGGGCTGTCGGGCGGGATGCTGGTGTACGACCTGGTGGTCGCCGGGCTGTGCTTCCTCGGCGCGTGGACCGCCGCCGCGCTGGGCCGTACGGGCCGCCCGTACGACGGGGCGCTGTCCCGCCGGCTGCTGCTCACGGCCGCCTGGGCCGCGGCCGTGCTGCTGGTGGCCCGGGGCGGGGCCGGGGTGGCCGACGATCTGCTCCGGACGACGGGTGCGCTGACCCACGGGCTGAGCGGCATGACGGTCGAGGAGGTGTACGGGGAGCCTCGGCCCTCGGCCGTCACGCTGTGGTCGATGCGTGCCGTGGACGCCTACTTCCTGCTCGGCGGACTGCTGTTCGCCCGCGCCGCCTCCCGCACCGGGAGGGCGGCCCTGGAGGCGGGCGGCACGCGGGGGTGAGAACCCCGGTGACGGTCGGCAGGCACGGCTGAGGGCCCCTGCGACGGGCGGCACGCGCGGCTGAGAACCGGCAACGGGCGGCACGCACGGCGGCTGAGAGCCCCGGCGGGCGTGGGGTGCCGCACCCGCCGCGGGGGAATACGGCGGTCCCCGGCCGCCCGCGTCCCACCGAGCGGATCACATGGCGAGACGGCCTCCCGGGCCCCGGCGGAGGAGTCGTATCCTCATGCGCATGTCCGCACCCACTCCCCTGCTGTGTCTCGCGCTGTTCGCGAACTCGGCGTGGTGCGTCGACGACGGTCTCTGTCGGCGCTGACCCCACGCCGGGCCGCTTTCCGCGTGCCCGGCGGCGCCGAGACCCCCACCCGCGCACTGCCCCCGGAGTGTTTCCGTGACCACCGCACCGCCCGCCGCGGCGGCGACGCCGACGCGTACGCCCGCCGCCCGGTTCTCCTCCCCCACCTCGGCTCCCCGCCCGTCGGCGCCTCCGGCACCGCCGGTCCGCCGCGGCCCGCTCGCCGTCTCGGCACTGCTCGCCGCCGCGCTGACCCTGTACGTCTGGTCGGCGCACGGGGCCAAGCCCGGTGTGCTGCTCCTGCTGGGCCTCGGACTGGGCGTGGCCCTGTTCCACTCCCGCTTCGGCTTCACCTCGGCCTGGCGTCAGCTCATGGCCGTCGGCAACGGGACCGGCCTGCGGGCCCACGCCCTGCTGCTGGGCACCACGGCCACCCTGTTCGCCCTGGTCATCGGCAGCGGCACCGGACTGTTCGGCTCGGTGCCCGCGCCCTCGGGCGGGCCGCTCGGAATCGGGCTGCTCGCCGGCTCGACGCTGTTCGCCGTCGGCATGCAGCTCGGCGGCGCCTGCGCCTCCGGCACGCTGTTCGCGGTCGGCTCGGGGCAGACGTCGATCGTGCTGACGCTCGGCGGCTTCATCGCCGGGGCCACGCTCGCCGCCTGGCAGTTCGACCTGTGGAAGGACCTCCCCGCGCTGGAGCCGGTCGTCATGGCCGACCACATCGGCTGGTTCGGCTCCTGGGCCGTGACCGTCCTGGTGCTGGCCGCCGTCGTCCTCGTCACCCGCCGAATCCAGGCACGGCGCAACCCTCCGCCGCTGGGCGCGGTGCCGTCCGCCCGGGGAGCCGCCCGCGCGCTGCGCGGCTCGTGGCCGCTCGCCGCCGGGGCGCTGGCCCTGGCGCTGCTCGGCGCCGGAGTGCTGGTGGTCTCCGGTGGCGCCTGGGGTGTCACCAGCGCCTTCAGCCTGTGGGGCTCGGAGCTGGTCGGCGCGCTGGGCGGTCACCCGGAGTCGTGGTCCTGGTGGCGGCAGCCCGGTAACGCGGAGGCGCTGGCAGGCCCCGTACTAGCCGACAAGACGAGCCTCACCGACATCGGAATCATGATCGGCGCGGCGGTCGCCGCCTCGCTCGGCGGCACCTGGGCGCTGCACCGCGGCATTCCGTGGCGCACCGCGGTGGCGGCGGTGCTCGGCGGTGTCCTGATGGGCGTCGGCGCCCGGCTGGCCGGGGGCTGCAACATCGGCGCCTATCTCGCGGGGATCGCCTCGGGCAGCCTGCACGGCTGGCTGTGGGGCGCGTTCGCGCTGCTCGGCACCTGGGCCGGGCTGAAACTGCGGCCGCTGTTCGGCCTGGGCAACCCGAAGCCCGGCGACGGCGTCTGCTGACGTACGCGAAGAGCGCGCGGCGGGCCCGTGCGGCACGGTTCGTCCGCTGCCGCACGGGCCCGCCCCGTCACAGCGACCCGGCCGGGCGGTGCGGCTTGGCGCCGCCCCGGACCTCCAGATCGGCCAGCAGGTCGCGGGTCGCGGCGGTCACCGCGTCCACGGCCTCGTCGAAGGCACGCTCGTTGTGGGCCGCGGGGGCGCGGAATCCCGAGATCTTGCGGACGTACTGCAGGGCGGCGGCCCGGATGTCGTCGTCGCCGACCTCGTCGGTGTAGGGCGGGCGGAGTGTCTTGATGCTGCGGCACATGCCTTTAGTGTCCCCCCGCGGGCGGGCACGCGGGAGCGCTTGCCGCAAGCCGGGCGGGCGGGTGTGCGGGGAGCACGGGCGGGCGGGGTGGAGCCTCGGACGGCCGTGGGCCGGGGCGTCGCGGTCGCCGGGGCGCGCGCCGGTCACGGGCCTCGGCCGCCCGGCGGGGGCACCATGCCCGCAACCTCGGGTGTCGGACACCGGGCACCAGGCGGTGGACGGCGGACACCGGGCGTCGGACACACCGGTCATCGGTGCCCGGTCGTCGGTGCCCGGTCATCGGTCATCGGCGCCGGGTCATCGGCGCGCCGGTCGCGGTTCGCGCGCGCCACGACGGACGGCCGCCTCCGCGCTCACTCAACCCTCCCGCCGGCCAACGCCTCCGCCGGCTGATCCCCGTGGACACCTTCTACGCCGGGGTGAAGCGGAACGCGCTCAGCCGGGCGCCGATCTGCCGGACACCTTGCGCCGGCCGCCCCCGCGCCCGCACCTGCGAAGCTCGCGTCCGCACCCGGGATCCCCGTCCCGCCCGCCGTCACCGGCGCCCCTCGCTTCCTCCGGGAGCCCTCGTCCCGCCCCCCGCCGTCACCGGCCTGCCGGTCCCGGGGGTGCCTGCGCGGGCAGGCCCCCGGCTCCGGCCGCCGGCATGCTCCGGCCGGCCCCGCCGGGACGCCCCGCCAGGCTCAGCAGTTCCTCCGGCGTCCGCGGCGCGTCGCCCTCCCCGCCCGGCAGCCCGTGGGCGCGCAGCACCCGTGCCGCCGCCTGCCCCCACGGCTGGCGCAGCCCCGCCCGTGCCAGCAGGGCGCTGTCGCCCAGCAGGTCGCCGACCGGTCCGGTGTACGGCCCGCCGGGCGCCAGGATCGCCGCGTCGTCCGCCCACCGCAGGGCGAGGTCGACGTCGTGCGTGGTCATGACCACGGTGGTGCCGGACTCCTGGAGTCCGGCCAGGACGTCGAGCAGCTGCTCCTGACCGTGCGGGTCGAGCCCCGCGGTGGGCTCGTCGAGGACCAGCACCCGCGGGCGCATCGCGACGGCACCGGCGATGGCCGCCCGCTTCCGCTGGCCGTGGGACAGCAGATGGGTGGGCCGGTCCCGCAGCGCGGCGATGCCCAGCGCCTCCAGGGACTCCTCGACACGCCGTCCCACCTGCTCTTCCGGCAGGCCGAGGTTCATCGGGCCGAACGACACGTCCTGGCCGACGGAGGCCGCGAAGAGCTGGTCGTCCGGGTCCTGGAGGACCAGTTGTACGGAGGTGCGCAGCCGGGTGAGGGCCGCCCGGCCGGGCCCGACCCGGACGCCGTCGACGCGCAGTTCGCCGGAGGTCGGGCGGAGCCCGCCGGTGAGCAGCCGGAGCAGGGTCGTCTTGCCGCTGCCGTTGCGGCCGAGCAGGGCCAGCGCGCGGCCGCCGCGTACGGCGAAGGTGAGTCCGCGGAACACCGTGGGGCCGTCCTCGTAGCCGTATCCGGCCTCGGCCAGCTCCACCACGGGCGGTGCGGATCCGGTGGTCATGGCAGCACCCTTTCGAGGACGAGCGTGGCTGTGGCGAGAGCGGCCAGGAGCCCGGCGGACGCGGCGACGAAACGGCGCGAGACGGGGGCGCCGGTGACGAGGACGCGCAGCGTCCCGTCGTAGCCGCGCCCGGCCAGTCCGTCCTGGAGTCTCCCGGCCCGGGAGAAGGCGCGCAGGAAGACGGTCGCGCCCTGTCCGGCGAGCGAACGCCAGGCCGCGGCCCGGCTGGTGTGGCCGAGGCGGGCGGCCTGCGCCCGGCGGACCCGGGCGACGGTGTCCAGCAGCAGGAACGTGATCCGGTAGGTGACCAGGGCGACGTCGGCGACCGCCGGGGGCACGCCCGCCCGGGTCAGCCGGGGCAGCACGTCCGACAGCGGCGTGGTGAACGCGAACAGCAGCACGCCCAGGGAGGCGGCCGAGGTGCGCAGCAGCAGGTGCGCGGCCTGCACGGGGCCGTCCGGCGCGAGGGAGAGCGGGCCGTCCGCCCCGCCGACCCGTACGAGCAGGGGCAGCGCGCCGGTGACGCAGAAGCCGAGCGGGACCCGGTAGGCGCGCCACAGCTGCCGCGGCCGCACCGCGGCGGGCCCGAGGATGATCACCAGGGCCGTCACGGCGATCAGGGGCGCACCGGGCCAGGGCGGCAGGCAGACGGCCGTGACGGTCAGTCCGAGTCCCAGGACCGCCTTGTCCACGGGGTGGCGGCGGCGCCAGCGGTTGCTGTGCGCCGCCGCGTCGATGGGGAGCACGGCCGGTTACGACCCCGTGGTGGTGTCGTCCGGCGCCCGTCCCCGGTCCTGTCCGCCCTCGGCCTCCGCGAGCGCGGCGGCGGCCCTGGCCTCGCCCTGCCGGCGGCCGCGGCGGAGCCCGATGCAGTACGCCAGGACGCCCGCGCCGAGCGCGGCCTGCAGGGCGAAGAGCGCCGACTCGACCTCGCCGGACGGGGGTTCGTAGAGCGGGCTGAACCAGGGCTCGTAGTCGGGACGGATATCGGTGATCGCGGTCTCGGCCTCGGCGTCGGCCCCGGTGAAGGGCTCCTCCCGGTGGTCGCCGAGCCCGAGGGCGAGGGGCAGCACCGCGAGGGCGGCGACCAGGGCCGGCAGCAACAGGTTGATCTTCGTGTTCCGGGTCACCGGGCCGCCTCCTGCTCCTTCTTCCGGCCCGCCGCGGCCGTGAGCACACCGAGACGGACCAGTTCGGACGTGCCGGCCTGGCTGAGCAGCCGCAGCACCAGCACCGTGAGGATCCCCTCGCTGACGGCCAGCGGGATCTGGGTGACGGCGAAGATGCCGCCGAACTTCGCGAGGGATCCCGCGATGCCGCTCGCCGGGTCGGGGAACGCGAGGGCGAGCTGGACGCTGGTCACGCAGTACGTGCTCAGGTCGGCGGTGAAGGCCCCGGCGAAGACGGCCGCCATGAGCGGGGCGCCGAGGCGCCGCAGCAGCCGGTAGGCGCCGTATCCGGCCCAGGGGCCGACGACGGCCATGGAGAAGACGTTGGCGCCGAGCGTGGTGAGCCCGCCGTGGGCCAGCAGCAGCGCCTGGAAGAGCAGGGTGATCGTGCCGAGCACCGCCATCACCGGCGGCCGGAACAGAACGGCGCCGAGCCCGGTGCCGGTCGGGTGCGAGCAACTGCCCGTCACGGAGGGGATTTTCAGGGCGGAGAGCACGAAGGTGAAGGCACCGGAGGCGCCGAGCAGCAGGGTGCTCTCGGGATGGTCCCCGACCTCGCGGGTCAGCGCGCGGACGCCGTGGACGACGAACGGGGCGGACGCGGCGCCCCAGGCGACCGCGTGCCAGGGGGGCAGGTAACCCTCGGCTATATGCATGGGAAAAGCGGACCTCTCCAGCACCTCGTGGATGGACGACGTGCCCTGGCCGGTCTCCTGGCTTACGGGTCATGCCGTCCGTGCTCCGCCTTCCCGGGCACCGCGGCGCTCCGCGGTGTCCCAGTGGCTCCCTTGCGGGTGGAACCGGACTTCCCGATCACAGTGGCGAGGGCCGCACCGGTTCTCCACCGGTTTCCCGTGCACCAAGGCTCTGCGACAGTAGTGCGCCGGTCGGGACGGGGACAAGCCGACGACCTGCGGGATATCCCACACCGGGGGGCGCGCGGGGGCAGACGGGGCGCGTCGTGGG
>NZ_WHPN01000245.1 GCF_009735685.1 Streptomyces lycii | reverse complement strand
GACTCGCCGTGACCGGCGGGCTCGTCGCCGGGGCCTTCGGCGGCTGGCGGGCCTCCCGGCTGCGTCCCGCCGACGCCCTGCGCCGCGTCGCCTGAACCGCCGGCCACCCCGAACCGGGCCGGCCGCCGCTTCCCTTCCGTGCGGCCGGCCCCCACCGACCAGGAGTCGACATGTACCAACTCAGCGGTGTCACCAAGCGCTACACCCGCGGCAAGGAGACCGTCGACGCCCTCGCCGGCGTCGACCTGACCATCCCGGACGGCGACCGGCTCGTCGTCCAGGGGCCGACCGGCGGCGGCAAGACCACGCTGCTCCAGATGCTGGGCGGACTCGACCGCCCGACCGGCGGCAGTGTCGAGCTGGACGGCACCGACCTGGCGAAGCTGGGCGAGTCCGGGCTGACCGCCGTACGAGCCGAGAAGATCGGCTTCGTCTTCCAGACCTTCAACCTCATCCCCACGCTCACCGCGCAGGAGAACGTGGAGACCGCCCTCGTCCCGCTCGGCGTCAAGGCCCGTGTGCGGCGCGAGCGCGCGGCCGAGGCGCTGCGGTCGGTGGGGCTGGAGGAGCGGCTCGGGCATCTGCCCGGCGAGATGTCCGGCGGCCAGCAGCAGCGGGTGGCGATCGCCCGGGCCCTGGTGAAGGAGCCCCGGGTGCTGCTCGCCGACGAGCCGACCGGGAATCTCGACGAATCGACACGGGACGACATCGTGACGCTGCTGGAGGGGCTGTGGGCCGAGCGCGGCCTGACCTTCGTCATGGTGACGCACGACAGCGCCGTCGCCCGGCGCGCGCCCCGGCTGGCCACCATCGACCGGGGGCGGCTGACGATCACCGATCGCCGTCCCGGGCCGGGCACCGGCGGGGCGGGCGCGGCCGGCGGCTCCGGCGGTCCTCCGGCCTCCGGTCCGGCCTCCGGTCCGGCCGCCTCTTCGGGGGAAGGCGGCGGGGCCGGAAGCACGGCGGGTGGGGCGGCCGCGGGTGGCACGGCAGGCGGCACGGCGGAACCGGCCGTTACGGAGGGGGCGCCGGCCGGCCCCTGAGGCGCGCGCCCGCGTCCGCCCCGGGCGTGGCAGCCGCCGTCGTCGTCCGGGGGCCGCTCCGAGGGGCCGCGGGGGCTCTCCCCGTTCATCCGGCGCGGGCGTGAAGGACGGCCGTGCCGTGTCCCCGGCTGCAGCGCGTGCCCCTGGCTGTCGCGTGCCCCGGGCCGCCGCGGGCGCCCTGGCTGTCGCGTGGCCACGGCCCGGGCTGGGGCCCGGGGACGGGTCGGGGCCCGGATTGGGGTCCGGGCCCCGATCGAAGTCCGGGTTCGGGTCGGGGCCCGGGGTCGGGTTGAGGTTCGATGCCGGGTCGGGGTCCGGTTTGGGGTCCGGATCGAAGTCCGGGTCGGGATCCGGGTCCGGTTTGGGGTCCCGGTCCCGGTCCCGGTCCCGGTCCCGGTCCCGGTCCCGGTCCCGGTCCCGGTCCCGGTCCGGGGCGGGGTCCGGTGCCGAGTGACGTCGGCCGTGTCGCCCGCCGGCCCGGTGTCAGCCGAGCGCGACCAGCCGTTCGCACAACTCGGAGCGTTCGGCGGGCGGCAGCGCCGACTCCACCGCCAGCTCGAAGGACTCCTCCGTCAGCCGCTCGGCGCGCTGCCACCGTTCCGCCAGGTCCGGGATCTTCCCGGCCCGCTCGACCAGGGCGTCCGCCGCGTCCTCGGGCCAGGCCGTGCGGAGCAGCCGCGCCCGGCCGCCGCCCGGGTCGGCCACGACCGCCTCCGTTACGCCGAGGCCGCAGGCGCGCAGGGCGGCGAAGTGCAGCCCGCCGCGGAGTTCGCGCAGCAGCATCAGCGCGTGCCCCAGCGAGGCCGGGCCGTCCGTGGGCGCGGGCCGCTCGGCCGCCCGCCAGCCCGCGAAGAGCGGCAGGGCGGAGGCGTCGGCGCCGTCCACCACGCGGTGGGCGAGCTGGGCGGCCCGTACGGACTCGGGCGTGCCGGTCAGATGGTTGCGCGCCCAGTCCCAGCAGCCCGCCGAGTAGGCCGACACGGTCTCGGCGGGGGTGAGTTCGGCGCTCTGCTCGTACGCGTACGTCACGACCCAGGACGGGAAGATTCCCAGCACCTCGGTGGCCAGGAGCGGCGACGGAGCGCCGAGCACGTCGGCGCGGCCGCGGAAGTACAGCAGGCGTTCCGCGAGACCGAGGGCGGCGCCCCGGGCGTTCAGCTCGGGTGACGTCATGAAGCGGCCGCCGAGGCGGACGACGGCGCTGAACGTGTCTGCCGCGAATGTCATCTTCGGAACGTACAACGGGTGGACGGCCCGGGGGACTTGTTCACCGCACTTCGCCCGAGACGGTCACGGCCGCCGGGCCCTCACGGCCGGAAAGCCGTTACGGCCCCGGCCCCGGCCCCGGCCCCGGCCCCGGTGCCGGTGGCCGTGCCGTCACGTCGCCGGGCCGCCGGTTCGGCGACGCCGCGCCGCCGACCGCCGGGACCGCGCGCCCCGCCGGGGTCACGGGACTCTGCCGTACAGCCGGTAGTTGGTGGCGACGGCCACCGCCGCGGCCACCACCAGCCCGAGCACCACCGATTTCCCGAGGGTGGCACCGCTGAGGTCGGCCAGCACCCCGAAGGCGCTCCCCGCCAGTGCCCCGCAGACCGCCGACCGGACCTCCCGCAGCACCCCCGCGGGCAGCAGCCGGGCCACCGCCAGCCAGAGCACCAGCAGCGCCGCCCCGGCGACCACACCCGTCACCAGTGCCCTGGTGCCGGAGCCGCCGGAGTCGTGGGAGAGAAAGGCCGCGTAACAGCCGTAGACGACGCTGATCAGGGTGGGGCGGCCGACATGCGAGCGCCGCAGTCCCCTCCCGGCGGGCCGGGCGTGCCGTGCGGGGATCCGGTGCCGGATCGCGTGCGTCTGCATGGCGGGGCTCCTCTCTGCCGGGTGTCCCCGCACTTCCAGGGCACACCCGGCGGCCCGCCGCGTCAACTCGATCAGGCCGGCTCGAACAGCGGGGCGGGGGCGGGAGCGGGGGCGAGGCAGGGCGCTGACGCTCCGGGCGCTGCCCGTCCTTTCCGGGCGGACGGCCCGAAGGCCCTGAGGGCCCGACGGCCGGTCGGCCCCAACCGTTGGTCGGCCTCGACGGCCTCGACGGCCTCGACGACCGGTCGGCCGGACTCCGGAAGCGTCCTGAGGGCCGGGAGTCCGGGAGGTCCCGGGGGACCGCAGATCCGGGGGACCGGAGATCCGGGAAGGCCGGAGGTCCGGCCGGCCGGACCGGTGCTCCGGCGCCGGTGCGCGCGGGCTCAGGAGACGCCGCTGTGCGTGTACTGCGGCCAGCCCGGCTGGTGCGGCATGGCGGTCAGCATGTCGTCGGGGACGGTGGACGGCACTTCCCAGCTCCCGGTGTACGGGGACGAGCCGTAGGAGTCGTAGAAGTCGTAGCCGTAGTCGGTGGTGCCGTCGGTGTTGCGGCGGTGCCGCCCGGAGCGGGTCTCACCGGACGGGCCCGCCGCCGCCCACGGCGGGGACAGCCGTCCCTCGGCCGACAGTTGCTGCGCACGCGCCACGAGCCGGGCGAGGTCGAGGCCGAACTCGGCGGCGAGCACCTGGAGGTCCACGCCGGTCTGCCAGCTGCCGACCAGCAGGGCGTCCATCGCGCCGGTCCAGCGCGGCTCCCGGGCCGTGTGCTGCTGCGCCTGCTGGTGCTGGAGCTGCTGCTGGACCTGCTGGGCTTGCTGTGCCTGTTGCGCCTGCTGGTGGTGCACCTGCTGCTGGGCCTGCTGGTGCTGCTGGTAGAGCGCCTGCTGCTCGTGGTGCGGATCGGGCGCCACCGGGGCCTCCGCCGCGGGGGCGGCCATCCCGGGGACGGCCGCCGGAGTCTCCGCGGCCACCGGATCCTGCTGCTCGTCGGAGGACGTCGACAGGTTCGAGGCCAGCAGTTCGTCGGCCACGCCGCGGGCGTCCTCCTTCCCCACGGTCCGCCGGGCGACCCGTACCTCGCGTTCGTGCAGACCCAGGACGCCGGCCACCGCACCGTCGCTGCCCACCGTGACGGCGAACGCCGCCAGCAGGCGTGACCTGTGTGCCTGTGCCTCGTCAAGGGCCGTCTGCGCGGAACGCACCTGCTCGTCGCTCAGACAGAAAGCTTCTGCCAACACCGTATTCCGATCCCACCACTGCCGCGGCTCCATGCCCGCGACAACGGGCCGGACCCCGGTCCGGTAACCCTCCGCATGCGTGTCGATGCGCCAAGTGAGTGGTATGTCGCATGAACGTTTTGCCGGATCGATGACGGTCGTTCAAAACGCTTTTCCGTGCGCGAGGCGACCCGGAGGCGCGCGTTGCCGGGGCGGTGGACCGGGAGGGGTGGGGGAGCGGCGGCGGGCGGGGCCGCGACGGTTCGCGGGTGCGGGGGCCGGGGCTGCGGGGCGCCGGGGAGCGGCCGGCGGGTCTTCCGGCGGGGTGGTGCTCCGGATGTAACAAGTGGCTGAGGGGTATGGCGTTCCGGGTGGGGCGCTCCTACAGTGGGAGCGCTCCCACGGCCCCACCCCCCAGGAGAGTTGGATGCGAGCCCCTTGTCATGCGCACGGCGGTTTTCTCATGCGTGTGCTGATCGCCCTGTCCGCGGCGGTCCTGCTGATCACGATGCCGTTCGCCGGAGAGTCCTCCGCCCACGGGTCGGCCATCGACCCGGCCTCCCGGAACTACGGATGCCTGGAGCGCTGGGGTGACGACCACCAGAACCCGGCCATGGAGCAGGAGGACCCCATGTGCTGGCAGGCATGGCAGGCCGATCCCAACGCCATGTGGAACTGGAACGGGCTCTACCGCGAGAACGTCGGCGGCAACCACCGGGCGGCCGTCCCCGACGGCCAGCTGTGCAGCGCCGGCCTCACCCAGAACGGCCGCTACGCCGCGATGGACACCGTCGGCGACTGGGTGGCGAAGGACATCGCCAACGACTTCACGGTGAAGGTGCACGACGCGGCCCAGCACGGCGCGGACTACTTCCTCGTCTACGTCACCAAGCAGGGCTTCGACCCCACCACCGAGGAACTCGGCTGGGACGACCTCGAACTGGTCCGTGAGACCGGCGCGTACGCGCCCGGTGAGGGGACCCCCGAGGACGACCCGGAGCTCGGCGGCGTCACCGTCTCGATCGACGCGAGCGCCGAAGGGCGTACCGGACGCCACATCGTCTACACGATCTGGCAGGCCGCTCACCTCGACCAGCCGTACTACCTGTGCAGTGATGTGAACTTCACGGGCTGAGGCCGGACGAGGGCACGACCGGAGGCGCCACCGCTCCCCCCACGGGCGATGGCGCCTCCCTCTGTGTGCGTTCGCGGCCCGCTGCCGCCGTGTCCTTTCGTCCGCGCCGTCCGCGACCGCTGCCGCTGTGTCCTTTCCTGCGTGCCGTTCGCGGACCGCCGCCGGCACCCTCACCCGTTCCGTCCGTTCCGTCCGTGTCGTTCGCGGTGGTCAGCCGGTCAGCCGGTCAGCCGGTCAGCCGGTCAGCCGGCCTGTTGGCCAGCCGGTCAGCGGGCCTGTCGGTCTGCCGGCCGGGTGGCAGGTCGGAAGGTCAGCAGGTCGGAAGGTCAGCAGGTCAGCAGGTCGGCAGGTCGGCAGATCGGCCGGTCGGCCGGTCTGTCGCGTCACGGCCGGGCGGACCGGTTCAGTGCGCCGTCCGCGGGGGCCGCGCCGGGCGGCGGCCGGCCGAGCGGACGAACAGCCCGAGCACCGTCGAGTTCACCAGCGCGGACACCACGACCACGGCGAAATAGCCGCCCGTCCCCGTCTCGGGCAGCAGCAGAAGGCCGAGCAGGCTGGTCGGCGCCGTGAGGAACAGCGGCCACACGCCCGCGAACGAGGCGTCCTGGTGCTGGACGAGGGCGGCGTCGACGGCCACCCACGCGAGCAGCGCGAAGCACACGGCCAGATAGACGCCCGAGGCCCGGTTGCCGACGACGGTCCGGAAGACGCGGGCTGCGCGGCTGTTGTCGTTCATGGTGTTCCCCTCCAGGTTCGGTGTGACCCAACGTAACGAGGAGGAGTGGCCCGGGCCTGAGTACGGCTACTCAGGAGTCCGGGCCGGCCGGGCAGTCCGTATCCGCTTCCGGTGCCGCCGCGCAGCCGTACCCCCCTCCTGCCGCGCCGGACGGGGGTACGCGGCGGCCGGCCCGGGGCGGCCGCCGGGGCGCTCAGTGGCCGCCGTGTCCCGGCTGCCCGTGGTCGAACTTCATGACCTCGGGCGGCATCACCGTGAACGGCCGCATCATGCCCATGTCCTCGTGCTCCAGCAGATGGCAGTGGTACATGAAGCGCCCGTGCGCGCCCGCCAGCCGGGCCATGACCCGCAGCATCTGCGGCCCCGGGACCCGGTAGACGTCCTTCCACGCCTGCTCGTTGGGGGCGAGCGGGATCGCGGCCGCCGGGTCCGTGTTGTACGCGACGGGGCTGCGGGTGCCGCCGAGGGCGGGATCGAAGCCGTCGACGAGATACGGGTCCCGGCCCATCAGCTGGAAGTCCGTCAGATGGATGTGCATCGGGTGTTCGATGCCGCTGAGGTTGAGGAAGCTCCACTGCTCGTGGTCGCCGTGGTGGACCTTGATGCCCAGCGCGTCGTCGAACGTACGGGAGATCCGCCGGTACGTCCGGGTGGTTCCCTTGTCGTCCGTCACCTGGATGACGCCGTCCGCGGGCGGCTGCACGGAGCCGTCCGTGACCTCCGCCATCTCCCAGATCTCCGCGTGGCCCCTGCCGCCCCTGGTCTGGGTCGGCGTGAGGACGATCAGCCGGTGGCCGTGCGGGGTGTCGTGCGAGAGCCGCCGGAACGACGGCGAGACCACGCCCGGCAGCACGAACCGGTCGCGCACCGGCAGCCGGCCCACGCGGAACTCCATCACCTGCGGGAACGGCACATCGCCCGCGGGCTCGCCCGGTACCGTGCCCGCCGGCGCGTTGACCAGCCGGACCCGCTTGCCGCGCAGCGCGCGGAAGTCGACCAGCAGGTCCATCCGCTCGGCCGGCGCCACCCGCAGCCGGGGCAGCGCGTCCCCGAAGTCGACCGGCACCGGGCGCGGCAGCAGGCCGCCGTCGGAGCCGATCTGCTGGATCGCGTCGGTGACGGGCCGGCCGTCCTCGTCGATCAGCACGAGATCGAAGATGCGCGCGTTGGAGGCGTTGAGCAGCCGGAAGCGGTACCAGCGGGCCTCGACGTCGAGATGCGGCCACACCACCCCGTTGACCAGGGTGTACGGCCCGGTGAACGGCAGCGTGACGAACTCGCCGCTCTCCTCGTTCGGGGTGGGCAGCCGCCGCACCTTGTGCAGCAGTTCGCCCGTCGGCCGGCCCTCCGGGTCCACCTCGAAGTTGCGGTCGGACAGCGTCAGCGGGATCTCGTACTCCCCGCGGGGGAGGTTGAGCGCCCGCTCCTCGTCGTCCCGGATCAGATACGAACCGGCGAGGCCCGCGTAGACGTTCCACCGGGTGATGTTCATGGCGTGGTCGTGATACCACCACGCCGTCGCCCGGTGCTCGTTCGGATACTCCGAGAGCTGCGTCTCGCCGTAGCCGACGGCGTTCTCCGCCCAGCCGTCGTTGCCGCCGCCGGTGGCCGCGCCGTGCAGATGCGTGACCGTCCAGGCGGGCAGGTCGGCGACGTCCTTCTCCTCGGTGAAGTCCGCGCCGCGGCCCGGGACGGCGCTGGACGGCACCCCGTCGGCCAGCAGCGGGGCGTCCCCGGCGGTCACCGGGTAGCGGCCGGTGATGCGGTTCGCCCAGGCGACCCGGATCCGCTGCCCGCTCTCGACCTCGAACGTCGGACCCGGGTAGTGGCCGTCGTACGCCCAGACGAGCGTCGGCGGCATCTGCGAGTGCATCCGGACCCAGGTGGCCCGGAGACCGACCTCGATCTCGTCGGGGCCGCCGCCGGCCGCCGGCCGCGGGCGCACCGTCGGCGGCACCCGCAGCGGGTCGAGATACGGAGTGAGTCCCCCGGCCGGTGCGGCGTCGGCCGCGCGGCGTGCCCCGGCCGCCGTCTGCTCCTCGTGTACGTCCGTTCCCCCCGCGAACGCCACGTGCTCGTTCTCCGGTACGGGCCTTTCCAGAATGATGTCGGACACGGTCCAACCCCCGTTGGTCCCCCGTGCCGCCGACCGATCTCGGCGGCAGCTTCCCTTTCAGCGTCGCACCACCGCGGTGCCGGGCCGGACGCCTCCACTGGCCGTCACCCCCTTCCGGCCATGACCGAAAACCTTCCGGTGGGCCGGGGCGACACGCCCGACCTGGTGTCCCCACCCGTCACGGCAGTCCCGGAGAACATCGGCGATGTCGCGAGAAAGGGCTGAAAAGCACTGGAAGCGGCAGGCGGGAACGACAGGAACCGGACATTCTGCTTCCGGTGCGGGGGCGTGGCCGGCCGCCGGTGCGGGGGCCTTCTCCCGGGGTCCGGCCCGCGGTGCCGGGGCCCGGAACCGCGGCCCGCGGGAGGCCGCATGGGCAGCGGCTGCCCGCGCCTGCGCGGTTGCCCGCGGCTGCTCGTGGGTTCGTGGGGCCGGGGGCCGGGGGCCCGTGCGGGCCCGGTGGGGCCGCCGTTCGCGCGAGGCGGAACGCAACTCCCTGGCGGCCCGGCGCCGCGCTCCTACCCTGAGGGGATGAGCAGCCACGCGCCGAACCGAGCCCGCGTCGTCCCGCTGCGTCCGGCCCCGGTGGCCCCGGCGCCCCCGGCCAGGGAACCGCTCTGGCGGGACGTCCTCGGTGACGTTCTGCGCCGCGAACGCCTCGCCCAGGAACGCACGCTCAAGGAGGTCGCGGACGCGGCGCGGATCTCGATGCCGTATCTCTCCGAGGTGGAGCGGGGCCGAAAGGAGGCCTCGTCCGAGGTATTGGCGGCCGCCGCCCGGGCGCTCGGGCTGGGCCTGGCCGATCTGCTGGCCCTGGGGTACGGGGAGATCGTCCGCCGCTCGGGCACCGGCCGCCCGGTGCCCGGCGAACGCGGAGCCGCCCGCCGTACGGCGCCGGCCGGAGGCCCCGGGCGCGCGCTGTTCGCGGGACGCGGGCGGGCCCCGGAGCGCGTACCGGAGCCCGCGCTGCTTCCCGGGCACGAGCCGGCGCCCGAGCGCGAACTGCTCCCCGAGCCCGCGGAGGGCGCCGAGTTCACGGAGAGCGTCGAGCCCGCGGTGGGTCCGGAGCCCGCGGTGGGTCCGGAGCCCGAACCGGCCACGGGCCGCGCCGCCGTCACCGGCCGTGCTGCGGCCACCGCCAGTGCTGCGGCCACCGCGCGCGCCGCCGTCGGCAGCCACGTCATCGGCACCGCCGCCGGCTCGGGAACCGCCACCGGCTCCGGCTCCGGCACCGGCACCGGCACCGGTTTCGCTTCCGGTTCTGCTTCCGGTTCCGGTTCCGGCCCTGGAGACCCGACGGGCACCACGGACGGCGTGGCTGCCGGGGACGTGGTGGAGACCGTGGACGCCGCGGACGGCACGGTTGCCGCGGTCGGCAAGGTCACCGCGATCGGGGAGCTGAGTGCCCGCCGGCCCGCTCCCCGGGCCGCGCACCGGCAGGGGGACGTGCGGCTCGCCGCCTGATCTCAGACCGGCGCGAGCCGCCGGCTGAGCACCTCGTCGGCGAGTCCGTACTCCACCGCCTCTTCCGCCGTGAACACCTTGTCGCGGTCCATGTCCGCGCGCAGGGTCGCGACGTCGTGGCGGGTGTGCCGGGCGAGCACCTCCTCCACCTGGGAGCGGATCCGGAGCATCTCCTTCGCCGCCAGGCTGAGGTCGGACACGGTGCCCTGCCGGCCACCGGTGGCGGGCTGCCCCAGGAGTACCCGGGCGTGCTCCAGGATCAGCCGCCGCCCCGGGTCGCCCCCGGCCAGCAGCACCGCGGCGGTGGAGGCCGCCTGCCCGACGCAGAACGTCGAGATCGGCGAGCCCACGAAGGTCATCGTGTCGTAGATGGCCATGAGCGAGGTGAACGAGCCGCCCGGGGAGTTGATGTAGATGGAGATCTCCCGCTCCGGGTTCGCCGCCTCCAGGTGGAGGAGCTGGGCGATGACGACGTTGGCGACGCCGTCGTCGATCTCGGTGCCGAGGAAGATGATCCGCTCGGCCAGCAGCCGGCTGTAGACGTCGTAGGAGCGCTCGCCCTGCGCGGTGCGCTCGACGACGCTGGGAATCGTGTACTGGCTCATGTCTACAGTCCGATCCGTCGCCGGGAACCGGCCGGCCGGACGTCGTCCAGAGAGGTGACGACGCGGTCGACCATGCCGTACTCCTGGGCCTGCTCGGCGGTGAACCACCGGTCGCGGTCGCCGTCGCGGGAGATCGTCTCCTCGCTCTGGCCGGTGTGCTCGGCGGTGATCCGCTCGATGGCCTTCTTGGTGAACTCGAGGTTCTCGGCCTGGATCGCGATGTCGGCGGTGGTGCCGCCGATGCCCGCCGACGGCTGGTGCATCATGATCCGCGCGTTCGGCAGGGCGTGCCGCTTGCCGCGGGCCCCGACGGTGAGCAGGAACTGGCCCATGCTGGCGGCGAATCCCATGGCGAGGGTGGACACGTCGTTGGGGATCAGCCGCATCGTGTCGTAGATCGCGAGGCCTGCGGTGACCGAGCCGCCCGGGCTGTTGATGTACAGGGCGATGTCGGTGCGCGGGTCCTCCGCCGAGAGCAGCAGCATCTGCGCGCAGACCCGGTTCGCGGAGATCTCGTCGACCTGGGTGCCGAGGAAGACGATGCGCTGGTTCAGCAGCTGCTCGGCGAGATGGTCGTCGAACCGGGTCGCGGGGGTGTCGCCCTCGGACGCCCGTGGTGCGCGCCCGGCGGGCCTTCGGCCGGTGATGAGTGTCGACATCGGTCCTCCTGGGTCGAAGCGGAGTCGTGCGGGCGGCTGCGGACGCGGCGCCCGTCCCTCCACTCTTCGCCCACCGGGCCCGTGACATGGGTTTTCTCGGCCCGCAGCAGATCTGCCCAGGGCAGAGCGAGACCCGGGAGAGGCTCGGTGCGCCGTGCCGGCGGGCGGGTCCGGAGTACGACACCGGTCGCGCACCCCTATGCCGCAAGGTGAGCACATCGCTACCGTGGGAGCGCTCCCTCTCGTCAGCCGAAAGGCGGAGATCGCACCATGAATTGGCATGAACCTGTAAGAACTCGCCGGCCGCTGCACGCCCTCGCCGTGCTGGCCGCGGCGCTGCTCTGTCTGCTCCCGTGGGCCGACACCGCGGCGGCGCACGGCTCGGTCATCGATCCGGCGTCGCGCAACTACGGCTGCTGGGAGCGTTGGGGCGACGACTTCCAGAACCCGGCCATGGAACAGGAAGACCCCATGTGCTGGCAGGCGTGGCAGCACGACACCAACGCGATGTGGAACTGGAACGGCCTCTATCGCGAGGGTGTGGCGGGTGACCACCGGGGCGCCGTCCCCGACGGTCAGCTGTGCAGCGCGGGCCTGACCGGGGACGGCCGCTACGCGGCGATGGACACCCCGGGGGCGTGGAAGACGACGGACGTCGGTGACGACTTCACGGTCCAGTTGCAGGACCAGGCGATGCACGGTGCCGACTATCTCCTGGTCTACGTCTCGAAGCAGGGATACGACCCGGCCACCGAGGCGCTGGGCTGGGACGATCTGGAACTGGTCGCCGAGACCGGCAGTATTCCGCCCAGCTCGATGATGCCGGTCGACGTCAGCACCTCGGGGCGCAGCGGGCACCACGTGGTCTACACGATCTGGCAGGCCTCGCACGCGGACCAGTCGTACTACATCTGTAGTGATGTGAACTTCGGCTGAGCCGGCACGCGGGGCGCGGCCCCGTACGCATACGCACGACGACCCCGCCGGGCGCTCCACGCCCGGCGGGGTCGGTGCTCGCCGTCCGGTGTCCGGCTCTCGGCGTCCTCAGACCCGGGACGGCTCGGGCGTACGGGCCTCGCCGCGGAACACCTGGCCCGTGTGCCAGCCGATGTGCTCCGGGGCCACCTCGGCGCTGCCCGCCTGCGGCCCGGTCAGCTCCCGGCCGGTCAGGTCGAGCACCTGGCGGCGGGCCGCCGTGCCCCGGCCGGTGAACTCCCGGGAGACCGTGATCCGCCGGTCCCGGTCCAGGCCGAGCACGCCCCGGTCGAACAGCTTGTGGTGCAGGGAGCACAGGCACAGCGCGTTGGAGAGTTCGTCGGGCCCGCTGAACGCCCACCACCGGACATGCGCCGCCTCCAGCGCGACCGGGATCCTGCCGAGGGCCCCGTCGAAGCCGCAGAACGCGCAGCGGTGTTCGTACGCGGTCAGCACGCTCCTGCGCAGCTCGGCGGCGCGCTGCCGGGTCCGCGCCGCGACCGCGGTGCCCACCGCCCCTGCCCTGTCGGCGAGTTCGAGATCGAGCCCGGCCGCCTCCGCGATGTCCGCGTGCAGGGACGGCGGGAAGTGGGTGTCCAGCAGCAGGTGTGCCAGCCGCCCCAGGAGCGCGGGCTCCTCGGCGAGCGCCGCGCGGAGTGCGGGCACCAGGCGTCCCTCCGCCTCGCTCTCGCGCAGCGCCCGGACTCCCGTGCCGGGACTGCCCGTGCCGTGGTTCGTGCGCACTTCCCAGACGCCGTCGCCGGCGAGATGGTGGAACGGATACGCGGGCGAGGTCCGGCGCGGCGGGCCGTAGTCCTGGAGCAGGTCGCTCAGGTCCCGCTCGATGTCGGAGTACCGCAGCGGTTCCCCGGGGCGCCGCTGGAACCGTCCCAGCGCGTACAGCAGCAGCAGTGGCTTGTGCGGTGCCCGTTCACCGCCCCGGTTCCACTGGCGCAGGTGACCGACTCGCTCCGTCCAGTCCATGGCAGGGACTGTAGAACGCGGCACCGACAGCGGTCCGCGGTGCGGCGGTCCGACGCCGTCGGCGATGCGGCGGCAAGCACCTGACATGCTGGGTCGCATGAGTTCGTTCCTGCCGTGGCTGGACCGTTCCACCCGGGCGTTCTGGCGGGTCAGGGGCCGCCCCGTCGACCTGGCGGGTGAACACCGGTGGCTGGCGGCCCCCGTGCACGACGCGCAGACCGTCGGCGACGGCTGGCTCCGCGCGGCCGCGGCGGCGCACGGCGGCACGGTCGTGGAGCAGGACGGCGGGGGGCTGCTCCCGGACATGTCGCGGCTCGACGGGCCGGACTTCAGGGCCGCCGGCCTGCGGCCGGAGATACGTGACTTCTACGAGCACACGTCCAACTGGCGTCTGGAGGTGTGGACTCAGTGGAGCCCGCTGTTCCGGCCCGGTGGTGAGATCGTCTCGCGGCTCTTCGGGCGCCGGGTGCAACAACTCGCGTTGCCCATGCGGCCACTTGACGTCGCCCGTGGCATGGACAGCAGGGTGGCCGCGATCGTGGGAGCTGACGGCGAACAGCGGGCCGCTGGATGGATACGGAAACTGCGGGCGACGGGCGGGCACGTCTACAGCGGGTGCTATTCAACCCGGCTGCTGCCGCGCTCCGGGCAGCCGAGCGTCCACGTGGCATTTCCCCTTGAGGCGGGCAACGTCCAGGTCTTTCTGCGCCCGAGCGTCCTGCCGGACGGCGCGCTGGCCCTGACCTCTCCCGCCGGGGCCTTCGGGGACAACGGCGCCTATGTGGTGGTCGAGCACCGCGGCGGCGCCCATGCCGCCCGCATTCCGGTCCACGAGACGTTTCGCGTCTTCGCCGACAGTGAGGGAACGCTGCGCACCGACCACGTGCTTCTCCTGTGGTCGGCCGCCGTACTCCGTCTCCATTACAAGATGATCCCGGCGACGACGTGACCGCGCGCCAGTCCTGGGACGCCGCACGGCCCGGAACGGGGCCGCACGGACGGAGGACGCCGCACGGACGGAAAGAGGCCGCACGGACGGAAAGAGGCCGCACGGACGGAGAGAGGCCGCACAGCCGGAAAGGGGCCGCGGGCGAAACCCGCCGCCCTCCCCGTGCCCCTGTGCATGCGCATGAGGACCGGCGGTTGCGCTCCATGCTGCCCGGACGGCCGGATCCGGCCCGCTCCGGGCCTCACTCCGCCGGTGCCACGCCGATCGGGCAGGAGACGCCCGTCCCGCCGATGCCGCAGTAGCCTCCCGGGTTCTTGTCCAGGTACTGCTGGTGGTACGCCTCGGCCGGGTAGAACGGACGGCCCTCCGCCGGGAGGATCTCGGTGGTGATCTCGCCGTGGCCCGCCCGCGCCAGCACCTGCTGGTACGCCTCGCGGGACGCCTCCGCGGCCGCCAGCTGCGCGGGGGAGTGGGTGTAGACCGCCGAGCGGTACTGGGTGCCGACGTCGTTGCCCTGGCGGAACCCCTGCGTGGGGTCGTGCGACTCCCAGAAGACCTTCAGCAGGTCGGCGTACGGGACGACCGCCGGGTCGAACACGACGCGGACCGCCTCCGTGTGGCCCGTGAGCCCGCTGCACACCTCTTCGTAGGACGGGTTCGGTGTGTGCCCGCCCTGGTATCCGGCCAGGGTGGTCCAGACGCCCTCCGTCTGCCAGAACTTGCGCTCGGCGCCCCAGAAGCAGCCGAGGCCGAAGTCCGCGGTCTCCAGGCCCTCGGGGTACGGGCCGAGCAGCGGGTTGCCGAGCACCGTGTGCCGGTCCGGGACCGGGAACGTGCGCTCGGGGCGGCCCTTGAGTGCCTCTTCGGGGGCGGGCAGCTGGGGTGTGCGGTTCCAGAACATCTTCGGTTGCTGCTCCTCGGCTAGGGGTCCTGTGGAAGAACGCCCGGCGGGGTCCGGGCATTCCGCCGGCCCGGCTCGCGTGCGGGGCCGGCGGAACGCGCGGTCAGCGCGGCATCGTCGCCGGGCTGCCGCCCGCCTGTTCCCAGCCCGCGACCGCCAGCGCGCGGTACGCGGCGTACTCCGCCGCCGGGTCCTCGCCGTACGACCACGGGACCGCGCCCACATGGCCGTCCACCCGGGCCAGCTGCTCCATCGCGTCCGCGTAGCGCTCGGCACGGACCAGGAACCAGACCAGCAGGTGGCGCACGTGCGGCAGGACCGGGTGGCCGGGCGGGGCGGTGCGGGCCGCGTACAGGGCACCCTCCAGGGCCTTCACGACGACGTCGCTCTGGTAGAGCCCGCGGACCATGTTGACGTCGGGCAGGTGCTCGAAGACCGCGAAGAGCGGCAGTGCCGGCAGGAGGCTCTGCTCCGGGGCGGAGGCGGCCGCCCGCTGGGCGAAGGCGTCGGCCTCGTTCTGCGAGCCGTGCCACTTCTCGCACCAGTAGTGCAGCGCCGCCAGGTGCGCGCCCATGTGGTGCGGGGCGCGCGCGGTGACGGTGCTCCACAGCTCCTCGAAGTCGGCGCGCCGGTAGTTCAGCCCGCGCGCGATCGCCAGTTCGACGATGTACGGGGTCGGGTCGCCCGGTGCCAGCAGCGCGGCGTCGGCGCACACCGAGCGGGCCTCCTCCAGGATGATCCGGTGCTCGTCGGTGCCGGCCCCGGACACGGCGGCGGTCTGCGCCGCCTGGCGGACCAGGAACTCGGCGTGCACCACCGCGCCGCCGGCCTCCTTCGGGTCCTCCACGCGCCAGGCCCGCAGCCACTTGCCGCCCTCGCCCGGCGCCTCGGCCAGCTCGTGCGCCGCCGCCCCGGCGAGCGTCTGCACGCGCTGCCAGCGCAGCTCGGGCTGGTCGGTGGTGAGGGCCAGCAGCTGGGCGGCCGGGTGCCAGTCCTGGGTGCGCCGCAGCTCGTCGAGGACGCCGGCCAGCTCCCGGTCCGGCCCGGGCAGCCGGACGTCGAGCTGCTCGTGCGGGGTGAAGCCGTAGGCCTGCGGGTCGATCGCGCTGCTGTGGCCGCGCACCGCCTGCCGGCCCGCGCGCACGCGCCGGGCTCCGGGCACGATCAGGACGGCGCCGATCATGACGATGCCGAGCAGAATGATCAGTAGCTCCATCAGCGGTCCTGTGTCGTGGGTCGGGTGTACGGATGTTCGGGTGTACGGATGTGTGGTGCGGGTCCCCGGCGCCACACGGAGGTCGGGCCGTGCGGCTGTGGGGGCGCGCGTACCCATTGTCGCGCCCCGCGCACCGTTCCCGGACCCCCCTGCCGCCCGGTGGCGCGCGGAGTTCCGGGCGCGCGCCTTCCTGGTACTACTCTCGGGCCCATGAGCGACCAGCACCAGCAGCGCGGAGCCACGAGCTTCGAGACCCTTGCCATTCACGCGGGACAGGAGCCGGACGCCGCCACCGGTGCCGTCGTACCGCCGATCCACCAGGTGTCGACGTACAAGCAGGACGGTGTGGGCGGTCTGCGCGGCGGCTACGAGTACAGCCGCAGCGCGAACCCGACCCGCACCGCGCTGGAGGAGAACCTCGCGGCGCTCGAAGGCGGCCGCCGCGGCCTGGCCTTCGCGTCCGGGCTGGCCGCCGAGGACTGCCTGCTGCGCACCCTGCTGTCACCCGGCGACCACGTCGTCATCCCCGACGACGCCTACGGCGGCACCTTCCGGCTGTTCGCCAAAGTCGTGGAGCGGTGGGGCGTCGAGTGGTCGGTCGCCCACTCCTCCGACCCGGCGGCGGTACGGGCCGCGCTCACACCCCGGACGAAGGTCGTCTGGGTGGAGACCCCGTCGAACCCGCTGCTCGGCATCACCGACATCGCGGCGGTCGCGGACGTCGCCCGCGGCGCCGGGGCGCGGCTCGTCGTCGACAACACCTTCGCCAGCCCCTACCTCCAGCAGCCGCTGGCGCTGGGCGCGGACGTCGTCGTGCACTCGACGACGAAGTACATGGGCGGGCACTCCGACGTGGTCGGCGGCGCGCTGGTGGCGAACGACGACGCGCTCGCCGAGGAACTGGTCTTCCACCAGAACGCGATGGGCGCCATCGCGGGCCCGTTCGACTCCTGGCTGGTGATGCGCGGCATCAAGACGCTCGCCGTGCGGATGGACCGGCACAGCGCCAACGCCGAACGCGTGGCCGAGCTGCTCACCGCGCACCCGAAGGTCGCACAGGTCTACTACCCGGGCCTGGCGGAGCACCCGGGGCACGAGACGGCCGCCAAGCAGATGCGGAGCTTCGGCGGCATGGTGTCCTTCCGGGTCGCGGGCGGCGAGCAGGCGGCGGTCGACGTGTGCAACCGCGCGAAGCTGTTCACCCTCGGGGAGTCGCTGGGCGGCGTCGAGTCACTGATCGAGCACCCGGGGCGGATGACGCACGCCTCGGCGGCCGGTTCGGCGCTGGAGGTGCCGGAGGACCTGGTGCGGCTGTCCGTCGGCATCGAGGCGGTCGACGACCTGCTGGCGGACCTCGCGCAGGCGCTGGGCTGAGCCTCCGGCCGCCGCCCGGCGCGGCCGCCCGCTCACCAGGCCTCCATCGGCGGTGTGGTCTCCGCGGGCGGCGGCACCCAGGGCTGGGTCACCAGCAGCCACACCAGGAAGGCGATCAGCGCGGCCCCGGCCAGCGCCGCGAACACCGTGTGCGCGCCGCGCCGGAAGGCCAGCGTCCGCCGTCCCCGGGCCGCCGCCCGCGCGGCCAGGTCCGGGGGCACCGGCGGATGCGGCCCCGCCAGCAGCCGCCGCACCTCCGCCTCCTTGCGGTCCGGGAGACTCACGGCGCAGGCTCCGCGCGGGCACCGAGCGGACGGCGCGGCATCCTGGGCGGGACGGGGGAGGGGGCGCGCGAGCGGAGGGCGGTCACCGAGCGCAGGCAGATGGCGCGGACCCGGTCGGCGGGGAGCCCGAGCTGGGCGGCGGTCTGCTCCTCCTCCACGCCCTCGTACAGCCGGAGCACCAGCACCAGCCGCTCCTGCGGGGTCAGCCGGGCGAGCACGCCGCCGCGGGGCCGGCGGCGGCGCCAGGCGGTGCGGGCGAAGCGGGCGGCGAGATCCTGGCGGGCGTAGTCGTACGGGTCCTCGCCGCGCAGCCGGTCCCAGTCGGCGTACGTACGGGCGAGGGCGGCCGTCAGCAGCCGCTCGGCCGTGTCCGGGTCCGCGGTGAGGAGTGTCGCCGTGTGCAGCAGCCGGCCTGCCGCGCCTGCGACGAACGCCTCGAACTCCCCGGCACGGCGGTGGTCACGCATCGCTCGCCGTCTTCGCACCGCGCCTCCTGTGCCTCCATGGGACGGCAGCGGCGGGGCCCGGTCAAGAGGCCGGACGGCACCGGCCCGGGCGGGCGCGGGGACGGTCGTTTCAGGAGGCCGTGGCTTCGCTCTCCGGCTCCCCGGGACCGGCACCGGAGGGGGGCTGGCCCGCCGACTGGCGCTCGGAGAGGGCGCCGTTGAAGCGGGTCAGCAGCGTGCAGAACGACTCCCGCTCCTCCTGGGTCCAGCCCTCGGTGAGCAGCGCCATCAGTTCGCGCCGGGAGGAGCGCACCTCGTCGAGGCGGGCCTGGCCGCGCTGGGAGAGTTCGAGGACCACCGCGCGGCCGTCGTCGGGGTGCGAGGTCCGCTTCACCAGCCCGGTGTCGACGAGCGGCGCGACCTGCCGGGTGACGGTCGAGGAGTCGATGCCCATGCCGGCGGCCAGCGCCTTGACCCCCATGGGGCCTTCCACGTCGAGCCGGTTGAGCAGCAGATACGCGGCGCGGTCCATCGAGTTGCGCACCTGGCCGACGCCGCCGAGCCGGGTCTGCTCCGCGCGCCGGGCGAAGACCGCGACCTGGTGCTGGAGATCGTCGAGGAGACCGCCGCCTTGGAGGAGAGTCGTCATGTCCGGTGTCGTGGGCATGGCCTGGGCTCGCTTCGTGGAGGGTCGATAGGACGGCCACAGATTACGCGGCCGGGCCCGGAACCGTAGCGCTGCGGAGCGGAACCGGCCACCGCGGCGGGCCCGGAACGGCGGGCCCGGCACCCGGGCGGGCGCCGCCGTGCCGCGGCCCGGAGTACGGCCGGCCCTGCCGCGCGCCGTGGCCCGCCGTACGCCGGTGACGGGTGGGAACTGGGAGACTTGGCGGCATGGCTGCTGCTACCCACGGCGACGACGCGGACCACAAGTCCGCCGCCCTGCCCTCGATCACCGTCGACGACGTGCGCGCCGCGCACAAGATGCTGTCCGGAGTGGCCCGGACCACGGCCCTGGAGGGCAGCAGGCACCTGACCGAGCTGGTCGGCGCGCCCGTGCACTTCAAGTGCGAGAACCTGCAGCGCACCGGCTCCTTCAAGGTGCGCGGCGCGTACGTGCGCATCGCGGGCCTGTCCGCGGAGCAGCGCGCCTCGGGCGTGGTCGCGGCCAGCGCCGGGAACCACGCGCAGGGCGTGGCGCTCGCGGCCTCGCTGCTGGGGGTGCGGTCGACGGTGTTCATGCCGGTCGGCGCGCCGCTGCCGAAGGTCGCCGCGACCAGGGAGTACGGCGCCGAGGTACGGCTGCACGGACAGGTCGTCGACGAGACGCTGACCGCCGCGCAGGAGTACGCCGCCGAGACGGGCGCCGTCTTCATCCATCCGTTCGACCACCCGGACATCGTGATCGGGCAGGGCACCGTCGGGCTGGAGATCCTGGAGCAGTGCCCGGAGGTGCGCACCATCGTCGTCGGGATGGGCGGCGGCGGGCTGGCGGCGGGCATCGCGCTGGCGGTCAAGACGCTGCGGCCGGACGTGAAGGTGGTGGGGGTGCAGGCGGTGGGCGCGGCGGCGTATCCGCCCTCGCTGTCGGCAGGGCATCCGGTGGCGCTGGACTCGGTGACGACCATGGCGGACGGGATCAAGGTCGGGCGGCCCGGGGACGTGCCGTTCAAAATCATTGGCGATCTTCTGGACGAGGTCCGTACCGTCTCCGAGGACGCGCTCGCGGGTGCGCTGCTGCTGTGCCTGGAACGGGCGAAGCTGGTGGTGGAACCGGCCGGGGCGAGTCCGGTGGCGGCGCTGATGTCGGACCCGGGATCCTTCGAGGGACCGGTCGTGGCGGTGCTGTCCGGGGGGAACGTCGATCCGCTGCTGATGCAGCACATCCTGCGGCACGGCATGGCGGCGTCCGGGCGCTTCCTGTCGCTGCGGCTGCGGCTCACGGACCGGCCGGGGTCGCTGGCGATGCTGCTGGGGGCGTTGTCAGAGGCGGATGCCAATGTTCTGGACGTCAGCCACGCCCGGACCGACCCGCGGCTCGGGCTCACCGAGGCGGAAGTGGAGCTGAGGCTGGAGACCAAGGGGCCGGAGCACTGCTCCGAGGTGCGGGAGGCGCTGCGGGGAGCGGGCTACACCGTTCTGTCGTGACCGTTCCGGCCGGTCCGGTACGACTTCCCGGCCGCCTGGCCGGGGACCGGCTTACGCGAAACAGTATCGCGACATATCGCGAGTGCGGTACGGTGCTGCTCTCGCCGTCGTCCCCGGGGGGAACCGGCGGGCCGGCGGGCGTGCGCACCGGGCGACCGGGCGTGCGCGTGCGCCGGCTGTCGTGACACCCGATACATCGTGTGTCCGGGGGCGGGGGAGTCCGGCACACCGGGCGTTCGGCGCGCCGGGCGAGCGGCGTGCCGGGCGAACGGCACGCGGCCGCTCGGCACCACACCGGGCGCCCGGCACGCCGGGCACCGGGCGCGGCGCGTCCGGGGGGCCCGGGGCGCCGGGACCCGGCACGCCGGGCAAGCACTGCGGCGCCTCGCGCGCCGACGTAAATTTCACAAGGAACACCCATAACACCGGGAGAATCCCATGCCAGGCGCCATTTACGCCGAAGGTCTGGTCAAGACCTTCGGCGATGTGAGGGCTCTGGACGGCGTCGACCTCGACGTGCCCGAAGGCACGGTGCTCGGCCTGCTCGGGCCGAACGGCGCCGGCAAGACCACCGCGGTGCGTGTCCTGACGACACTGCTGCGGCCCGACAGCGGCAAGGCTGTCGTGGCGGGCATCGACGTCCTCAAGAATCCCAACGAGGTCCGCCGCTCCATCGGCCTCTCCGGCCAGTTCGCCGCCGTCGACGAGTACCTCACCGGACGTGAGAACCTCCAGATGGTCGGCCAGCTGTACCAGATGAGCGGACGCGACGCGAAGACCCGCGCGACCGAACTGCTGGAGCGCTTCAACCTCAGCGAGGCGGGCGACCGGCCCGCGAAGACCTACTCCGGCGGCATGCGGCGCCGGCTCGACCTGGCGGCCGCCCTGGTCGTCAGCCCGCCCGTGATGTTCATGGACGAGCCGACCACCGGGCTCGACCCGCGCAACCGGCAGCAGCTCTGGGGCATCATCCAGGAGCTGGTCGCCGGAGGCACCACCCTGCTCCTCACCACGCAGTATCTCGAGGAGGCCGACCAGCTCGCCCACGACATCTGCGTGGTCGACCACGGCAAGGTCATCGCCCGCGGCACCTCCGACCAGCTCAAGTCCCGTACCGGCGGCGAACGCGTCGAGGTCGTGGTGCACGAGCGGGACCAGCTGACCGTCGCCACCGAGGTGCTGCGCGGCTTCGGCAAGGGAGAGGTCAGCCTCGACGACCACACCCGCCGGATCACCGTCCCGGTCACCGGCGGGGCCAAGCTGCTCGCCGAGGTGATCCGCGAACTCGACTCCCGCGGCGTCGAGATCGACGACATCGGTCTGCGCCGCCCCACCCTTGACGACGTCTTCATCTCGCTCACCGGCCATGCCGCCGAGGGCGAAGAGGAGCCCGGCCGGCCCGAGGAGGCTGCCAAGTGAGCACCGCTGCCGGTACGGCGACCAGGACCGCCGCCCCCCGGGCGCGCGGGGGCATCGGCCAGTCCGTGCGGGACTCCCTGGTCGTCGCCAAGCGCAACCTCATCCGGATGCTGCGCATCCCGGAAATGATCATCTTCGGGCTGATCCAGCCGATCATGTTCGTGGTGCTGTTCAGCTATGTCTTCGGCGGCTCCATCAGCGTCGGCGGCGATGTCAGCTCGGACCTGTACCGCGAGTTCCTGATGGCGGGCATCTTCGCCCAGACCGTCACCTTCGCCACGGCCGGCGCGGGCGCGGGGATCGCCGACGACATGCACAAGGGCCTCATCGACCGGTTCCGGTCGCTGCCGATGGCCCGCGGCGCGGTACTCACCGGACGGACCCTGGCCGACCTGGTGCAGACCGCGCTCACCATCGTCGTCCTCGCCCTGGTCGCCCTCCTCGTCGGCTGGCGGATCCACGAGGGCATCCTCAAGATGCTGGCGGGCTTCGCCCTGCTGCTGTTCCTCGGCTACGCCTTCTCCTGGATCGGCGCACTGATCGGACTCTCCGTGCGCACCCCGGAGGCGGCCACCTCGGGCGGGCTGATCTGGCTCTTCCCGCTGACGTTCATCTCGAACGCCTTCGTGCCGTCCGACAACATGCCGACCCTGCTGCGGCACATCGCCGAGTGGAACCCGTTCAGCGCGACCGTCCAGGCGTGCCGCGAGCTGTTCGGGAACCTCCCGCAGGGCTATCCCGTGGCGGACGCCTGGCCGATGCAGCACCCGGTGCTGGCCTCGCTCCTCTGGTCGGTGGTGATCATCGCGGTCTTCCGGACGCTCGCGGTGCGCAAGTACCGCTCGGCGACCGTCTGAGCACCTTCCGGAGCCGGCCGGTTACGGAGTGGCGCGGCTCCGGAACAGGCCGGTTCAAGAGCCCCGGAGAACCGCTTTCGCACGACGAGACCCCCGGCGCGGCGCGCCGGGGGTCTTCCGCGTGTGGTGGGGGCTGCCCGGGCCGGGCGGCCGGGCCGCCGGGCCGGTCGGGTCAGCCCTTGTACGGCTTGGCCTCCAGGACCTTCACCGAGGCCATCTTGCCGTTCGGCAGCTCGTACTCCGCGACGTCACCGACCCTCTTGCCGTTGACGCCGGTGCCCAGCGGGGACTGCGGGGAGTAGGTCTCGATGTCCCCGCTGGCGTACTCGCGGGAGGCGAGGAGGAACGTGGTCGTGTCGTCCGGGTCGCCGTCGAAGGCGATGGTGACGACCATGCCCGGCTCCACCACGCCGTCGTCGGGCGGGGTCTCACCGACCTTCGCGTGCTGGAGCAGCTGGGTCAGCTGCCGCACGCGCAGCTCCTGCTTACCCTGCTCCTCCTTGGCCGCGTGGTAACCGCCGTTCTCCCGCAGGTCACCCTCTTCCCGGGCCGCCTCGATCTTCTTGGCGATCTCGGTACGCGCGGGACCCGACAGGTACTCCAGCTCCGCCTTGAGCTGGTCGTACGCCCCCTGGGTGAGCCAGGTGACGTTGTCGCTGGTCTGGGTCACAGGTGCTCCTCGTCCGTGCTGGGAATACAAAGCAACGCCCTACCCAGAAGATTGCGCCTTCACGGGTGGGCGAAACCACGAGCCTAACAATTCCGGCGGAAAAGGGGGAGGAGTAAAACTCCGAAGCCGTCCGCACGGGGGCCGCCGCTCCGCCGGGAGCGCGGCCGGACGGTGCGGGGACCGGGCCCGGCGCGGCTCAGCCGCCGTCGGCGGGCTGGCAGCCGACCAGCTCCAGCGCCGTGGCGCGCTCGGTGGTGCGGACGGTCGCGACCTTGTCCACGCGCGCCTCCGGCTCGTCGAAGCGGATGTCCTTCCAACCCACCTCGGCGCCCGACTCGGACAGCGAGCGGACCGTGCAGACACCCGCGGCGCCCGGGTCCTTGCGGACCTCCAGATGCGCCTCGACGGTCTCGTCGGAGACCACCTTGAACTTGATCAGCTCACCGCTGACGTCCTGGCCCGCCACGTAGGAGAAGCCGAACCAGCCGATCACGCCCAGCATCGCCGCGCCCAGGACCACGCCGAGGATCTTCAGCCTGCGGTCCGCGCGGCCGTCGGCCGGGCGGCCGTACCGCGCGCCGGCCGGGCTCTCGCGCGTCACTGTCATGGCCGTTCCTTCCGGATGCCGGGCCGTGGAATGAATCGGCCCCTGCTTCGGTCACTATAGAAGGCGCCTCTTCCGGACGGAGGAGGGGGCCGAGACCCAGTGACCGAGGATCGAGTCTTGACCGAGCAACTGCGTTTGATGGCGGTACACGCCCACCCCGACGACGAGTCGAGCAAGGGCGCCGCGACCATGGCGAAGTACGTGTCCGAGGGGGTGGACGTGCTGGTCGCGACCTGCACAGGCGGGGAGCGCGGCTCCATCCTCAACCCCAAGCTCCAGGGTGATCCCTACATCGAGGAGCACATCCACGAGGTGCGCGCCAAGGAGATGGACGAGGCGCGCCAGATCCTGGGCGTGAAGCAGGCCTGGCTGGGCTTCGTCGACTCCGGGCTGCCGGAGGGCGACCCGCTGCCGCCGCTGCCCGAGGGCTGCTTCGCCCTCCAGGACGTGGACGAGGCCGCGGGGGCGCTGGTGAAGCTGATCCGCGAGTTCAAGCCGCACGTGATCACCACGTACGACGAGAACGGCGGCTACCCGCACCCCGACCACATCATGACCCACAAGATCTCCATGGTGGCCTTCGACGCCGCCGGTGACCCGGAGAGGTACCCGGAGGCGGGCGAGCCCTGGCAGCCCCAGAAGATCTACTACAACCAGGGCTTCAACAAGGAGCGCACCGTCGCGCTGCACGAGGCCCTGATCTCGCGCGGCATGGAGTCCCCGTACGGCGAGTGGCTGGAGCGGTGGAAGGAGTTCAACCGCAAGGAGCGCACCCTCACCACCTATGTGCCCTGCGCCGACTTCTACCCCGTCCGCGACAAGGCGCTGATCGCGCACGCCACGCAGATCGACCCCGACGGCGGCTGGTTCCGGGTGCCGATGGACATCCAGCAGGAGGTCTGGCCGACCGAGGAATACGAGCTCGCGAAGTCGCTCGTCGAAACCTCCCTCCCCGAGGACGACCTCTTCGCGGGCATCCGGGAGAATTGACCGCATGACGATCGCCAACGCCACCCATCTGGACCTGGCCGTGACCCGGCTCGTGCCGCTCGCCAAGGAGCTGGACGAGAACAAGGTCACCCCGGGCGTCCTCGGATTCATCGTCTTCGCGCTGATCGGCGGGGCGGTGTGGTTGCTGATGAAGAACATGAACAAGCAGTTCACGAAGATCGACTTCGAGGAGCAGCCGGCCGCGGCGGGAGCGGGTGAGCGGGTGGCCAAGGAGACTCCGGAGGCCACGGCCTCCCGAGCCTCCGGACCGGCACAGCGGGACTGATCCCCGCCCGGGACTGCTCCCGGTCACGGGACCGATCCCCCGTAGGGAACCGATCCGTGCCACGGGACTGACCCCCGCTGCGGGGTTGATCCGCGCCACGGGGCTGATTCCCGATGCGGGACCGATCCGCACCACGGGACTGATTCGCGCCCGGGACCGATCCCGGTCACGGGGCTGATCCGCGCCACGGCGCGGAGCCCTGCCAGGGCCGGGGCTGTGGCGCGGCGCGGGTCAGTCCGTGCCGGGGGGCGTTCTTCCGTGGCCTTCGTGCGGGCCGTGGCTGCGAGACGTCCGGGGCACGGCCGGTCCCGGTCCCGGTCGCGGTCGTCCCCGGGCGCGGGTGCGGTCGTGGCCATTGCCTGGTGGCGGGGCGGCAGCCGTACCCGTGGGGGCTCGGGGAGGCCGTCCGTACACGTCGTCCGCGGCAGCCCTGCCCGTGCGGGCTCCGGGCGGCCGTGTGCGTCGCGCGTGCGGCCGGGGTGGCCGTCCGTACGCGTCACCTGCGGCCGCGGTGGCCGTCCGTACGCGTCGTCCGCGGCAGCCCTACCCGTTGGGCCCCGGCGGCCGGGAGCGTCAGCGGTGCGGCCGGGCAGGCGTACGGGGTTCCGGCCCGCCGGCGTCTCCGGACGCCCCGGGCCTCCGCGCCCGCCGACGCGGATATCCGGCCCCCATCCGGCCGTCCCTCCCCCTCCGATGGTCCCCCCGTCCCTCCTCCGGCTCGTCGGCATCTTCGGACGCCCCGGGCCTCTACGCCCGGCCGACGCGGACATCCGGGCCCCCATCCGGCCGTCCCCCCCGTCCGATGGTCCCCGTCCCCCCGTCCCTCGCCCCCCGTCCGGCCCGGCGGCGGGCCCGTGCCGCGGCTGTCACGCGTCCACAGCCGTGCCCATCACCTCCCGGGAGTGCCGGGTCGGGACCATGCCCAGCTGCCACGCCTGCCAGCCCGTCTCCGGTGTCACCCCGCGCTCCAGGATCAGGCCGAACGCCTCGGCGCAGTCGTCCAGCTTGCTGTCCCGGGCCGGATGCCCCTCCCTGACGAGGGCCGCCAGCTCCTCCTGGGCCACCGCCGAGCCGACGACCGAGCCGCCCGGTGACGCGAACGGCAGCAGCGTGCAGCGCAGGAAGCGGGCCCAGTCGGCGCCTCGGCGGTCGCCGTAGCTCTCGAAGAGCCGCGCCGCCTCGTCGGCCAGCTCAAGGGCCTGCTCCGGCCGGCCGTTCCCGGCGTCGATCACCGCCAGCTCCGTGCAGGACCACGCCTCGCCGTGCGGCACGCCCACCCGGTGGAAGTCCTGCCGGGCGTCCTGGAGCAGCTGCCGGGCGAAGCCGCTGTTGCGCAGCGACCCGGTCTGGGCGGCGCGCTGGTCCCGGGTGACCCGGGCCGAGTGGTGCCGGGCGCAGGCCAGGCCGTAGACGTCCCGCATCCGGCTGAACATGGTGCGGGCCCGCTCCAGCTCGCGCACCGCGTCGTTCAGCCTGCCCCGCTCCTCCAGGGCCTGGCCGAGGTAGTAGCGGGTCCAGGCCTCGCCGCGGGCGTCCTCGTTGTCCCGGTGCCGGGCGAGGGCGTGCCGCAGCTCCTCCTCGGCCGTCCCCGCGTCGCCCCGGGCGACGAGCCGGGCCCGGGCCAGCTCGGTGAGGGCCCAGGCCTCGCCGCGCGCGTCGCGGGTGCTGTCGTACTGCTCGAGGGCGCGGCGGAGCTCGGACTCGGCGTCCGTGACCCGGCCCATCCGCAGATACACCTGGCCCAGCTGGAAGTGCGCCCAGGCCTGGCCGTGCACGCTCTCGCTGCCCCGGTGCAGCTCCAGCGCCGTGCGCAGCAGGTCCAGCGCTTCCCGGATGTTGGCCCGGTCGCGCTCGACCGCGGCCAGGGCGTGCAGCGACCAGGCCCGGTCGCCCGCGAAGTCGTCGCCGGCCTGCATGGAGACGGCCTCCCGCAGCTTGGCCGCCGCCTCCGGCAGGCTGCCCTGGTGGTGCAGGGTGATGCCGAGGTCCCGCAGGGCGCGGGCCGCGCCGGCCGGGTGCTCGGCGGCGAAATACAGGTCCACCACCGAGGTCAGGGTCGTGCGCGCCTTGTCCAGCTCGCCCAGCTGCCGGGCCGCGACACCGGTGCGCCACTGCACGGACCGCACCAGCAGCCCGCGGTCGGCGGCCTTCGTCAGCTCGTTCAGCTCGCCCAGCCGGTAGAGGTCGCCGCGCAGCAGGCAGTAGTCGCACAGGGCGCCGAGGAGGTGGAGGACCGCGGACTGGTCGACGTCCTCGGCGTGCCGCAGCGCCGCCGTGATGAAGCTGGACTCGTCGTCCAGCCAGCGCAGCGCCGCCTCCAGTGAGGTGAAGCCGTGACGTCCGAAGGTGCCGGTCCCGAAGGTCTGGTCGGCGCGGGTGGAGGTCTTGCCGTCGACCAGCCGGATCACCGAGTCCGCCAGCTCGGCGTAGCTGCGGATCAGCCGTTCCTGGGCGGCGGAGCGCTCCGCGGGCTCCTCCTCGGCGAGCAGCCGCTCCCGGGCGAAGGAGCGGACCACGTCGTGCAGCCGGTAGCGGCTGGCCCGGACGTGCTCGACGAACCCCGCGCGCGCCAGGGCCGTCAGCTGCCGGCCGGCCTCCTCCTCACCGGTGGCGAGCAGGGCCGCCGCGGCGCCCGCGCCCAGGCTGGCCCGTCCCGCCAGCGACAGCCGCCGCAGCAGGGTCCGGGCGGGGCCGGGCAGGTCGGCGCAGCGCACGGCCATCGCCCGCTCCACCGGTCCCCGCGCGGTCTGCTGCTCCAGGGCCTCGGCCAGCTCGCGCGGGGCGCGGTCGCCCAGCGACGACCCGGCGACCCGGAGCGCCAGCGGCAGCCCGCCGCACAGCTCGGTGATCCGGTCGCCCGCCTGGGCGTCGTACGGCTCGGGGACGGTCTCCGCGGACTGCCGCAGCAGTTCCTCGGCGCCCGCGGCGTCGAGCGGCTCGACGGGCAGCTCGTGCACCCGGGCCGGGAGGCCCGGCGGCAGGTCGAGCGGCTCCCGCGCGGTGACGAGCAGCAGGCTGTCGGAGCGCTCGGGGAGCAGGATGCGGACCTGCTCGGCGTCCGAGGCGTCGTCGAGGACGACGGTGACCGGCAGGTCCCGGACATGCCGGTGATACAGCTCGACGAGCCGCCCCAGCTGGCTCTCCGGGGACGAGCGCTCGCGGAACAGCAGCTGCTCGCGGGGGGCGCCGAGCCGGTTGAGCAGATGCAGCAGGGCGTCGCGGACCGGCAGCGGACGCTCCCCCGAGCCACCGCGCAGATCGACCACGCAGGCCCCGCGGAACTGGTCCCGCAGATGGTGCGCCGCCCGCACCGCGAGCGTCGTCCGGCCGGACCCCGGCGGCCCGTGCAGCACGACGACGGTGGGCTTCGTCTCCGTGCTCGCCCGGGAGGCGTGCACCCACTGGGCGATCCGCAGCAACTGCGTCCGGCGGCCCGCGAACGGCCCCTCTTCGTCGGGGAGGTGCTTGAACGACTGCTGGAGGACGGTGCGCCGCCT
>NZ_WHPN01000244.1 GCF_009735685.1 Streptomyces lycii | reverse complement strand
CCGGCGCCGGCCCGCACCGCAGGACCGGGTGCCCCGCCTCGGCTCTCGCGACGGGGCCCGGGGCTTCGGCATCCGCCCCCGCGCCCGGGGCCCAAGTCCTCCGCGTCCGCCGCCGGCCCCTGGCCTGTCGTCGCTCTTGACGCACCGTGCGGTTGTTTCCACACTCGGTCCGTACTCCTCGGTGGCCCCGCCCGGCCACCGGGCGCCGGACGGCACCGGCGGCGCTGTCGCCGGCCGGCCGTTCCCTCCCCCGGTCCTGCGCGCGCACCTCCGTTCTCCGCGGAGCCTCCCTCCGCCGAGAGGCACCAACTGCCCGGTACGGAAAGCGGGACGGCCGGGCGGACGCCGCGCACTCCTCGGGGGCTCCGCGCCACCGGACGACCGGACGCCCGCCCGGTGTCCGGCACACGCCCCCCCCGAAGGAGAGCGCAGATGAAGGCACACGCGCGGTACCGGGCCTCCTGGCGAGCGGTGCTCACGCTGCTGCCGGCGGCCGTGCTGGTGGTGACGTCGCACGCCTGGGGCCCGCCGGTCGCGGCAGCGGCCTCCGCCCCGGCCGGCGCGGACGACGCCTACGACGGCTCCGACATGTGGCTGCGCTACCCGCCGGTCGAGGACCCGGGACTGCGCGACCGGTACCGGGAATCGGCCACGTCGATCGTCGTGGAGAACGCCGGGCAGAACCCGGTCCACCGCCACACGCGGAACCTGCGCATGGAGCCCGGCGCCCGCGAGAAGCTGGTGGCGACCAGCCTGGAAGCGGCCCGGGACGAGCTGGACCGGGGCCTGGACGGCCTGCTGGACCGGGACGTGCCGGTGACGGAGCGGCCCGGCGAGCCCGTACCGGACGGTGCCGTGGTCGTCGGCACCCCCGGCAGCTCGCCACTGGTGCGGGAGTCGGTGCCCGCCGCCGACCTGGCCGGGGTGGGCGAGGAGGGCTACGTCGTGCGCTCCGTGACGCGGGGAGAGGGCGGGTACACCGTCGTCGCGGGCAACACCGAGGTCGGCGCCCTGTACGGGACGTACGCGTTCCTGCGCCTGGTCCAGACCCGGAAACCCGTCACGGATCTGGACATCTCCGAGTCACCGAAGATCCGCAACCGCCATCTGAACAACTGGGAGACGGTGCGCCTGTACGCGGGCAACAACGCCGACGGCACCGGCGGGCTGAACGGCGAGAACGGCTCCGTCTTCAACTTCGCCGCGACCGGCCCCAGCGCCGGCCGCAACCTGCCCGTCGTCCTCGACCGGTACATCGTGGTCGCCCGCGCCCTGGCCTCCACCGGCATCAACGGCATCACCGTCAACCTCGTCAACGCCGACAACGTCTATCTGACGGACGCCTACATCGAGCAGGAGGCCGCGCTCGCCGACGCCCTGCGGCCGTACGGCGTCACGATCGCGCTCTCCATCAACTACACGGCGCCCACCGACCCCCGCTTCGCCCCCGACACCCTCACCGAGGCGCAGCTCGATCCGTACGGCGACGCCTTCCGGGGCTGGTGGAACCGCAGGGCCCGCACGATCCAGCAGGCCGTGCCGGACTTCACCGGTTTCACCGTGAAGGCCAACTCCGAGGGGCAGCCGGGCCCGCAGGACTTCGGCTACGACCACGGGGACGGCGCCAACGGCATCGGCGCGGCGCTGGAGCCGCTCGGGATGACGGTGTACTGGCGCACGTTCGTGTACGACGCCGATGTCGACAGCGACCGGCTGAAGCGCGCCTATCTGGAGTTCGGCCCCATCGACGACGAGGTGCAGGAGGACGGCAGCGAGGGGCGCGTCGCGGAGAACGTCTTCCTGCAGACGAAGAACGGGCCGCTGGACTTCCAGGCGCGCGAGCCCGTCCATCCCATGTTCGGCCGGATGGAGAACACCAACCAGGCGTTGGAACTGCAGATCACCCAGGAGTACACCGGCCAGAACACCATGCTGGCCTACCTCGGCCCCATGTGGCAGGAGGTGCTGCGGACCGACACCTACGCGACGGACGAGGACGGCGGCCTGCTGGAGCACCGCCGCGTCGGTGACATCGTGGACGGAACCGCCCAGGGCCACCCGGACACGGCGATCGTGGGCGTGGCCAACCTGGGCAACGCAGCCAACCTGACGGGCCACCACTTCTCGCAGGCGAACCTGTACGCGTTCGGGCGCATGGCCTGGGACTGGACGCAGGACTCCGGACGGCTCGCGGACGACTGGGTGCGGATGACGTGGAGCAACGAAGGCCCGGTGGCCGACACCGTCGTGCGGATGATGACGGGGTCCTGGGAGGCGCTGGCCGGCTACCAGACTCCGCTCGGCATCGGCCACCAGTTCGCCGCGGACGTCCACTACGACCCGTACCCCTCCCAGTGGTTCGTCCGGGACGACTGGAGCCCGGTCTACTACAACCGGGCGGACAGCGCCGGCCTGGGCTACGACCGCTCCCCCACCGGCAGCAACCTGGCCGCCCAGTACTTCCCGGTGCTGCGGGAGCGGTACTCGGACATCCGAACCACGCCGGAGGACCTGCTGATGTGGTTCCACCATGTGCCGTGGGGCCACCGGATGGAGAGCGGCAGGACGTTCTGGGAGGAACTCGTCGGCCGCTACCAGACCGGGGTGCAGTACGTGACGTGGATGCGGGAGGCATGGGACTCGCTGGAGCCGTCCATCGGCGCGCGCCGCTTCGCGGAGGTGCGGGAGAAGCTGGCGGCCCACGAGGCCGACGCGCGCAACTGGCGGGACACCTGCGTGGACTACTGGCGGGAGTTCAGCGGCCGTCCCATGCCGGTGGACCAGGGCCCCGCCTCGGCGTCGGTCGTGGTGAACGGGCAGGAACACGGCGGCTTCGACCTCTCCGAGGACTCCTACACCATCCCGGTGCCCGCCGGGGCGTCACCCGAGATCACCGAGGTCCGCACCCGGGACCCGCGGGCCCGCCACGAGATCGTCTCCCAGGCCGCGGGCGTTCCCGGCCGGGCCGTGGTCAAGGTGACCGGGACCTCGCCCTTCGGGCCGCTGGTCAAGAACTACGTCTTCGAGATGGTGCCCGGCACGCAGTGAGGCCCGTGCCGGCGGGCGGGCGTGCCCGAGCCGGAGCCCGGGGACGCCCGCCCGGGGGCCGCCCGCGGGGCGGGCCGTACGACCACGGTCCGACCCGGAAGTGTGGACCCTCCTCCGACGACGCGGTGCGCGCCGCGGCGCCATCGTGGCCCCATGACCGTCACTTCCCCGCCGGCCGCCGTCCCGGACCCGGCCCTCCCGGCCCGCCGGGTGGGCGCCGCCTCCCTCGTCCTCGGCCCGCTGCTGCTGCTCACCGGCGTACTGCTGCGCCTGCGCTTCGACTTCTTCTTCCCCGCGCAGCTGAGCGCGTACGGGCGCCGTCCCGGCCTCATGGCGGCCTCGTACGGCTTCGTGTCCGCCGGGTGGGTGCTGCTCTGGCCGGGAGTGGTGCTGCTGGCCGCCCGGATCGGCGAGCGGTTCCGGGAACTCGCGGTGTGGGCCGGTGTCCTGACGGTCCTCGGCCTCTTCGCCCGCGCCTTCCACGCCGGTGCCGACCATCTGGGCTTCCAGCTGGTGACCGTCCACGGCGCCGCTTCGGCGACGCGGACGGTGGGCGAGACCTACGGCGCGTTCCATGTCTTCAGCGCGCTGAACGCCGCCGTCATGGGCGGCTGGCTGCTGCTGGCCGTCGGCGCGTACCGCTCCGGGGTGCTCGGGCCGCTGCGCGCGCTGGCCCTGGCTTCGGCGTCGCTGATGCCGCTGGGGGTGCTGAAGGGAACGACACCCGCGTCGGTCGCCGCCGCCGCGGGGCTGTGCGTCGCCCTCGTGCCCCTGGGCGCCGCCGCGTTGCGCGGCCCCGCGGCGGCGCCGCGCGCGGCCGCGGTCACGGTCGCCGGAAGGCTTCTCCTGGTGGCGGCGGCCGGAACCGCGATGGTCCTCTTCGGACGGGCCGGATGAGCGCCGGCCGGTATCGTGCAGCGATGCACGCGATGGGGTGGCGCCTGCGGACCGGTGCGCATCTGCTGGCGGCCGACGCCTGCGCGGCGGCCGTCGTGACGGCCGGTTACGCGGCGCTGGCCGGCCAGGACGCCTCGGACGGCCTGCCCCGCTTCACCGGCCCGTGGTGGCTGGGCTGGCTGGTGGCCTTCGGTGTGGGCGGGCCGCTGGCCGTCCGGCGCCTGTGGCCGCTGCCCGCCCTGGCCGTGATCCTGGGCGCGTCGGCCACGGCGACACTGCTCGACATCACCCGGGACCCCTACGTCTCCGCGGCCCTGGCCCTCTACACGGTGGCCCTTCTCGAGCCGGTCCGCCGGGCCTCGGCGGCGCTCGTCCCGGCCCTGGCCGTCCCGGCGGCCGCGGTCCTCGCCGGTGAGGCGGCTCTCACGCCCTCCGGCCCGTGGCCGGAGGCCGCCGGAACGGCCGCCCTGGTCTGGCTGGTGAGCGGGGCCGCGTGGGCCGCGGGCCGTACCGCGCGCGAACGGAGGGCCCGGGCGGCCCGGAGGGAGCGGCGGCGGGCGGAGGAGGCACTGGCCGAGGAGCGCCTGCGCATCGCCCGGGAACTGCACGACATCGTCTCGCACAGCCTGAGCGTGATCGTGGTCAAGGCGTCGGTCGCCAACCATGTCGCCGAGCAGCGACCGCAGGAGACGCGCGATTCCCTGCGGGCGATCGAACAGACCGGCCGGGAGGCGCTCACCGAGATGCGGCGTGCCCTGGGGGTGCTGCGCGGCGAGCCCGCCGGGCAGGGTGTGCGGGAGTCCGGCCCGGCGCGGCCGGCGCCACCGCCCGGCCTGGCCGACCTGCCACCGCTCGTGCGGCGGGCCGAGCGGGCGGGCATTCGGACCGAACTCCGCACCCGGCTCGCGGTGGACCTCCCCGCGGGGACGGCACTGGCCGTCTACCGGATCGTGCAGGAGGCGCTGACGAACGTGGTCAAGCACGCCGGCGACGGAACACACTGCCGGGTGACGGTCACCGCCGACTCGCGGGAGGACGTGCGGATCGAGGTGGTGGACGACGGTGCCGGGCCCCCGGCCGCGTCCGGCCGGGCGGAACTGGGGGGCGGCCACGGGCTCGTGGGGATGCGCGAACGCGTGATGATGTACGGCGGGACGCTGGCCGTGGGGCCTCGGCCCGGCGGCGGGTTCGCCGTGTCCGCCCGTCTTCCGCCCGAACCCGCCCACGCCACGGCCACGGGCCGGGAGGAGAGGACCGCGTGACCGAACCGATCCGGGTGCTCGTCGCCGACGACCAGTCCCTGCTCCGCGGCAGCTTCCGGGTGCTCGTCGACACCGCGCCGGGGCTGACCGCGGTGGGCGAGGCGGGCAGTGGTGCCGAAGCCGTCGAGAGCGCGCGGCGGCTGCGCCCGGACGTGGTGCTGATGGACATCAGGATGCCCGGCATGGACGGCATCGAGGCGACCCGGCGGATCGCCGGATCTCCCGGGACCGCGGGGACACGCGTCCTCATCCTCACCACCTTCGATCTCGACGAGTACGTGTACGGCGCCCTCCGTGCCGGTGCCGCCGGCTTCCTCCTGAAGGACACCTCCCCCGGGGTCCTGCTCGCGGGCATCCGCACCGTCGCCGCCGGGGACGCGCTGCTCGCCCCCTCGGTGACCCGCCGCCTGATCGCCGAGTTCGCCCGGCTGCCCGGGGCGCACCGTCCGCGGGGCTCCGCGCCGGAGGGCCTCACCGAGCGCGAGCGCGAGGTCCTGGTGCTCGTGGCCCGCGGCCTCTCCAACGCGGGCATCTGCGAGTACCTCCGCCTCAGCAACGGCACCGTGAAGACGTACATCGGCCGGCTGCTGAACAAGCTGGGGGCGCGGGACCGCGCGCAGCTGGTGATCAGCGCCTACGAGTCCGGGCTCGTCAGCGCCGCCCGGGAGGCCGGCGGGTGAGCGGTGCGGGACAGCGGCGGGCCGCGGCCGGCCGCTGAGCGGGACCGGAAGCACTGCGGGGCCGGAAGCGCTGCGGGACCGGAAGCACTGCGGGGCCGGAACGCCGCGGGCCGCGGCCGGCCCAGGTCCCCTGCGGGCACGCCGGTGTGCCGCTCGCTAGGCTGCGGGCATGCTGTCGCCCTCATGCCCGGCCGGTTCCGTCCGCCCGCCGACGGCACCGGCCGGGGCCACGACCGGGGCCACCACCGGGGCCACGGCCGGGGTCACGGCCGGGGCCACGACGCGGGTCCCGCGCGGGCGCGCCGGCGGGCCGCCGGCCCCGGTCGCGTGCGGAGGGTCCGCATGACCAGGGAGACCCGCGTCCTGCCGGTCGTCGCCGCGGGTGCGGTGGAGACACCGTTCGCCATCCAGGGCTACGACGAGGTCATCACCCGCGACACCGTCTGGGGCGAACACTCCCACCCCTTCCACGAGTTGCTGTGGAACGAGCGGGGCGCGTCCACCGCCGTGGTGGGTGCGCGGGTCTGGACGATCACTCCCGCCCTGGGGATGTGGATGCCCGCGGGCACGCTGCACTCCGGCTCCGCCGTCGCCGGGACCTGGTTCCGGGCGAGCTTCTTCGGTTTCCACGCCACCCCGTCGATCTCCGACACACCGGTGGCCGTCGAGATCACCCCGCTGCTGAGGCTGCTGCTCGAACGCCTCGGCGACCAGCGGCTGTCCGCCGCCTCCCGGTCGACCACCGAGGCGATGGTCCTGGACGCCCTCGAACCGTCACCGCGCGAACTGCTCGTCCACGCGCCCACGTCGGCCCTGCTGCGCCCGATCGCCGAGGCGTTCCACGAGAACCCGGGTGACCAGCGGACCCTCGCGGACTGGGCGGCGGTGCTGGGCGTGAGCACTCGGACGATCACACGCGCGTTCCACGCGGAGACGGGCACCAGCTTCGCGCGCTGGGTCGCCTCCCTCCGGGCTCAGCACGCTGTGGCGCTGCTCACCCGGGGCTGGGAGGTGGAGGCCGTCGCGGAGGAGGTCGGCTACCGGTCGGCGAGCGCCTTCGGAGCGGCGTTCCGGCGGACGACCGGGCTGACTCCGGGCACGTTCCGGGCACCCTGACCGCCTGTTCCCCGCCATCTGCACGGCCCCCTTTGCCCCTCTGCGCCCGGCCGGATGTCCCGATCGCCATATCGGCTGTCCCATCGGATCGATTGCGACAGCGATCTCCTTTATCTAAAGTCACCAAGGCAAGCCTTACCTAAGTGCTTGTGCAGTGCGGTGCACACTCCACGACGGCATCCCGGGGCCCGGGCGTGCGAGAACCGGCACCTCCGGCATTCGGACCAGTGGAGTTTCGAGACATGCGTTCACATCGCCTTCGGCTGCTCTCCGTGGCGGCCGCCTTCCTGACGCTCGCGGCGTGCGGCGGTCCCTCCGCCGCCGAGAACGAGGGCGGGGACGGGGACAAGGGCACCGGGAGTTCCTCGGGCGCGTTCCCGCTCACGATCGAGCACGCCCTCGGCGAGACGACCATCGAGCAGAAGCCGGAGCGCGTCGCCACGGTGAACTGGGCCAACCACGAGGCGCCGCTGGCACTCGGCGTGGTCCCGGTCGGCATGGCCGCCGCGGACTTCGGTGACGACGACGGCGACGGCGTCCTGCCCTGGGTCGAGGAGCGGCTGGACGAACTCGGCGCCGAGACCCCGGTCCTGTTCGACGAGACCGACGGCATCGACTTCGAGGCCGTGGCCGACACCAGGCCCGACGTCATCCTGGCCGCCTACTCGGGACTGACCGAGCAGGACTACGCCACCCTGAGCGAGATCGCCCCCGTCGTCGCCTATCCCGAGGCCGCGTGGGCGACGCCGTGGCGCGAGATCGTGCGGATCAACAGCAGGGCCATCGGGCTCGCCGACGAGGGCGAGAAGCTGATCGGCGGCCTCGAGGACGACATCGCCGAAACCGTGGCCCAGTACCCGCAGCTGAAGGGGAAGTCGGCGATGTTCATGACGCACATCGACCCCAACGACGTCAGCCAGGTCGGCTTCTACACCGCCCACGACACCCGCACACAGTTCTTCGAGGACCTCGGCCTGAAGATTCCCGGCAGCGTCGCGAAGGCCTCCCGGGGCACGAAGAAGTTCGCGCTGACGCAGAGCGCCGAGCAGATCGACGTGTTCGACGACGTGGACATCATCACCGGGTACGGCGACGACAAGGGGAAGCTGACCCGGACGCTGCGGAAGGACCCGCTGCTGTCCAAGATCCCCGCCGTCGGGCGCGGTTCGGTGTACCTGCTCCCCGGCAGCTCACCGCTGGCGACCGCGGCCAACCCGACACCGCTGTCGATCCCATGGGTGCTCGAGGACTACGTCGCCGCACTCGCCGAGGCAGCGGACCGGGTCAAGTGACAACGTCCGGCACCCGCCGCGCGCCGGACGCCGCCGCCCCCGCGCGGCGCCCGGCACCCGGGCGGGCACTGTGGCTCCTCGCCGCGGTCCTGGTGCTGGCCGCGCTGATGACGGCCTCCCTCGCGTTCGGCTCCCGGGCCGTCACCTGGTCCGACGTGTGGGCCGCCGTCGGGGGCGCCGACACCACCCTGGAACAGGCCGCCGCCACCAAACGGATCCCGCGCACCGTCCTCGCCGCGGTGATCGGCGCCGCCCTCGGCCTCGCGGGCGCCGTCATGCAGGGCGTGACCCGCAACCCGCTGGCCGACCCGGGCATCCTCGGCGTCAACATGGGCGCCTCGCTCGCCGTCGTCACAGCGGTCGCGTTCTTCGGGCTCACCTCGCCGGCCGGCTACGTCTGGGTCGCGATGGCGGGCGCGGCGCTCGCCGCCGTGTTCGTCCACACCGTCGGCACGCTCGGCCGCGGCGGCGCCACCCCGCTGAAGCTGGCGCTCGCCGGAGCGGCCACCGCGGCGGCGTTCGCCTCGCTCGTCACCGCCGTCGTGCTGCCCCGCAACGACATCGCCGGCGGGTTCCGGCTCTGGCAGATCGGCGGTGTGGGCGGCGCCTCGTTCGCACGCATCGCGCAGATCCTGCCGTTCCTCGCGGCCGGCTTCGCCATCTGCCTGCTGTCGGCCCGGGCGCTGAACTCGCTCGCGCTGGGCGACGAACTCGCGGCCGGGCTCGGGACACGCGTCGCCGCGGCGCGGGGCGTGGCCGCGCTGGGCGCGGTCGTGCTGTGCGGTGCGGCGACCGCGGCCGCCGGACCGATCGGTTTCGTCGGTCTGGTCGTACCGCACACCTGCCGGCTGCTCGTCGGCGTGGACCACCGCTGGCTGCTGCCGTTCGCCGCGCTGCTCGGCGCCGCGCTGCTCACCGCCGCCGATGTGATCGGACGGGTCGTGGCACGTCCCGCGGAACTCGACGTGGGCATCGTCACCGCGCTCGTCGGCGCCCCGTTCTTCATCTGGATCGTCCGCCGGCAGAAGGTGCGTGCCTTGTGAGCCAAGACCTCCTCACACCGGCCCTCTCCGTCCGGGCCGTGGCCGCCGGCCGGGTCGGCGCGCCCGGCGGAGGCGCGTGGTTGTCCTCACGACGGCCCTGCTCGTGGCCGCCGTGTTCACCGTGACCCTGATGGCCGGACAGACCTTCTACCCGCTCGACGACGTGGTGCGGGTGGTCTCCGGCGAGCAGGTCCCGGGGGCTTCCTTCACCGTCGGGCGGCTGCGGCTGCCGCGCGCGGTGCTCGCGGTCGTGGCGGGCTTCAGCTTCGGCCTGGCCGGCGTCACGTTCCAGACGATGCTGCGCAACCCGCTCGCCAGCCCCGACGTCATCGGGATCAGTTCCGGCGCGAGCGCCGCGGCGGCCGTCGCGATCGTGACGCTGTCCCTGGGCCGGACGCAGGTGTCGGTCCTCGCGATCGCCGCCGCCCTCGCGGTGGCCCTGCTCGTCTACACCCTGGCGTTCAAGGACGGCGTGGCCGGCACCCGGCTGATCCTCATCGGCATCGGGATCTCCGCGATGCTCGACAGCCTCATCGCCTACGTGCTGTCCCGGGCCCCCGAATGGGACCTCCAGGAGGCGGCCCGCTGGCTCACCGGCAGCCTCAACGGCGCGACCTGGGAGCAGACCACGCCCGCCGTGGCGGCCCTGGCCGTGCTCTGCCCCGTCCTCCTGTCACAGGCGCGGAACCTCTCCGCGATGCAGCTCGGCGACGACACGGCCTCCGCTCTCGGGGTACGGGTCGAACGCACCCGCGTCACAGTGATCGTCGCCGCCGTCGGACTGATCGCGTTCGCCACCGCGGCGGCCGGCCCGATCGCGTTCGTCGCGTTCCTGTCCGGCCCGATCGCGGCACGGACGGTCGGACCGGGCGGTTCGCTGCTCGTGCCCGCCGGGCTCGTCGGTTCCCTGCTCGTCCTCGTCGCCGACTTCACCGGCCAGTTCGCCTTCGACGCCCGCTACCCGGTCGGCGTCGTCACCGGCGTCCTCGGCGCCCCGTACCTCATCCATCTCATCATCCGCACCCATCGGGCGGGAGGCTCCCTGTGACCACGACCCATGCCCTGGCGGCCGAGGACCTCACCCTCGGCTACGGCGACCGCACCGTGATCGAGTCCCTCGACCTGGTCGTCCCACCCGGCCGGGTCACCGCGATCGTCGGCGCGAACGCCTGCGGCAAGTCGACGCTGCTGCGCTCCATGTCCCGCCTGCTGGTACCCCGCACCGGCCGCGTCGTCCTGGACGGCAAGAGCGTCCACCGGATGCCGGCCAGACAACTGGCCCGCACCCTCGGCCTGCTGCCGCAGTCACCGGTCGCCCCCGAGGGCATCACCGTCGCCGACCTCGTCGGCCGGGGACGCCACCCGCACCAGGGGATGTTCGCGCGCTGGAGCACGGACGACGACGCGGCCGTGGCGGCTGCACTGGAGGCGACGGACACCGCCGGCCTCGCCGACCGGGCCGTGGACGAGCTGTCCGGGGGCCAGCGCCAGCGGGTGTGGATCGCGATGGCGCTCGCCCAGCAGACGGATCTGCTGCTGCTCGACGAGCCCACCACCTTCCTCGACGCGAGCCACCAGATCGAGGTCCTGGACCTGCTGACGGACCTGAACCGGTCCCGGGGCACCACCGTCGTGATGGTGCTGCACGACCTCAACCTCGCCGCCCGCTACGCGGACCACATCCTCGCCCTCGCCTCGGGCCGGCTGCACGCCGCCGGACCGCCGGCCGAGGTGCTGACCGGCGACACGGTGCGGGCGGTGTTCGGCCTCGACAGCCGCATCATCGAGGACCCCGTGTCCGGCAGGCCCCTGATGCTGCCCATCGGCCGGCACCACGTCAGGCCGTCCGGGGCGCACCGGGACGCGGTACCGGACCCCGCCGGGCCGGAGGAAGCCCCCGGCCGCGAACGGGAGGCCGCCTGCCCGGAGCCCGGAGCCGCCCGCTGACCCGTACGTGCAGCCGGGCCGCGTGCGTGCGGCCCGCTCGCGCCGACTCCGCCCCGCCGACGCCGACTCCGACCCGGCGACGCCGCCACCGGGCATCGCCGGGCGGCCCGCACCTGCCGGCCCGCGCGTCCGCCGGTCCGGTACGCGGCCGGACACCGGGCCGCTCGCGCCCGCCCGCCCCGACGCGGACGCCCGACCTCACACACCTGGAGCAGCCTTGCCCCGCAGAACCGCCGGGACCGGCACGCCGCCCCTCACGCCCTCCCGCACGCCGCCCCTCACGCCACGGCCCGGTGGCGTACCCGAGGGCGTCCCCCGCGACCTGCCCCACGACGTACCGGAGGACGACTTCCCCGATCCGCGGGGGCCGGGCTCGCCCCGTGGCCGGTTCGCCGTGCTGCGCTCCCGCACCGAACTGCGGGAACTGCTCGGCGAGCCCTACCCGATCGTGATCGAAAAGGTGCACGACCGGCTCACCGACGACGACACGGACATCATCGCCCGCTCACCGTTCTGCCTGCTGGCCACCTCCGGCGCGGGCGGGGCCTGCGACGTCTCCCCGCGCGGTGACGCGCCCGGCTTCACCCGTGTCGTGGACCCGGGCACCCTCGCCCTTCCCGAACGCCCCGGCAACCGGCGGGGCGACAGCCTGCGCAACATCCTCGACAACCCGCACGCGGGGCTGCTGTTCCTGGTGCCCGGCAGTCGTGACGTGCTGCGGGTCAACGGCAGGGTCCGCATCCTGACCGACGCCCCCTTCTTCGAGGCCCTGGCCGACAACGGGCGGCGTCCGGACCTGGCCCTGCTCGTCGAGATCGAGGAGATCTACCGGCACTGTGCCCAGTCCCTGCACCGCTCCGGCCTGTGGGAACCGGCGGCCCGGGAACACGGCTGACGAGCCCCCCCCGAACGCCGCCCCGGCCTGCTCCTGCTCCGGCCGGGGCGGCGTTCGGCCGGAAGGCCGCAGACAGGGTGGTACGCCCGGGCGGCACCGGCCGGGCCGGGTCACCGCCGCGTCGAGCCCCATCCGCGTGGTCAGCCGCCGGTTACCCGCACGGCAGCAGAGGCAGGCCGCCCGCCGGCCGGGGGAACGCAGGTCGACGCCTAGTGGCCGCCCACCGTGCCGCGGAAGCCGCGGACGGCGATCGAGAGCCGGGGCCGGTGGTCGTTCAGGAACGACAAGGGCGAAGACGGCTCGGCCGCCGTGCGGGCGCGGCCGGTGGAGGGCCGTCCGCTGATGCGCACCGGCACGCGGCACGTCGTTCCGTCCGGCCGCTGCTGGACCAACTGGGCGCGCGCCCGCAGCCGGCACGGCAGCCGGGGCCCGTCGCGGAAGCCGACGCTCACGGCGGGGACGCCCTCGCCGGCCAACCGCCCCTGCGTGCCCCCGCGGCCGGTCCGCAGGGTCAGCTCGCCGAGCTGCTTCGGGATGCCCCACAGGGCACGTCCCCCGGCCAGGGCTCGTTCGTCGTCGACCCACGCTGCGACCGTGCTGCCCATCAGGCGCCGTTCGTGCCGTACGGCCAGAGCGATGAGGAACTCCCGGTAGGCGAGGACACCATCGGGCCGGTAATCGACCCAGAACGTGAGCAGGGTGCAGCGCCGCCGCACGATCAGGGGGCGGGCCGTGGGCGGCAGCCGCCAGCGCGGCAGGTCGTCCGGGGGGACGCGCCACAGCGAGACGACCATGTCGCCCGTGAGGTGCCACGGTTCGGGCGGGAAATCAACGGGCTCGTGCATGCCGGGCGGGCCTTCTTCGTCGGTTCTCACTGGTACGGGGCACGGGTGCGGTTCGCATGTTCGCACGGCACCGGTCGTCGCGGAGCGCGGTCCGCCGTCGGCCGGCCTGCCGCCGCCGGGCTCGGGCCGCCGCTGCCGCGCACGACACGGTGGCGTGCCTCCCGTGCACGGCGGCCCCGGCCGTGAAGAACGTGTCGCGTTCGATGTCGGCGGCGACGCGCCCCCGGGGCTCGCGCCTGCGGGCGAACCGTGCTTCTGTGTCCGGCCGCGGCAACCGTACGGAGCGCCGCCACCGGCCGTACCGTCCCCGTGTACCCGCACGCACCCGCCACGAAGCCCCTGGCGCGGAGGTCACCTCACGTGCCGGCGGGTCCGGCGCCCGGGCCGGACGGGCGCGGTCGGGACAGGCGCTGTCCGGACGGGGCTGTCCGGACGGGAGCAAGCGTGCTGGACGGGCGCGAGCGGGATGGACGGGCGCGAGCGGGATGGAGTGCGCCCGCCGCTCGGCGGATCCGCCGCGGCTGGACGGCGGACGGCCGCGGTGTACGGCGTCCGTCCGCGGTATACGGCATCCGTCCACCAAGGGTGAGGGCCGGGCCGGACGACGTGCGAGGGCCGGGCCGCGACGGGCGGCGGCCGGCCGCGAGTTTCGGAATTGCCGGTTCGGAGTGTCGGGATTGCTGAAAACCTGGCCGGGACCGAACCCCGGGTGGTCCCCCGCCCTCTTCCGGGCGGGGCCGGGTTCGGGCCGAGGAGGGGCGTCATGGCCTGGCTGATCGGGGCCGCGCTGGTGGGGGCGGTGATCGTGGCGGTCGCGATCCGCCGCGCCCGGAGCGAGGGGAGGCCCTGGCCGGGCTCCGACATACCGCTGATCATCGGACCGGCGGGGGCGACCGTACTCGTGAGCATCGTGGTCACGGGTCTGGTGCTGGTGGGCCTCGTGGTGTGGCTGCTGATGCTGTTGCCGCCCGTCAACGACGCCGTGTTCGGCGACCAGCCGCGCAAGCTCAACGACTTCGCCCGCATGTGCGAGGACGGCGGCAAGGGCGGCGGCGAGCCCTTCCCGCGGGCCGCCGCGTACGAGCCGGGCGCGGGCCGGACGCCGCACCCGTGGGTGGCCGTCGAGAACGGGCGGCGGGCCGCGTACTCCTCCAGGGGCACGGAGACGAAGGAGCCCGCCTGGGGGGAGAAGCCGGAGCCGGGGACGGTGCAGTTGGTGGCGTGCAGCGTGGAGTCCGGATCGGTGCCGGGGACGGAGATCAGCTGCGGCTACACCGACAACCCGCTCGGTGCCGGCTCAGCGACCCACAGCGTCGAGTTCTCCCAGGGCCGCTACACCGTCGCCGTCTTCGAGGCCCGCACCGGCGACCTGGTCGGCAGGGGGACGGTGGAGGGCGACGAGGATGTGGAGTGCTCGAAGTACGTCTCCGCGGAACTCACGGAGCCCCGCACCACCAACCCCCGGTGGGAGGCGTACGCCGACCTGATCGCCGGTCTCGGCGCCGCCCCGCCCGGTTCGCGGGCTCACCGGTGAACAGCGGGCGCGCCGGGCGGGCTTGCCCGGTGTGGTGCGGGCCGCGGCGGCGTCCGGGACCCCGCGCCGCGCGGGCACCGTTGCCGTACGACCACCGCTCACCCCGGGCGGGCCCGGCGCGCCCCCAGCGGGCGGCCGTCAGACCCGGGCGACGAGCCTGACCTCCACCAGCAGCTCCGGGAAGGCCAGCCGAGGCGTCCCGATCATGGTGCTCGCCACCTGCGGGTCCGGCCGGCCGTACGCTTCCTTGCGCACCGGTCCGGCCGCGGCGTCACCCGCGTCGGCATCGACCACGTAGATGACCTCCTCGACGACGTCGTCCAGTGACGCACCGAAACGCCGGAGCAGCTCCGCGGCGTTGGCGTAGCAGCGGCGCAACTGCTCGCCGGTGTTGGCGAAATCAGTGACCTGTCCGGCATCATTGACGGGAGCCGGGGCGACCAGTTCCGTCCCGTCGTGTGCCACTTGGCCGGAGAGGTATATGGTGTCGCCGCGCCTGACCGCCTGCACATATCCGTAACTCTTTTCCCACGGGACTCCGAAGCTTTCGGCCCGATCCGTAATTCTTTCGACCTTCTCCGCATTTCGCACTGCGCTCTCCGACCACCAGAAGTGATGTTTGTTCAGGTACAGCTGAGACGATATGGGCCGCGGCCGGGGCCCGACGAGGCCCGGCCGTGCCACTTACCGCAACGATCGTGCCGTCGGCCGGGCACCGGGGCAGGCCACGCCCGCAGGCCGGCCGGGAGGCGCGGGGACAAAGGGGGGACATTGCCATCCGAGGACGGCGTGACGGTTGTCGCGATCCTTGCGCTGCCGCGAGCGTATGCGCTGGACATCAGCATTCCGGCGCATGTGTTCGGCCGGCATCCGGGATATCGGGTCCTGGTGTGCGGCGATCGCCGTTCGGGCACGGCAGGCGGTTCGGGCGGCGGGTCCGCGGACGCCGATGTGGCCGCGGACATCAGGCCGGCTCACCCGCTCTCCGCTCTGGAGTACGCCGATGTCGTGGTGATTCCGGGCTACGAGGATCCGGGCACCCCGGTTCCGGAGAACCATCTGAAGGCGCTGCGGCTCGCCGTCGAGCGGGGCGCCCGTGTCGTCGCGGTCTGCACGGGTGTATTCGCCCTCGCCGCCTGCGGAATACTGAGCGGAAAGTCGGCCACGACACACTGGCGGCACACCGGGCAACTCCGGGCGATGCATCCCGACATCGAAGTCCTCAACAACCGGCTGTTCGTCGAGGACGGGGCGATTCTCACTTCCGCGGGCGCGGGCGCCGGAATCGACGCGTGCCTCCATGTCGTCCAATCGGATTTCGGGGCCGTCGCCGCCGACGGCGTGGCGAAGGAAGTCGTCTTCTCTTCCGCCCGTGACGCGGAGGAACCGCAGTACACGGACGTCGTCACGCCCGCCCGGGACAGTCTGCGGGCCACCCGGGAATGGGTGCTGGAGAACCTCGGGTCGCCGATCACCGTGCAGCGGATGGCCGACCACAGCCTGCTGTCGCGGAGAACGCTGATCCGGCGTTTCGTGCGCGAGACGGGCATGCCGCCCATGCACTGGGTCGCCCGGCAGAGGCTCCTCAGCGCGCGCCGCCTCCTCGAGACCTCCGACTGGTCCGTCGAGAGGATCGCCGCGGCGGCGGGTTTCGGCACGGCGGCGAACTTCCGGACCGTCTTCCGCAGGGAGCTGGGAGTGACGCCGACCGCCTACCGGAAGTCCCATGGCCCGGACGGTCCGGCGGTGACGCGCCCGGACGGGGACGTGCGCAGTGGCTGACGGAGCGGCCCGCCCGCCGGCCGCGGCGCCCGGCCGGGTGCCCGCCGGCCGCGCGGACCTCGGCATGTGCGGCCCCACCGGGTGGCCCGGACGGCCTCGTACACCCAAAGGGCACGGCGACCGATGAGTTTCCCGGCGTGCCGCAGTCGGTCAGGAAGAGTCAGGGCACGGCAGCAGCGAGACGGCTCGCGGGTCGGCCGGGCGCAGCTACTGCTGCGGTCGCCGTTGCTGCTGTTGCTGCCGCTGCTGAGAACCGAACACGAGACATCTGGGAGATCTTTCGATGCGCACCCTGATCAGCACCGCCTTCGTCTCGCTCGACGGAGTCGTGGAGGCCCCGGGCGGCGAGCCCGGTTACCGGAACTCGGGCTGGACCTTCAAGGACGTGGAGTTCCTCCCCGAGGCGTACGACATCAAGGAGCGGGAGCAGCGTGAGGCCGGCGCGTTGATGATGGGCCGGGCCAGCTACGAGGCCTTCAGTCCGGTGTGGCCGGGCATGGCGGAGTTCGCCGACTACAAGGTAATGCCCAAGTACGTCGTCTCCACCACACTCTCCGAGGACAGCCTGGTGCCGGACTGGGGTGACATCACGATCCTGCGTTCGCTCGACGACGTCGCCGCGCTGAAGGAGACCGAGGGCGGGCCGATCATCATCCACGGCAGTGCCGCCCTCAACCACAGCCTCTCGGACGCCGGCCTGATCGACCGCTACCACCTGCTGGTGTTCCCGCTCCTGCTGGGCGCGGGCAAGCGGCTGTTCAGCGACACGGACAAGGACACCCAGAAGCTGAAGCTCGTCGAGCACGAGGCGTACGCCAACGGCATCCAGAAGAACGTCTTCGACGTCGTCCACTGACGGCACTCCCCCGCCCGGCCGTGGTGGCGGGCAGGGCCCGGAGGACGACGACGGCCGCGCCGAGAACGCGGCCAACGCCGTCATCGCCGCCATGGACGGGCTCCGGATCCAGTGGCTGCTGGTCCCCGGCTCGGTCGACATGGCCGCCTCGACCGACCTCGTGGTGACCTCTCTCCTCGCCACACTCGCCCCCGGGCTCTTCGGGGCGACGGGGCCCGGCCGCACACGACGGCAGCGACGCGGGCAGCGACGCGGGCAGCGACGCGGGCAGCGACGCGGGCAGCGACGCGGGCAGCGACGCGGGCAGCGACGCGGGCAGCGACCGTCAACGCTCGGGGTGACGGCCCCGGTTCCGGGGTGCGCGGCGGAGACGGTGCCGACGCGCAGGGGGGCAGCCCTGACCTCAGGCCGGGCACCCTGCTCGCGGACGGTGTGAACGGGCGGGAGACCGGCGACGGCCGGTCCCGCTCATGAGCCCCGGCCCGCATCCGCTCCGGAGCCCGGCCCCGGACTCACGGACCGGCCCCCCGTCCCGGCCCGTACCGATCCCCCGCGCCCCGGTCCGCAGCGCGCTCGCTCCCCACGGACCCGGCGCGGCCACGCGCTCAGGGCGACACGCGGAGCGAAGTGACGCGGGGCCATGCCGTCCCGGGAGCGGTGTTGCGGACGTCGAGGGCGATGCCACCCGAGGTCTCACCCGGTGCCGTGCGCCCGGTGGGACGGACGAGGACCGGTCCGGCGTCCACCGTGACCCGCACGGCCCCGGGCGTCACCCGGACGTCGAGACGGTGGCTCGGCGCGGAGTCCAGCGGGGCCCTGGTGACGCGTGGCGGAGCGCCCGGGACCTGCTGGGTCAGCCGCACCGTGTCGGCGTCCACCGTGACGGTGAACGGGTACACACTGCCGTGCCGGACGGTGAGGGAGACGCTGTGGGTGCTGGTGCGCAGGCCGCCGGCGGTCGCACGGACCCGGTACGTGCTCCAGTCCGCCGTCGCCAGCGGCCGGTAGAGCGCTCCGGCGTGCCGGCGGCGGGGCGGGCCGTCCCCCTCGGCCACGGCATCCAGACCGGCGCCGGGCCGGCCGGAGCGCGACCGCCAGAGACCGGGACGGGCCAGCGGGTCCGGGATGTCACCGGGGCGGGCGGAAGCCCAGGTGTCCAGCTGCCGCAGCAGTTCCCGGGCGGTGGTCGCTCCGGTGACCGCCAGGCGCTGCACGTGTCCGGCGGCCGCCGCCCGGCGGCCCGGCGGCAGCGGCCGGGTCGAGGTGTTGGTGAGCGCGGCCGTGAACCGTTCGCGCAGCAGCTCGTGCAGGGGCGAGGCACTGCCTCCGGAACCGCCGGCCCGCTGCGGGCTTTCGGAGAACGGGTAGGAGAACAGCCGCGGAGCGGGCAGGTCGTGGTCCCGGAAGCCGTCCAGGGAACGGTCGATGTCCTGCCGGACGCGGCCGCGGTACTCCGCCGCGGTCTCCAGCCGTTTCTCTCCGGGCAGCCACAGCCGGTTGGCCAGCGCGGATCCCAGGCGGCCGGAGGCGTCGACGGGAACGCGGCGGTGGCTGAGGTGGGAGTGGGACTGGAAGTCCCACCGGCCGGAGCCTGCCATCCGGTCCACCTCGGCCCATGACAGGTAGTACGGGCGGCGGGTCCCCACCCGGCCGGTGATCAGATAGGCGGCCGCCTTCATACGGTGCTTGGCCAGGATCGGGTCCGCGTGCACCCACAGGCCGTGGGTGCCGTCGTCGAACGTGAGGTAGACACTGCGGGGTGCGGGTGCCCGCCCGGTCTCCAGGAACCGGACGAACTCCTCGGTGGACAGGGTGCGGTAGCCGGCCTCGCGGAGGGCGGACAGCTGGGCGTCGAAGCGTTCCGGGGTGACGGTGTATCGGCTGTGCGAACCGGGGGCGATGTCGTGGTAGGAGAGGGCGATCGGTGCCGAGGGGCCGCGCGCGGAGGCGGCGTGCGCGGGCGTGCCCGCTCCGGGCCGGGAGTCGGGCGCGGGCGCCTGGGGCGGTACGGCGCTCCGGAAGGTGTCGTACCCCCAGACGGCGGCGAACGGCGCGGCCGCCACCGCCAGCGCGAGCACGCCGAGCAGGGCGCGGGTCAGCCGGTGACGCGGGCGGCCGGATGCGGGCGGGGCGGGCTCGGCGCTCACAGCGGCCCTCCCCGGGTCAGCACCACGCAGTACAGGGCCGCCAGGCAGGCCGCGGTCAGGACGGCGCCGGCCAGCCGTCCCAGGAGGTGCAGGACGCGCGGGACACGGGAGACTTGAGGAATGTGGGGGATCTGGGGGATCTGCGGGACGTTCCTCATGCGGCACTCCTCCTCCAGGTTCCGCGGCGCAGGGTGAGGGCGGCCCAGGGCAGCAGCCAGGCCAGTACGCAGCACGACAGGAGGCTCATCAGCGGCCGGTGCCGCCAGCGGCGGTCGCCGGGGTTGTCGGCGCGGTAGGCCAGACCCCAGACGGCGCCCTTGAGGAGGATCCCGCACAGATAGAGCAGGACCGCTCCGGCCGCCCCGAACAGCGGGGACCACGCCAGGTGCCAGAAGACCATCACCGGGGCCGCCAGGACCCAGAGCGCGTGACCGTAGTACAGCAGGGCGGGGACCGGGCCGCGCCGCCACATGAAGCCGCCGGTGAAGAACAGGTTCCGCAGGAAGCTCTTCTTCCAGCGGACCTGCTGGTGCAGGAAGGGCCGCCAGCGGTCCGGGACGTTCGTCCACACCCGGGCGGCGCGGCTGTAGCCGACCAGCCAGCGGCGCTCCGGACAGGAGTGGCCGCGTACGAAGGGCGAGTCGGCGTGCCGGTCCTTGAGGGCCCGGCCGCACCAGGCCTGCCCCAGGACGTAACCGGTGAGCTGCCGGTCGGTGGCGAAGCGGAACGGCGCGCCGAGGAAGCGGTCCTCCGCCCAGGCGGGCAGGTAGTTGTAGACGGCTTCGCGGCGGAAGGCGGCGAGCGGCCCGGACACGCAGCTCACGGCCCCGAAGACCGATTCGGCCGCCTTCGCGATACGGAACTGGCCCTCGTACCAGACGTCCTGGACACGGGCCAGCAGGCCCGCGTCCGCGTTCAGCGCCCGGCAGTGCCCGCTGAGCGCCCCGAGTTCGGGGTGACGCACCATCGCGCGGACGCACATCCGCACGGCGTCCGGGGCCACCACACAGTCGGAGTCGGTGAACAGCAGGATGTCGCCCTCGGCGATCGCGCAGCCCCGTACCAGTGCGGCCTTCTTGCCGACGTTGCGGTCCAGGTGCAGCACGGTGATGCCGAGTTCGCCGCCCAGGGCGCGGAGGATGTCACCGGTGCCGTCCCGCGATCCGTCGTCGACGACGACGATCTGGAGGCGGGGGTAGTCGGAGGCCGCCATGGAGCGGACACAGGCCTCGATGTTGCCGGCCTCGTCCTTGACGGCCAGCAGAAAGCTCACCAGGGGCTGCCGGGGCAGAGAGGGGAAGTCCCCGGGGGCCGGGGCGCGGCGGCGCAGGGTCCGTACGGCCGGATCGTCGTAGTGGGCGTACGCGAGATAGAGCAGGCACGCGGTGCCGCTCAGTACGCACACCCCGTAGAGCCCGGCCGGTCCGGCGCCGTGCGGCAGACGCACGACACGGTCGGCCAGCAGCAGCAGTACGGGGAGCAGTGCGGTCACCGTCAGCAGCCGGAGCACGGCGTCGCGCACCGGCCGGTCCAGCCGGTCCAGCCGCCGGCCCGGCTCCGTCACGAGCGCCCGCCGCAGGACCGAGCCCGCCCGCGGCTCCGGCAGCCGGGCCGGGCCGCCTCCGGCTCCCGGTGCCGCAGGCGGCGCCGGACGGCCGGGGGCGGCGGGGCCCGGGGCGTCGACGGTGCCGCTCACCGGGCCACCGCCGCGGGCGTGGCGTGATGGAACCGGGTGTCGAGGACCCGCGGCACGGACTCCAGCCAGGCCAGGTCGCCGCCCGGATGCGCGGTGTGCACGATCACCAGGTCCCAGGGCCTCTTGTGCGGGGAGGCCACGGACAGCAGGACTTCTCCGCCGACGGCCAGCCGCGGTACGTGGGGATCGCTGTAGGCGACGTCCGCGCCCCGGCCGGCGAGCAGCGCGAGGAGCCGCAGGGCCGGGCTCTCCCGTACATCCGACACGCCTCCCTTGTAGGCGACACCCAGCACCAGGACACGTGCTCCCGCCACGGGCAGGCCCGCGCGGCGCAGTTCCCCGGCGGCCATCTCGGCGATGCGCCCGGGCCGGTCGCGCAGGGCGTCCATGGCAGCGCTGATCACCGGCGCTCCGGCACCGCCCGGGCGCAGCTTGCCGAGCAGGTAGTACGGGTCGCACGGGATGCAGTGGCCGCCCGCGCCCGGGCCGGGGTAGAAGGGCATGAACCCGTACGGCTTGGTGGCCGCCGCCTCGATCACCTGGCGGGGAGGCAGACCGAAGTCCAGGCAGGCGTCGGCGAGTTCGTTGGCCAGCGCGATGTTGACGGCGCGGAAGACGTTCTCCCAGAGCTTGGCCATTTCCGCCGTCTCGGGATCCGGGACCGTGTGGAGCCGGGAGGCGGTCGGTGCCAGCAGGAAGGCCGCGGCCCGGGCGCTGAGCGGGCCCGCGCCGCCGACGACCCGGGGCGTCCGCCGGGGGACGTGCCGCTCGTTGCCCGGATCGATCCGCTCCGGCGCGAAGGCCACCAGCACCTCGTGCTCGGCGGCCAGTCCGCGCGCGGCGAGCGGCCGCACCAGCAGCTCGCGCGTGGTGCCCACATGGCTGGTCGATGTGAGGACGATCAACTGGCCCTTGACCGCGTGCCCCACCACGGAGGCGCAGGCGGCGCGCAACGGCCGCAGATCCGGTTCCCGGCCGGCCGTCACCGGCGTCGGTACGCACACCACGACGGCATCGGCGTCGGCGAGTGCGCGGCTGTCCGAGGTGAGACGGAGGTCGCGGCCGTTCTCCGCGCACGCCAGGGCGGCGTGCTGGGAGGGCAGCAGGTCCACGGACCCCGCCCGGATGTCCCGCAGCCGTCGCGCGCTGCTGTCCACTCCCAGCACCGTGGCACCGGCGCCCACCAGGCTGAGCGCCGTGGGCAGCCCCACATAGCCCAGGCCCACCACAGCGACCGTCACGCCGCTCAGTTCCGCGCCACCGGCCGGCGCGGCGCAGCGTTCGGCCCATGCGGCGACGCCGGGCTCCGTTCCTGAACACCCGTCAACATCGGTGCCCGGTTCCGGCAAAGACCCGGCAGGGCTGCTTTCCGACCCACACAGCGAAATATTCACATAGTGGTATATACAGCTCGACGGGGCTGGTGAGCGCGTCATCCACCACGACGCGCCGTCACCCGGCATCCCGTTCACCCACGTCACCGGCCGACGGACGCCCGATGCCCGGTGGCGGATGCCCGGTGGCCCGGTGGCCCGGTGCCCGGTGAGCGGGGTTCTGCCGGAACGGCGCCCGAGCGGGGCGCTGCCGGAACGGTGCCCGGACTCGGCGGGCCGGGCGCCGCGTTCGAGACGTACCCGGCCTCCGGCAAGCGGCGAGCGGCGAGCGGCGAGCGGCGGAGGCTGAGCCGCGGACGGCGGGCGACCACGGGACTACGCCCATGGTGCCGGTCCGCCCGGGTCCGCGGTCCGATCCGCCGGGCCCCCGGCGAGGCCTGGCGTCACAGCATGCGTATAGGAATTCTGGCACCGGAAACGTCGCCCGGGCGCCGGCCCGCGGCTGGAGCGCCACGGGACACGACGTGCTCCTCGGTTCACGCCGTCCGGAGGAGCGGACGGAACTCGGTCTCCCCGTGGCGGGCCTGAGCGAGACGGCCGCCCACGCGGAGGTGCTCGTCAACGCCACCCCGGGGACCGTCTCCGTGGAACTGCTGCGCTCCATCGGGGCGCCGGCACGGGCGGGACTTCCGCTGATCGATGTCGGGGGCGGCCTCTCCGACGACTTCACCCAACTCGCCCACCCCGACAGCAGCCTGGCCGAAGAGATCCAGGAGGCATTGCCCCTGACTCGCGTCGTCAAGACGCTGTGCACCATGGACTCCACCGCGATGACCGCCCCGGACGCCCTCGACGGACCGAGCACCGTCTTCCTCTCCGGCGACGACGCAGAAGCCAAGCGGACCACCGGCCGGCTGCTCACCGACCTCGGCCGGCACCCGTCGTCCCAACTGGACATCGACGGTGTCAACACCGCCCGCGGCCAGGAACACTTCGCGCTGCTCTTCATGGGCATCGTCGGCGGCCTCGGCGCCCACACGTTCAACATCAGGGTGGTCACCGCCCCAGCTCCCGGGGGAGACGCCGCAGCGCGATCGCGGCTGCCGGACCGCCCGGCCGACGCACGGTGAACTCTCCGGTGACCGGCGCCGGAACCGCGCGACGTCACCGAGACCGCAGAGAGACCGGGCCGCCGGGGCCGCCGGGGTTGTCGAGGCCGTCGAGGCGTCGAGGCCGTCTCTCGGCGGGATCGATCCTCGGCCCCTTCGGTGAACGCAACGGCCCGGGCGACGACCGCGGGCCCGCCCCACAGGCTTGCGCGGACACGGCCCGCGGCTTGGTCGCCGGGCACCACTCTGAGAGCATGGGCGACCGGAACCCGTCCCGCCCGACGACACGGAACAGCGTTCCGACGGCAGGCCCGGCAGCGGAGGGAGTGGCGCGGTGAAGGAAGGCGACGAAAATGCGGAGCAGGCGGGGGCGCGGCCGAAGCGGGCGGACGCCCGGCGCAACGAGAAGACACTGCTCGACGCGGCAGCCGCGCTCTTCGTCACATCGGGGGTCGAGGCGCCGGTACGCGACATCGCGGCCAAGGCCGGTGTCGGGACGGGCACGATCTACCGCCACTTCCCGACCCGGGCCGAGCTGATCATCGCCGTCTACCGGCACCAGGTCGAGGCCTGCGCCGAGGCTGGGCCGGCCCTGCTGGAGTCCAGTCCGACCCCGCACGCCGCGCTGGGGCGGTGGATCAACCTGTTTGTCGACTTCCTGGTCACCAAGCACGGCCTCGCCGCCGTGTTGCGGTCCGACAACGCGGGCTTCGACACACTGCACGCCTACTTCCTCGACCGGCTCGTGCCCGTGTGCGGCCAACTCCTCGAAGCCGCGGCCGCCGCCGGTGAGATCCGCTCCGACATCGAAGCGGCCGAACTGATGCGTGGCGTCGGGAACCTGTGCATCGGCGCGGACCACGATCCCGACTACGACGCGCGCCGACTGGTCGGACTCCTCATCGCCGGACTGCGCCGGCTGCTCTGACCACGGACCGCCGGCCCGGCTCACCGGCCACAGACCACAGACCACAGACCACAGACCACACACGGCAGACCCTCACACCACACACCTCACACCGCAGACCGCAGACCGCAGCTCACTGACCCCGGAGCACTGGCCGCACCTCGGCTGCCGGGGCCACTGACCACCGGCCGCTGACCACTGGCTGCGGACCGCACCCGGCCCTCGGCATCGGCCGCCGAGCCCTGATCGCCGGGCCGGCGGGCGGCTGACACAGGCGCTCGAAGCAGCCCGCGGGGGGCGAACGCGCCCCTGGGCACGCGTCACCCGGTTGGACCAGCGCGGTCCCGCCGCCGACGGGCCTGACCTCACCGGCCACGGCCGCGATCGCACCTGGTGAGCGGGGTCGCCCATGGCCCACCTGCGACCGGCCCCTCCCTCGGCGACGGGTGCTCGCGGCACTTCTCGCGGCTAGCGTCGAACAACGAAACGAGCCGAGCAGCCGCGAAGTCGTACGGCCCGGCCCCGCGCGCCCGCCGGCGTCCGGCCCGGCGGAGCGGCACCCGGCCGGACAGGACAGAGACCGTCTTCCGCCGGAAGGAAGGTCCCCGGGGACGCCAGAACCACCGACGCCACCGCATCCCGCCCCCTCCCCAATCCCGCCCCCAATCCCGGTTCCCCGTCCCGCCCCCAAGCCCCGCCCCTCGTCCCTCGCCCCGACCCCAATCCCCAATCCCCGTCCCCCGTCCCCCGTCCCCCGTCCCCCGTCCCCCGTCCCCCGTCCCCCGAAGGAGCGTGGTCGGCGTGGCCCGGAACCGTCGTCTGATCCTGAGTTCGCCCGCCGAGGTCTGGAGCCTGCTGTCCGACGGCCATCGCTATCGGGAATGGGTGACCGGAACCCAGCAGATCCTCGCCGCGGACCCGCACTGGCCGGAGGTGGGCGCCCGCCTGCAGGTCCGGGTCGGCGCCGGCCCCCTCGCCCTGGACGACACCTGCGTCGTCCGGGTCTGCGAACCGCCGCGCCGCCTGGAACTGGAAGCAAAGGCGGACCCGTTCGGCGCGGCCCGTATCGCCATGAATCTGATTCCCTGGGGTGAACACACCCTCTTCGAACTCGACTGGCACCCGCTCCGGGGTCCGGGCGTGCGGATGCACGGGCTCCCCGTCGACTACGTCGTCGCCGTGCGCAACGGCATGATGCTGACGAAGCTGGCCCGGATCGCGGTCCGCGAGCACGCCGGCGCGGCTTCGGTCTCCGAGGCCGCCGGGGCGGTTCCGGCCCGCGCGGCGCGCCCCGGAGCCTGAAGGACGGCCCGGGTGGCCGTGAGCGAAGGCGGCCGCCCCGCCGGAACCGGGTGCCGGAACGGCGGAACGCCGCCCGGCACCCGGCCCTCCGGACGGGTTCGTCCCGGCCTCTACCAGGAAGTGTTGTCCGGCATCAGGCGCCAGAGCCGGTCGTCGGTGGGGTAGGCGGTGTCCAGGCGGAGGGTGTCCCAACTGCCGTCGTTGTAGCGGTTGAGGGCGACGGCGAGCGAGGTGTCGACCTTGGGCTGCCACAGCCACCAGCGGGAGTTGTTGTCGTACTCCGGCCGCAGGACCCAGCGCTGCAGGTCCGAGCCGTCACAGGTGCGCACCACGATCGTGGTGCCCCGGGCCGGGTTCCCGGCCGAGGGCTGAAGGCACTTGTTCGCGGCCCGGTTCTTGAACGTCAGGGTCCACTTCCCGTTCTCCCAGCGCCCGTCGACCTCGTCCCAGGCCTCGGTGCGGTACTTCCACCCCGGGTCCCGCAGGGTGATCGCCGTTGCGCCCTCACCCGTCGAGTCGCTCAGCAGCGCGAGGCGGCCACCGGCCATCTTGTTGACGAGGTCCTGACCGGTCCGGTCGGCGGCGACCGCGGGACTGGCCGCGATGGTCGCGGCGATGGCCGCCGCCGCGGCGAAACCGGCCGCGGTGCGGCTCCGAACGGTGGCAATCACAGGGTTCTCCTCCCGACATGCGCCCGCGGGCGCCTTGTGACGCCGCCATGACGGTCCCGTCCCGGCGGCCACCGGCCCCGCGAAGGACCCGGCAGCCAGATGTTGTCGCGACCGATAGGGAGAAGGGAGGAATAGCCTGATGGATCACCTGATGGAGTACAAGCCGGTATGAAAAGGAGCGGATCGCTACACGCGGAACCGGGGGCCGCGAGGGACGGAACCGCGGGAACACAGGACCGCGAAGGCTCGGACTGCGCAAACCGAGGGCCGCGCGGGCCATGGGATCCCGGAGCCGCGGGACGCGAAGCCGCGGGGCCGTTGACCGTGCGACCGCACGACCGCACGACTGCGTGTCCCGGGCAGAGAGAAGCCCCCGGCCAGGACGGGGGGAACCTGGCCGGAGGCGGTCCGGAGGGGAGTTCGTACCGGCGGTCGCCTCTCGGCGGAGGGCACCATGAGGCTTCAGCCGAACGATCTTCCTCATGGGCAGTGGGTGAGGCCCGGGGACACTGTCCCGGTACGAACTCCCGCACCCTGTTCAACCGGGTTCCGGGGCGGATCGTTCCGCCAGACCGGGAGGTATACGTCACATACGGGCGTTCCGGGTCTCCCGGGCAGGATCGGGGCGGCGTGGTGACCCGCCGAGGGCCCCGTCACCGCGGCCCGCTGCCGCCGGCCACCGGTGCGCCGGCGGCCTCCGGTTCACCGGCGTCATCCGCTTCACCGGCGTCGTCCGCCCGGTACTCGGGCGGCGCCTGGCGCAGTCCCCGGGTGATTACGCAGAGGTGGGCGACGCCGAGCACGAGCCAGCCGGTCCCGAGGAGCACGGCGGTCCCGCTGAGCTGCGTCATCAGATAGACGTCGGTGACCGCGCCGGCGGCGGGCAGCACCACCCAGCCGAGTACGGAACCCCTCGCCCCCTCGGCCCGCCGGCGGAGCCAGGCGGCGATGACGCAGACGTTGACGAGGGTGAAGGCGAGGAACGCGCCGAAGTTGATGAACGACGTGGCGGTGGCCAGCGACAGCTTCGCGGCGCACAGGCCGCCCGCCGCGATCAGCAGCAGATTCGGTACGGGCGTGCGGAACCGGTGGTGCAGATGTCCGAAGAAGCGCCGCGGGAGCACCGCGTCGCGCCCCATGACGTACATCAGGCGGCTGGTGCTGGCCTGGATGGCGACACAGGAGGCGAACCCGCCGAGGAGGGTGACGACGTTCATGACATCGGCGAAGTTCTGGCCGCCGGCCAGGACCGCCACCTCGTAGCCCGCGGTCGACTCGTCGTCGAAGGATCCTCCCGGATGGACCCACTGCATGAGGAGTGAACCGGCGAAGAAGATGCCGCCACCGATGATCACGGTCAGCAGGATGCCGCGGGGCACGTTGCGCCGGGCGTCGCGCACCTCCTCGCTGAGGGTGCTGACGGCGTCGAAGCCCAGGAAGGAGTACGCGGCGATGGCCGCCGCTGCGGTGACCGCCCCCAGCGAGGCCGCCGGGTTCCATAGCGCGTCCGCGCCCCGGCCGGGTGCCGAACCGGCCACGGCGTGCAGGCATACGGCGGCGAGTGCGACGAGTCCGGCCAGGGTGAGGCCGAGCAGGACCCTGTTGACCCGGTCGGCGATGACGACGCCCAGGATGTTCACCAGTGTGGTCGCCGCGATGACGGCCCCGAGCCAGCCCCAGACCGGCAGGACGGGGAACTGGACGTTGAGGTACAGGGCCTGGATCAGCCAGGCGACCATGGGCAGGAAGAAGTAGTCGAGCAGGATCGCCCAGCCGGCCAGGAAGCCGGTCCGCGAGCCGAGCAGCTTGCGGGCGTAGACGTAGACCGAGCCCGAGGCGGGGTGGGCGCGGGCCATTTTCCCGTAGCTGAGGGCGGTCAGGGTCATCGCGAGGGTGGCGACGGCATACGCCGTGGGTGCCGCGCCCCCGGAGGTGGCGGCGACGATCCCGAAGGTCGACACCACGATGGCGGGTGCCATGTAGGACAGCCCGAAGACCACGATCGAGACCAGGCCGAGCCGGGGCACCAGGCGGCTGGAGGGCTCGGGCATGTCAGTCCTCCTCGGTACCGGAGCGGGCGGGGCCCGGCCCGGTCGACCAGGTGCGGGGGTCGATCCTGCCGGAGTAGAGCGGCAGCTCCAGGGGCGCGTCACCCGGCCGGAACTGCTCCCAGGGCCGGGAGAGGCCGGCCGTTCCGTACCGGCGGACCCGGGCGCTGTCACCGAGGTCGATGACGTCGGTGAGGACGCAGTCCTCGGCGCCCGGCGCCTGCGTGCGGATCCGGCCCTCCGGGTCCACCAGGAGGCTGCGGCCGACTCCGGTGGGGCCGGCCGCGTTGACGGAGGCGACGAAGACCTGGTTGGCGATCGCGTTCGCGCGCGCCAGGACCACCTCTTGCTCCCGGTCACTGGTGGGTGTCTGCACGGGGTTGACGATCAGGTCGGCGCCCAGCCAGGCCAGGTTCCGGGCGATCTCCGGGAACCAGGCGTCGTAGCAGATCGACAGGCCGATCCGGCCGTGGTCGTCCATGTCGAAGACCACGAACTCGGTGCCGGGCGCGGTCGTCTCGTAGGGCCGCCACGGACAGATCTTGCGGTACGAGGTGACACGGCGTCCCGCGGGCGAGTACACGGGGGCGGTGTTGTAGACCCGCCCGTCGGCGCCGCGCTCGTAGACGGTGCCGGGCACGAGCCAGATGCCGAGGTCTCCGGCGAGGGCCGCCAGCCGCCGGTCACGGGCGCCGTCCAGCGGCTCGGCGAGTTCCTCACAGGGTGTACCGGGGGCGCCCGGCCCGGGGTGCGGCTCGGCGAGATGGAGTTCGGGATAGACGTAGAGGCGGACCGCGGGCCGCCGGCGGGCGAGCTGCTCCAGGCTCGCGGCGAAGGAGTCGAGGTCCGCCGAGGGGTGGGCGGGGGCCTGGACGAGGGCGAGGGGTAGGGGTGAAGCCACGGAGAGCTGCCTCCAGACGTGCGTATTCGTTAAACGAAATTTGATTAACGAATACGACCCCTGTCAAGGGGTCCGTCCACCCTGCGGGAAGAACCCCCGCCCGGTCCACGCAGCCGCGCTTCGCCGCACGCCCACCCGGCCA
>NZ_WHPN01000243.1:3596-23226 GCF_009735685.1 Streptomyces lycii | reverse complement strand
GCCATCAGCCGGACGGCCAGCACGGCGGCGACCGCGCCCGCGAGCGTCGTACGCCGCCACGCCAGCCGGGTGCGCTCCGGTTGCAGCCCCGGGTCGCGCGGTGCCGAGGGCGTCACCGACCGGCCCAGCCGAAGGCGACCGCGGCCACCATGACCAGCGCGACCACTGCCACCCCGAGCGCCAGCGCGGTCGGGAAGCGGGTGGCGGGCAGGTCCTCGCCGCGCCGCATCGCGCGCTCGCAGCGCACCCAGTGGTTGACGGCCCGGCCGGCGCAGAGCGCGCCGCCGACGAGCAGGGCGACCGCGAGCCCGGTGCGTACCGCCCCGTGCAGGTCCGGCAGGAACTGGGCGACCGCGAAGCCGCCGCCGACGAGCGCGAGGGCGGTCCGCAGCCAGGCGAGGAAGGTCCGTTCGTTCGCGAGTGAGAAGCGGTAGTCGGGAGTGTCCCCCTCCGACCGGATCGCGGACGGGGCGAACCACAGCCGCAGCCCCGCGGTCACCGCACGCACCCTGCGGGACATGTCCACCTGTCAGCTCCTCTGGTCACAGGCCGTGACGGCCTGCCGGTCATCCAATCAAACGGTGGCGGCGAATCGTTCGAGCAATGAAGCCGCATGTCGGCGCTCCGTACGGCCGCACTCCCCGAAGCTACCCGCCATTGCCCGCCGACCTGCGGTGATGTCGCCCACAGGGCGGATGCGCGGGGCAAGGGCGCGTGTCAACAGAAGGTAAATAGAGGCCCGTTGCGGAGGGAGGTCCTCAGTTCAGCCTTGACGGGGAGCCGTGACTACCGCTTTGCTGTGCGTGATCACTGGCCGAGAGGCCGCCGCGCGGACCGCCGACCAGCCGCAGCGGAACAACACAGGGGCCCGTACCCGGGCGGGAAGTGGCGTGTGCCGTGGAGGAAGAAGTTCTGGGATGACTCCTCCGCCTCCCCCACCACCCCTGGGCCGCTCCCGGAACAGGGACAGCTTCTCCTTCGATCCCGCCCTCGACGACATCGACCTGGCCGCCGCCCGTGACGCCCTCGGGCAGGGCCGCTGGGACGAGGTCCGCGAACTGCTCGAGGGGACCGGCCAGGACTGGGACCGCCGCGGCCACCGGCTGGTGGTGCTCGGCCGGACCCCCACCGCGGCGGCCTGGGCCGAGGACTGGCGGATCGCCGACCCCGGCAGCGCCGACGCCGCGGCGCTGTACGCCCACGCCCTGGTCTTCCGCGCACTGCGCGGCAAGGCGAAGCCCGAGGCCGCGCGCGAGATGTGCCGCACCGCGGCCCGGATGGCCCCGGCGGACCCCTCGCCCTGGCTCGGGCTGCTGATCCTCACCCGCCGCACCGGGACCGACGAGGAGCGGCTGCAGATCTTCGACCAGGTGCGCGGCCGGCACCGGGAACACCACCACGCGCACCACCTGATGACGGCCGCCCTCGCGGAACGCCAGCAGGGCACCTCCGACGACCCCTTCCACGAGGTCTACGACTTCGCCTCCTGGGCCGCCGAACAGGCCCCGGCCGACTCGCCGCTGTGTGCGCTGCCCGTGGTCGCGCACGCCGAGCGCTACCGCGTGCTGGCCGAGGCCGGCATCGAGCCGCGGGACCCCGAGCGCTCCGGGCACTGGGACAGCAGACGCGCCCGGCAGGTGATGAAGGCGGCCTTCGACTGGTGGCTGGAGTGGGGCAGCGAGGAGCACCCGCGCCGCATGGTCGACCTCAACTTCCTGGCCCACGCCAAGTTCTACGAGGGCCGGGCGAGCGAGGCGGCCGCCCTGTTCAACCGGATCGGGCGGCACGCCACCGAGGAGCCCTGGTCGTACCCGGACCGGGACCCCCGGAAGGCCTTCCGCGCGGCGAAGGCGGCCGCGACCCGCGGACTGACATGACACGAGAGACCGGCCGACGAATCCAGGTGGAAGGTAAGTCATGCTGACGGACAACGAATCCGGCATCAGCACCTACAAAGGCGAGGAACGCGCCCTGCGCGCCGACCGGATCGGGCTGGGCGGCCTGCTGCTGTCGGTCCTCGCCGCGAGCGCGCCCCTCATGGTGGTCGCGGGTGTCATGCCCACCACATACGCGGTGATGGGCATCGTCGGCCAGCCGCTGCTGTTCGTCCTGCTCGGCGTCGTCCTGGTGCTGTTCAGCGTCGGCTACGCGGAGATGAGCCGGCACGTGCACAACGCCGGTGCCTTCTACGCCTACATCGCCCGCGGCCTCGGCGGCACGGCGGGCGCCGGGGCCTCCGTCGTCGCCCTCGTCGCGTACAGCGCGATGCAGGTCGGGATCTACGGCATCTTCGGCTTCGAGGTCGCCGGACTCGCCGACAAGTACCTCGGCACGACGGTCGCCTGGTGGATACCGTCGGTCCTCGCCGCGCTGATCGTCGGCGTCCTCGGCTGGCTGAAGATCGACCTCAGCGCCAAGGTGCTCGGCGTACTGCTGATCATCGAGTGCGCGATGGTGGTGGTCTTCGACTTCGCGGTGATCGGGGAGCCCGGCCCCGAGGGCCTGTCGCTGGCGGCGTTCAACCCGGAGACGCTGGCCGGAGCGGGCCTCGGCACCGCGCTGTGCTTCGCCTTCGCGTCGTTCGTCGGCTTCGAGCAGGCCCCGGTCTACGCCGAGGAGACCAAGCGCCCGCAGGTCGTCGTCCGCCGCGCGATGTTCCTCGCCGTCGGCTTCGCCGCGATGTTCCTCGCCCTCAGCTCCTGGGCGCTGAACGTGGCCTCCGGCCCCTCCCGGATCGTCTCCGACGCCCAGGAGCAGAGCGCCGGCCTGCTGTTCTTCCTCGCCGAGGGCCGGCTGGGCGGGACCTTCACCGACATCATGCACATCTTCTTCGTGACCGGCATGTTCGCCGCCATGCTCAGCTTCCACAACGTGGTCGCCCGGTACGCCTTCGCCATGGGACGCGAGGGGCTGCTGCCCGCCTCCGTCGGCCGGACCAACCGTGCCAGCGGCGCCCCCGGCACCGGCTCGATGCTGCAGAGCGCCGTCTCGCTGGTCGTGATCCTCGTGTTCGCCGTCACCGACGACAAGCCGCACGGCGACCCCACCGCACCGGTGCTCAACCTGTTCACCTGGATGGGCAACGTCGGCGCGCTCGGCGTCATCGTCCTGATGGCGACCGCGGCCGTCGCGGTCATCGCCTTCTTCGTCCGCCGCGGCGCCGCCCGTGTCCAGGCCTGGCGGCTCGTCTGCTCCGGCATCGCCTGCGCCGCGATGATCACCATCATCGTCTACACGGTCAAGGACTTCGACGTGCTGCTCGGAGCCGAGCCCGACTCGCCGCTGAGCTGGATCCTGCCCGGCATCATCGGGCTCGCCATGGCCGGCGGGCTGGTCTACGGACGCGTGCTGCGTTCCGCCAAGCCGGAGGTGCACCGCCGCATCGGCCTCGGCAACCAGGCGTTCCAGCTGGAGAAGACCGCCACCTCGCAGGCGGCCGCCGCCGGCCGGGAGGGCGACGCGTAGCACCGGAGTCACCAACGGGCCACGGGCGCGGACCGCACTCCGGAAGGGGGCGTCCGCGCCCGTCGTCGGTTCTCCACTCTTTCGGGTGTTGAACGCGTCCCGCCTCTAGGCAGCCCACGTCGGAGGGCGGTAGCTTGCGCCTCCCGGTGCTGCTCGCGGCTCCGGGCCACGGGCTCGAGAGAGGGGACTCGGTGCGCGAACTCAGCCTTCCGCCCCTGGTGCAGACCCTTCGTTCCGGAGGTCTCGCCGACTCCGTGTTCGAAGCCGCCGACACCGATCCGGACCTGGTGCAGTTCTCCCGGGGCGAAGAGGGCCCGGAAGGCATGCGCTGGCTGCCCGTCACGGCCCAGGGATTCCGCACCGAAGTGCTCGCGCTCGCGAAGGGTCTGATCGCGGAAGGCTTACGTCCGGGCGACCGGGTCGCCGTCATGTCCCGCACCCGGTACGAGTGGACGCAGTTCTGCTATGCCATCTGGTCGGTCGGCGCCCAGCTCGTCCCCGTCTACCCGACCTCCTCCGCCGAGCAGGTCCACTGGATCCTCGCCGGCACCCGCGCCGTGGCCGTCGTCGTCGAGGGGGAGGACGACGCCATGACCGTCGGCGCGGTCTGCGACGGACTCCCCGGCCTCCGCAAGATCTGGCAGCTCGACGACGACTGCGTACCGGAGCTGGTCGAACTCGGCCGCGGCGTCCCGGAAATGATGGTCCACCGCTACCGCGCGACGGTACGCCCCGGCTCGGCCGCCACCATCACCTACACCTCCGGGACCACCGGCCGCCCCAAGGGCTGCGTGATCACCCACGCGAACCTCGCCTTCGAGTGCGACACCCTCATCACCGGCTGGCGCGAACTGCTGGCCCCGCCGGGGGAGCAGCCCTCCGTGCTCGCCTATCTCCCGCTCGCCCATGTCTACGGCCTCATGGTGCAGGTCAGCTGCCAGCGGCACGGCATCAGGCTGGGCCACCAGCCGAGTTCCTCCACTGAGGACGTCCTGCGCGGACTCGCCTCGTTCCGGCCGTCGTTCCTGCTGGCCGTACCGCACATGTTCGAGAAGATCTTCCGCCAGGCGCGCCGGACCGCCGAGGAGCACGGCCGGCTGGAGGTCTTCGACAAGGCCGTCGACACCGCCATGCGGTACGCCGAGGCGAAGGAACGGCGCTATCTGGGGCTCGGCCCCGGCCCCAGCCCGTCGCTCCGGGCCCAGCACACGCTGTACGACCGCCCCGTCTACCGGCAGTTGCGCGACGTGTTCGGCGGGCGGGTGCGGCACGCCGTGTCCGGCGGCTCGCCGCTCTCGCGCGAGCTGGGCCTGCTGTTCGCCGGGGCCGGGATCACCGTCTACGACGGCTACGGCCTGACCGAGACCTCCGCGGCCGTCACCGGCCATCCGCTCGGCCGCCCCCGGTTCGGCACCGTCGGCCGTCCGCTGCCCGGCTGCGCCGTCCACATCGCGCCCGACGGTGAGATCTGGGTGCGCGGCCCCAACGTCTTCGCCGGCTATCTGGACGACCGCGCAGGCACCGAGGAGGTGCTGCGCGACGGCTGGCTCGCCACCGGCGACCTCGGCCATCTCGACGACGAGGGCTATCTCCGGCTCACCGGCCGCAAGAAGGACATCATCATCACCAGCAGCGGCAAGAGCGTCTCGCCGCACGTGCTGGAGCAGCGGCTGCGCTGCCATCCCCTCATCTCCCAGTGCATGCTCGTCGGGGACAACAGGCCGTTCGTCTCCGCCCTGATCACACTGGACCGGGAGGCCCTGGTCCACTGGCGGAGGCTGCACTACAAGGAACTGATGGACACCCGGGCGGCGGCCCAGGACGCGGACCTCCAGGAGGAGATCCAGCGCGCGGTCTCCCGGGCGAACACCGCGGTCTCGCGCTCCGAGTCCATTCGCGCGTTCGTGATCCTGCCGGACGAGTTCACCGTCGCCGAGGGGCTGCTCACCCCCTCCCTGAAGCTCCGGCGCGGGGCCGTCGTCAAGGCGTACGCGACCGAGATCGCGAGCCTCTACCAGCCGTGACGGCGGCCCCGCGCGGGCTCAGCCGACGTGCACCCAGGTGGCCTCGGACGGGGTGCCCGCGGAGTCGGTCAGGAAGAGCATGTACCAGCCGCGGGGCAGCAGCGACGGGTCCTCGGGCACCGACAGCGTGACCTTGTTCCCGCGCTGTTCCATGCCGAGGGCCACCGAGCGCTGTTCGACGTCCGTGGTGTGCGTCACCGCGCTCGGGCGCATCAGCCGCGCCGAGGCCGGCTTCCGCTTCGAGGAGACGGTGTACGTCGCGCTGTCGCCGTGGTCCAGCTCCTTCGGGCCGGAGCGCACCTCCGGGCGGGAGTCGCGGTAGAGATAGGGCGGTGTGTAGATCTCGATCCGCTGCTCGAAGGTACCGGTGCGGGTGTTCTCCGGGTCGGCGTAGAGCGGGTCGGAGCCGAACGTGGCCACCCGGCCGTCCGGGAGCAGCAGGGCCTCCGAGTGGTAGTTGCGGCCCACGACCGGAGCGGCGGCCGGTTCGAAGGCGTTCTTCTCCGGGTCGTAGAACTGCGCCCGGAGGATGTCGCTGGCTCCCTTGCCGCGGTAGTCCTCGGCCCCGCCGGTGGTGAAGACGGTGTCGTCCGGCATCAGCACGCTCGACAGATAGCGGGTGCCCTGCGGCAGGTCGGGCCCGGGTACGAACCGGGGCTGCTCCGCGTCCAGGTCCGCGACGGCGGTGCGCGGCGTCGACTTCGGCGACTCTCCCACGCCTCCGCCGCCGAGCACCATCACCTTCTGGTCCTGCGCGGGCGGCAGCAGGACCGAGGCGGAGGTCTCCAGCTGGTCCTGCTCGGTGAGACCGGGCACCGGCCGGAAGGTGTTGTCCTCGACGTTCCACAGACCCGGCCGGCGGCCCTTCTCCGCGGGACCGTAACCGGCGTTGGAACCGGAGTAGAAGAGGTCACCGCTCCGGGTGAGGAACAGGGCGGGGTAGGTGGGGAAATAGCGGTCCGGGGCCTCGGACCACTTCTTGGTCTCAGGGTCGAAGATCTCGTTCTTGCCGTTGATGATCTGGCCCATGTCGTCGAGCCCGGAGACCGCGAGCACCCGGCCGTCCTCGAGCGTGACCAGGGTCGGGTACCAGCGGGCCTCCTCCATGGGGTCGACGGGCATGTAGCGCTCGGCGACCGGGTCGAACTCGAAGGCCACGTCGAGCCCCTGGTAGTCCTGCTTCTGCAGGGTCATGCCCTGGGCCAGTCCGTAGACGTTCTGCCGGTCCTTGCCCCTGAGCCCCTTGATGGTGTACTGCGCGGCCTCGGACTTGACCTGTGACTTGCCCTTGCGCACCGCCTCGACGAACACGCGCTCCTCGCTCGCCGTGACCGTGACCTTGCCGTCGTCGCCCTGCTTCTTGACGGCGGCGGGCACGGTGAACTCCCGTGCCGTGCGGTACTCCCGGCCGTCGGGGGAGCGGAACACGGTGCCCTTGGGGAAGGTGCGGGCGCGGTCCGGGTCCTCGTTCTTGACCAGCATCGGCCCGGCCGCGCGCTCCACCTTGCCGTCGAGGACCTCGTAGCGGGCCGTGCCGCCGGCCACGAGCAGCTTGCCGTCGGGCAGTTGTGCGTGGCCGGAGCAGAACAGGTCCTCGGGGGTGGGGATCAGTTTGAAGGTGTCCTTCACCGGGTCCCACAGCACGGTTTCGAACGTGCCGGCGTCGAACGACTCCTCGTCGTTGCCGGAACCGGCGATCAGCAGCACCTTGCCGGTGTGCAGCAGCGCCGCGTGAATCGCGTTGACCCGGAACTTCTGCGGGACGTCGAGCAGGTCCCAGTGCCCGAACCGGGCCTTGTAGGCGGGCTGGTCGATCTTGTACGCGTGGTAGGTGTGCTCCGCGTAACTGATGGCCGCCGGCGCGTTGAGGCCGGCCAGGACGAGGAAGGCGCCCGCCCCGATGGCGGTGGTGCGGAAGCGCGGGCTGATCAGATGGCGCACAGCGGATCCTTCTCTGCGGTGGTGTCACTCCCGGCGTCGGTGTCGGCAGTGTCTGCGGAGTCGGCGGAGTCGGCGGAGTCGGCGGGGTCGGCGGTGCCGGAGGAGGAGACGGAAACGGAGGCGGACGGGCGGGAGGCGGCGGCCCGCGGCGCGGGGCTGTCGCTGCGGGCGGCGGGCACGGCGGGCCGTCCCGTGCCCGCGCTCCGCTCCCGCCGCAGGCACGCGTACCAGGTCACGAGCGGGGCGAAGCACAGCGCGAGGGCCAGCAGCGCCCAGGTGGTCATGGCGGCGTGCGCGTGGCCGAGGACGAGCGAGACGGCCAGGGAGCCCCCGAACACGACCGCCCAGCCCAGATGGATACGGAACGTGGCCGGCCGGTCGGGGCTCGCCGAGTCGCCCTTGGGCGTGACGACGAAGGAGCTCTTGCGCCGCAGGACCGCGTCGAACAGGGAGCGGGCGTAGATCGGTGCCGAGAGCGCGGACATCGCCATGCCGGCGAGGCCGCCGGAGCCCTCGGGTTCGTGCGGTGAGACGTTGTGCCGCCGGTTCCAGATGTAGAGGCCGATCTGGAGGGCGGCCGCGTCGCTGTAGAGCATCAGCCAGATCTCGGAGGAGACGTGCAGCCCGGAGGCCCCGAGTCCCAGGAAGAGCACGCAGCTGAACGCGGCGAGAATCCAGTTGAGGGCCGTCATCGGGTAATACACGACCATCAGCGTGTAGTTGAGGAACTTGCCCGGCGACAGGGTGGCGGGAGCCTTCCAGAACTGCTTCAGGATGGTCTCGTAGGTGCCGCGGGACCAGCGGAGCTGCTGGGTGAAGAAGTCGGTCCAGGCGCTGGGTCCCTCGCCGACGGCCAGGACGTCGGGGGTGTAGACGGAGCGCCAGGTGCGGCCCGTCTCCGGATTCCGGGCCCGGTGCAGCTCGAAGCCGGTGGCCATGTCCTCGGTGATGGAGTCGAAGAGTCCGCCGATGCCCTTGATGGCGCTGATGCGCACGGCGTTGGAGGTGCCGACGAACATCGGGGCGCCGTAGGCGTTCCCGGCGCGCTGGATGAGGGCGTGGAACAGGAACTGCTGGCTCTCGGCGGCCTTGGTGACGGCGCTGTCGTAGTTGCCGTAGACCTGCGGGCCGATGACGAACGCGACGTCGGGGTCGCGGAAGAAACCGAGCATCCGCTCCAGGTAGTTGGGCAGCGGTACGTGGTCGGTGTCGACGGAGGCGAAGAAGTCGTAGGAGTCGCCGTGGGCGTCGAGCCAGGCGTTGTAGTTGCCGTGCTTGGTACGGGCCCGGTGCGGTCCGGAGGGCCGGTTCCACCGCTCGACGCCCTTGCGGGTGAAGTGGTGTACGCCCAGCCTGGCGCAGACCTCCTTGACCTCGGGATCGTCGCCCTCGTCGAGGAGCCAGACGTGGACCGTGCCCCGGTGCCGGATCCGCACGGCGGCCTCCAGGGTCCGGGTGACCATGTCCAGCGGCTCCTTGCCGGGCACGAAGGACGTCAGGAACGCGACCCGGGTGCCCTCCTCGGGCACCACCGGGACCGGGTCCCGGGCCACGAGTGTCGCGTGCGCGTTCGAGAACACGGTGCACAGCCGGAAGAACTCGATGAGCCCGATCGACACCAGCATCGCCCTGTCCGCGGCGGTCTCCCAGCCGGACACGTACTGCCGCTGCACCCAGTGCGCCGGCTGGAGCAGCCAGACCAGCAGAACGGCCGAGACCACGGGGGCCGCGCAGAGCAGCAGCGCCGCGCGGATCCGGTGCGGTTCCTGCGCGAGCAGGCTGCGGTAGGCCACCCGGTACGGGCGTCCGGGCTCCGTGTCCGGTTCGGTGAGCGGGCCCGCCAGCCTGCTGTATCGCTCGTAGTCGTACACCGGGGCGGCCGCCGGTGCGGACCTCTCCCCGGTCTCGGCCTTGCGGACAACAGAATCGGCTGACGCCATCGATGGCACTCCCGCGGGACTGGCTGGACGGAAACTCCTGATGGCACTGACCCGAATAGCCCGGATTACGTCCTAATTGTCAGGTCATCTACCGAGATGAGAAGGTAACAATCTGTCAGGGCAATTCAGTGGAAATGTGATGTTCGGCGCGCCATGGTAAGGGGCGTCGCAGCGGTCCCCGGCGCCCCCGCCCGCCGCTCTCCGCGCCGGCCTCCGCGCCGCCGCCGCCCGGTACGCTGTGCCGGGTGCGCCGCGGCCGGGGGACGGCCGCGACGGTGGGCTGTGACCGCTGTGTGACCCGGCGCCCGGCATCCTGCCGACCGTGATCAGTCACCGCCGGCGCCGGTCCTGCCGTGTCCCGGGGGTGGGCGATGAGAGTGCTGGTGGTCGAGGACCACGCCGAGCTGGCCGACTCGGTCGCGCGCGTGCTGCGCCGCGAGGGAATGGCCGTGGACGTCGTCCACGACGGCTCCGGCGCACTCGAACGCGCCTCGGTCGTCGAGTACGACGTCGTCGTGCTCGACCGCGATCTCCCGGGCCTGCACGGCGACGCGGTGTGCGGCGCCCTGGCCGCCGAGCCCGTCCGCACCCGGGTGCTGATGCTCACGGCCTCCGGCACCGTCGCCGAACGCGTCGAGGGGCTCAGCCTCGGCGCCGACGACTATCTGCCCAAGCCCTTCGCGTACGCCGAACTCGTCGCGCGGATCCGCGCCGTCGCCCGCCGCGCCCTGCCGGCCCTGCCCCCGGTCCTCGTCCACGGCGATCTGCGGCTCGACCCGGCGCGGCGCACCGCCACCCGGGCCGGGAACGCGCTGGCACTCACCCCGAAGGAGTTCGCGGTGCTCGAACATCTGCTGGCGGCCCAGGGCCGGGCGGTCTCCTCCGAGGAACTCCTCGAACGGGTCTGGGACGAGGCGGCCGACCCGTTCACCACCACGGTCAAGGCGACGGTCAACCGGCTGCGCAGCAAACTCGGCCCGCCGCCGGTCGTGGAGACCGTGCCGCGCGGCGGCTACCGGATCTGAGGCGCCGGTGCGCCCGCCGGCCGTGACCCGCGCCGTCCCCCGCCCGGTGCCCCGCCTGATGTCCCGCCTGTTGCAGGGCCTCGTGGCGCGGCTGACGCCCCGCCGGGTGCGGATGCGCCTCACCCTGCTCTACGGCGTGCTGTTCGTCGCCTCCGGTGCCGTGCTGCTGGCGATCACCTACTTCCTGGTCGCCCGCCGTTCGGGCACCGTCCTGTTCACGGCCCGCGGGGGACGCGTCGACGCCGGGGCTCCGGACGCCGCGCCGTTCCCGGGCCCCGGCTCCGGGCCGGAGGGACGGCTCGGAACCGTCGCGGAGGCGTTCCGCCGGCAGGCGGCGCGCCAGCACCAGGAGGAGATGCAGCACCTCCTGGTCCAGTCGGGCATAGCGCTGGCCATCATGTCGGTGCTCGCGATCGGTCTCGGCTGGCTCGTCGCCGGGCGGGTGCTGCGCCCGCTGCGCACGATGACCGGCACGATCCGCCGTATCTCCGCGCGGAACGTCCACGAGCGGCTCGCGGCGCGCGGCCCCGACGACGAGCTGAAGGACCTCGCCGACACCGTCGACGGGCTCCTCGGCCGGCTGGAGACGGCGCTCGACTCGCACAAACGCTTCGTCGCCAACGCGGCCCACGAACTGCGCACCCCGCTCACCCTCGAACACGCGCTGCTCGAGGAGACGCTCATCGACCGGGAGGCCACCGTGGAGTCGTTCCGGGCGAACTTCGAGCGCCTGCTGCACACGAGCAAACAGCAGGCCCGGCTGCTGGAGTCGCTGCTCACCCTGTCGGGCAGCGAACGCGGCCTGGAACACCCGGAGCCGCTGGACCTCTCCGCACCGGCCGAGAACGTGCTGGGGGCCCGCCGGCCCGAGGCCGGGCGGCGGGGCGTCGGCATCCGCGCCCGGATCGCACCCGTGCCGGTCTCGGGCGACCCCGCGCTGATCGAACGCCTGATGGCGAACCTCGTCGACAACGCGCTGCACTACAACGTCCCCGGCGGCCGGGTGGAGTTCACCACCGGGATCCGGGACGGGCGGGCCGTCGTCTCCGTCGAGAACACCGGGCCCGAGGTTCCCCCCGACCAGGTGGCACGGCTGTTCGAGCCGTTCCAGCGGATGGGGCGCGCCGCCGGGGACGGACACCACGGGCTCGGGCTGTCGATCGTCCGTTCCATCGCCGTCGCCCACGACGCCGCCTGCACCGCGCGGGCGCGGCCCTCGGGCGGCCTGGCCGTGGAGGTCTCGTTCCCGCTGCGCGGGGACGGCGGTGCGGGAAACGGCCGGCACCGCCCGCGCGCAGCACGGGGGCGCGGGCGGGCACTGCCGACCGGCACTTCGCCGTAGCCGGGGCGCGGGCGGCACTGCCGACCCCGGCAGCTCGCCGTAGCCGGGGCGCGGCAGTTGGGCGCGAGCGCCGGATGGCGGGTACGTGGGTGTGCGGGAGCGCGGGAGCGCGGGGCACGGCGGACCCGAGAAGGCCGTCGTGCCGCTCGCGGGCACGGCGCACGGCCGGGACGGTCGGGGATCCGGTGGCGTACGAGTCCGCCGTGCCGCTCGGCGTGGGCGTCCCCGGGAGCGGGCGGGCACCCGGTGCGGCCGGTGTCCGGGCGGCCGGTGCCCGGGCGGTGGGCACCGGGGGACGTGCGAGGCCGCCGTGCCGCAGGGGCGTGGCGCGTGCCGGGCGGGCGTGGCGGGGGCGGGGCGGCTGATGCGGGCGGCTGGTGCCCGGGGGTGGCGGGGGCCGGGCGGCGGGTGCCCGGGCCGTGGCGGCTCTTCTGTGCCCGCCGTGTGACCGGCCGCCCCGTAGAACCGTGTCCATGTTCACCTCAGTCACCTCATTCACCTCATCCCGGCGGTTCGCGGCGCCTGCCCTGCTGGCCGCGTCCGTCCTCCTCGCCGGGACCGTGCTCACGGCCTGTTCGGACGAGTCCGGTGCGGCGACGGCCGACAAGGGCACGGGCGACAGCGCCTCTTCGCCGGACAGCTCCTTCGACCGGGCCCTGGAGTACGCGCAGTGCATGCGCGACAACGGCGTCCCCGACTTCCCCGACCCGCAGCAGGACAGCGGCGGCGTCCGGATCTCCCCGGGCGGCGACCCGAACGCGCCGGAGCACCGGAAGGCCCAGGAGGCCTGCCGCGACAAGATGCCGCAGGGCCGGGGCGGCGGCGGCAGCCTCGACTCCGCCAAGGTCGCGGCCTGGGCGGAGTGCATCCGGGAGAACGGCCTGCCCGAGTTCCCGGACCCCGAGATCGACGGCGGCAACATGGTGCTGGACCTGGGGAGCACGGGCATCAAGCCGGAGGACATCGAGAAGCCCCGCAAGGAGTGCCAGGACAAGTACCCGGGCGGCGGCATGATGGTGCGCGGCGGAGGTGGCGCGCCGTGACCTCCACCGACCGGGCCGGCGATCCCCGCGCCGAAGAGGAACCGGGCGCAGCCCCACAGGCCCGTACCGCCGGAGCACCGGGGCCTGCCGTCCCCGGAGCCGCCGGATCCCTCGCCGCCGCCTACACGGGCGCAGACGCCGCCGACACGGAGGCAGACGCCGCCGACGCGGGCGCAGAAGCGGCCGACTCGGGTGCAGACGTCTCCGACGGTGCCACTGGTCCCACCGGGCCCCGCCCCCGCGCCCGCCGTCCGCTGCGGACCTCCGGAATCGTGCTCGTCGCGATCACCGTGGCCGCCGCCGCCGGAGTCGCCGCGACCGGAGCCCTCGGCGGCGAGAGCGACGGCTCCGCCTCCACCGCCCCCACCGCTCCGCCGAACACCACGAAGGTGGAACGGACCACGCTGACCGCGACGGAGACCGTGGACGGGAGCCTCGGCTACGGCGACCTGTCCACCCTTCAGGCCCCTGCCGCGCCCGGCACGACGGGCACGGACAGCGGTACGGACTCCGGCAGCGGGCAGTCCGCGCCGGGCGGCGGGCCCGCGCCGGACGACGCGTCACAGGGGGCCGGGATCATCACCTGGCTGCCCGACGACGGGACCACGATCCGGCGCGGCGAGACCGTGTACAGCGTGGACGACCGCGCGGTGCCGCTGCTGTACGGCTCGACACCCTTCTACCGCACCCTGGCACCCGGCACCGGGGGCGACGACGTCGAGATCCTGGAGAAGAACCTGTCCGAACTCGGCTACACCGGCTTCACCGTCGACGAGGAGTACACCACCGGTACGGCCGGGGCCGTCCGGGACTGGCAGGAGGACCTCGGGCGCGCGGAGACCGGCACCGTGGCCCCGGGCGACGCCGTGGTGGCCGAGGGCGCCCGGCGCGTCGCCGAGGTGCGGACCGTGCCCGGCGCCGCGCCGAGCGGGGCGCTCCTCACCTGGAGCGACACCGAACGCGTCGTCACCGTCGACCTCGACGTCCAGTACGAGGATCTCGTCGAGAAGGGCACCGGAGCCGGGATCGTGCTCCCCGACGGCACCACCGCCGAGGGCGAGGTCACCGCGGTCGGAACCCCCGCCACCCCCGAGGAGGAAGCCGCGGCCTCCGGTGGCTCCGGTCCGGCCGAGGACGAAGAGCCCACCCTGCCGGTGGAGTTCGCCGTCCGGGACCAGAAGAAGCTCGGCAGCTACCAGGCGGCCTCCGTGGACGTCACCCTGAAGGCCGGGACCCGTGAGAACGTCCTCGTGGTCCCGGTCAGCGCCCTGGTGGCACGGCCCGGCGGCGGCTACGCCGTCGAGGCGGCCGGGCCGGACGGCACCGAGTACCTTCCGGTGGAGCTCGGCATGTTCGCCGCCGGCAAGGTCGAGATCAGCGGTGACGGCATCGAGGACGGACTCTCCGTGGGGGTCCCGAAGTGATCCGTCCGCAAGCGGTCCGTACGCCCCGGCCGGTCGTCGAACTGACCGCGGTCGCCAAGGAGTACGGCGAGGTGACCGCCCTGCGCGGCGCCGACCTGACTGTCCGGCGCGGTGAACTGCTCGCCGTCGTCGGCCCCTCCGGCTCGGGCAAGTCCACGCTGCTCAACATCATGGGCACCCTCGACCGGCCGTCGGCCGGCACGGTGCGCGTCGACGGCCACGACATCGACGCCCTGAGCGACCGCGAACTGTCCGCGCTGCGGGCCGGCACCATCGGCTTCGTCTTCCAGCAGTTCCATCTCGCCCCCGGCGTCCCGGCCCTCGACAGCGTCGCCGACGGGCTGCTCTACAGCGGCACGCCGCGCGGCCAACGGCGGGCCGCCGCCGAACGCGCGCTGCGCCGGGTGGGCCTCGGCCACCGGCTGCACCACCAGCCGCACCAGCTCTCCGGCGGCGAGAAGCAGCGCGTGGCCATCGCCCGGGCGGTGCTCGGAGATCCGCCGCTGCTGCTGGCCGACGAACCGACGGGAGCGCTGGACTCCCGCTCCGGCGCCGTCGTCATCGAGCTGCTGAACGAGCTGCACGAGGCCGGCACCACCGTGGTGGTCATCACCCACGACCGGGACATCGCAGCCACCCTGCCCCGCGAGGTCCGGGTCCGGGACGGCCGTGTCGAGCACGATTCCGGGGTGCGGCAGACGCCGCGCGCCCCCGTTCCGCAGGAGGCCGCACGGTGAGCACACCGGACACCATGAGGCGCGCCGGGCGGCCGGGCGCCCGGCTGCCGGTGACCGCGCGACCGCCCGCGCCGCCCCGCCCCGTGCCGGCCCGGATGGCAGTCCGCGACGTCGTACGGGCCGGCGGCTCGGGCCTGCGCTCCCGGCCCCTGCGCGTCTTCCTCTCGGCGCTGGGCATCGCCATCGGCATCGCCGCCATGGTCGCGGTCGTGGGCATCTCCAGCTCCTCGGGTGAGAACCTCGACCGCCGGCTCTCGGCGCTGGGCACGAACCTGCTCACCGTCACCCCGGGCCAGTCCTTCAGCGGGGACCGGGCCCAACTGCCCGCGGAATCCGTCGCGATGATCGGCAACCTGCCCGCGGTGGAATCCGTGTCGGCCCTCGGCAAGACGGATGCCAAAGTCTACCGGAACGACCACGTCCCCGTACAGCAGACCGGCGGCCTGACCGTCAGCGCGGCCCGCGCCGACCTGCCGGGGACCGTCGGCGCCGACATCACCGACGGACGCTGGCTGAACGCCGCCAACGGCCGCTATCCGGCCGTGGTCCTCGGGGCCCGGGCCGCCGCCCAGCTCGGCGTGCACCGCGCCGGGCCGGAGGTCCAGGTCTGGCTCGGGGAGCAGTGGTTCACCGTCGTCGGGCTGCTGGCGCCCAACGAACTCGTACCGGACCTCGACTCCTCGGCACTGGTCGGCTGGACCGTCGCGGAACGGGAACTGGGCTTCGCGGGCCGTCCGACGACGCTCTACACCCGGGCGGAGGAATCCTCCGTGCCGGAGGTCCAGGCCGTGCTCGGAGCGACCGCCAACCCGGAGAACCCCAGCGAGGCCGAGGTGTCCCGGCCCTCGGACGTGCTGGCCGCGAAGGAGGCGACGGACGACACGCTCAGCGCCCTGCTTCTGGGACTTGGCGGGGTGGCGCTGCTCGTGGGCGGCGTGGGCGTGGCCAACACCATGGTCATCTCGGTGCTGGAACGGCGCTCCGAGATCGGGCTCCGCCGCTCGCTCGGCGCCACCCGGGGACAGATCCGCACCCAGTTCCTCGCCGAGGCGCTGCTGCTCTCCGCGCTCGGCGGCGTCGGCGGCGTGCTGCTGGGCATCGGGGTCACCGGCGGCTACGCGCTCTCGCAGAACTGGCCCTCGGTGGTGCCGGTGTGGGCGATGGCCGGTGGCATCGGCGCCACCGTGGCCGTCGGCGGCCTGGCCGGCTTCTACCCGGCGCTGCGCGCGGCCCGGCTGCCGCCCACCGAAGCCCTGGCGACGAGCTGACCAGGCGTCGCGGAGGTGCCGGGGCCGTGGCGCACGTCCCGGGCAGCACCCCGGCGGCCACCCGGCCGTGGGGCGTCGGCCACGGCACCGGCCACGGCACCGGGCGGCGCGCGATACGGAGAGAGGCGCGCGGTCCGGGGACGCTGAAGCAGCGGAGCCGGCCGGCCCCGTAGCAGCGGTGGCCGCTCGCCCGGACGCCAGGGGGAGGGGCCCACAACGCACAGCACAACGCACCGGTCACCACGGCGGACGGAACGCACCACGCACGTGGCGCCACGGCGGACGGAAAGACGGAAAGGCGGAAAGGCGGAAAAGGGGGGCACACAAAAAATTGGTGCCGGTCGGCCGACCGGCACCGATCATGAGCCACGATGGTGTCCGAGGGGGGACTTGAACCCCCACGCCCGATAAAGGGCACTAGCACCTCAAGCTAGCGCGTCTGCCATTCCGCCACCCGGACGAGGTGTGCGCCGCCCCGGCCACGGCCTCGGCGACGTGGAAAACCATAGCAAACATCCGGGGGCGCCCGATCACCCGGCGCCCCGCCGGGCCGGGCACCCCGGCAGTCTTGGGGACCGGCTCCCGGCGCGGGAGGATGGCAGCGGAACCCGCCCGGGCCGGCCGGCTCGGCCGGCCCGGGCAGCGAAACTGGAGGAGGCAGCGTGAGCGAGTCGCAACCCCCCGCGGCGACCACCGTCACCGGCGAGGACGAGGTCGTCGACCTGTGCCGGGACCTGATCCGGATCGACACCAGCAACTACGGGGACGGCTCCGGTCCGGGGGAGCGCGCCGCCGCCGAGTACGTCGCCGAACAACTCGCCGAGGTCGGGCTGGAACCGCGGATTTTCGAGTCGCGGCCGGGCCGGGCCTCGACGGTGGCGCGCATCGAGGGCGAGGACCCGTCGCGGCCCGCGCTCCTCATCCACGGCCACACCGATGTCGTACCGGCCAACGCCGAGGACTGGACGCACCATCCGTTCTCCGGCGAGATCGCGGACGGCTGTGTGTGGGGCCGGGGCGCGGTCGACATGAAGGACATGGACGCGATGACGCTCGCCGTCGTGCGGGACCGGCTGCGCAGCGGCCGCAAGCCGCCGCGCGACATCGTGCTGGCGTTCCTCGCGGACGAGGAGGCGGGCGGTGTGTACGGCGCCCGGCACCTGGTCGACAACCACCCGGACCTCTTCGAGGGCGTGACCGAGGCGATCGGAGAGGTCGGCGGCTTCTCGTTCACGGTCAACGAGAACCTGCGGCTCTATCTGGTGGAGACCGCGCAGAAGGGCATGCACTGGATGCGGCTCACCGTGGACGGCACCGCCGGGCACGGCTCGATGACCAATGACGACAACGCCATCACGGAACTGTGCGAGGCGGTCGGCCGGCTCGGCCGGCACAAGTGGCCGATCCGGGTCACCAAGACCGTACGAGCCTTCCTCGACGAGCTGTCCGACGCCCTCGGCACGCCGCTCGACCCGGAGAACATGGAGGAGACGCTCGCCAAGCTCGGCGGCATCGCGAAGATCATCGGTGCGACGCTGCAGAACACCGCGGCGCCCACCATGCTCGGCGCCGGCTACAAGGTGAACGTCATCCCCGGACAGGCCACCGCGCATGTCGACGGACGTTTCCTGCCCGGCCTGGAGGAGGAGTTCCTCGCCGACCTGGACCGGATCCTCGGCCCGCGGGTACGGCGCGAGGACGTGCACGCTGACAAGGCGCTGGAGACCAATTTCGACGGCTCGCTCGTCGACGCCATGCAGCACGCGCTGAAGGCCGAGGACCCGATCGCGCGCGCCGTGCCGTACTGCCTCTCCGGGGGCACGGACGCCAAGTCCTTCGACGACCTCGGCATCCGGTGCTTCGGCTTCGCGCCGCTCAAGCTGCCCCCGGAGCTGGACTTCGCGGGGATGTTCCACGGTGTGGACGAGCGGGTGCCGGTGGACGGACTCACCTTCGGCGTACGGGTGCTGGACCGGTTCCTCGACCGCTGCTGAGCGGACCGGCCGCCGCCCGGCGGTCCGGCGGTGGCGGCGGACGCCACCGCCGGACGTCTGCTCAGCAGGTCCGGCGGTGGCAGGGAGCGGCAGGCAGCGGCGGGAAGCGGCAGGCAAGACCGTCGCCGGACGTCAACTCCGGGTTATTTCCTCGCTGGAACGGGTGAAGGGTCATATCGCCTCGTACCCGGATTCCCCCCTCCTCGTTACAAGGAGTGCGGTCCGCAGTTGGGATCGCACTTGCCAACAAGGAGGAATACATGATCAAGAAGGTCGTCGCTGCTGCGGCTGCCACCGGCGGTCTCGTGCTCGCGGGTGCGGGTGTGGCCGTTGCCGACTCGGGTGCCAAGGGTGCCGCTGTGCACTCCCCGGGCATCGTGTCGGGCAACGTCATCCAGGTCCCCGTTCACGCGCCGGTGAATGTCTGTGGCAACACGGTCTCCGTGATCGGGCTGCTGAACCCCGCCTTCGGCAACACCTGCGTCAACGCCTGACGTTGCGCAGGCCCGTAAGGGTGTGACCCCAGGCGGCCCCGGACTGCACGCCATGCATTCCGGGGCCGTCGGGTTTCCGGCGAGCGGGCGACAGGTCCGCGAGCTTTCGATTGGCAGAAGCGTAAGGAACGAACCCATGCGACACGTCGCGAGGAAAAGCCTGATCACCGTAGCGGCCGCGGGTGGCGTACTCGCCGCCGGCGGCGGTTACGCATTCGCGGACTCCAGCGCCGAGGGCGCCGCCGCCCATTCGCCCGGAGTGCTCTCCGGCAACACCGTGCAGGCCCCGGTGAACGCCCCGGTCAACGTCTGCGGGAACACCGTGAGCGTGGTCGGAGCACTCAACCCCGCCGCCGGGAACAACTGCGCCAACGAGTCCGACGGGCACGCCGGCGGTCACCACGGGGGCAACCACCACGGCGGCGGGGCCACGGCCGAGGGCGGCAGCAGCCATTCTCCGGGTGTCGGCTCCGGCAACACCGTCCAGGTGCCGGTGAACGGCCCGGTCAACGTCTGCGGCAACAGCGTGAACGTCGGCGGTGCGCTCAACCCGGCCATGGGCAACGAGTGCGCCAACGACTCGGATCACCACCCGGGCAAACCGGACCACCCGGACCACCCGGACCACCCGGACCACCCGGACCAGCCGGAGACTCCGGACGAGCCGGAGACTCCGGACGAGCCGAAGAGCCCGGAGGAGCCGAAGTCGCCGGAGAACCCGGAGGACAAGCCGAAGGCCCCCGAGGACGAGGCCGAGAAGCCGGCCGAGGAAGTCGTCGTCACCCAGCACGAGGGCACCGACGAGCTGGCGCAGACGGGCAGCGACTCGCTGGCGCTCACCCTGCCGATCAGCGCGGGTCTGCTGCTCGGCGGAGCGCTGCTCTACCGCCGCTCACGCGTGAAGGCCTGACGTTCCGGACGTGCGCGGCCCGG
>NZ_WHPN01000243.1:0-3552 GCF_009735685.1 Streptomyces lycii | reverse complement strand
CCACGGCCGTGTGCCGTGTGCGGCATCACCAGGTGGCGCGCACCTGGCGGATGATCCGTCGCCGCAGCCGCACCGTGCGGCTGCCGTCGGTGCGCAGCAGGAGCCGGTCCAGCTCCCAGTGTCCGTATTCGGCGTGGTCGGTCAGCAGACGGGCGGCAGCCTTGCGGGAGACCCCCCGGGGCACGTACACGTCGCGAAATTCGTATTCCGGCATCGCATCTATTGTGCGGGCAGTGCCCCGGTACGGATAGCGTCTGCACTATGTCTGATGCTGCGCAGCCATCCGCTGCCGAGGTACGTGCCGCCGTCGAGGCGGTGAAGGCCGCGCTGGACCGCCACCTCGATGCGGTCGAACGCCGGTCGGGTGAGGAAGACCCGGCCGTCTACGAGGCCTTCAACGAGCTGGCCGCGGCGGCCGAGGATTACGACGAACTGCTGTACGAGGCCTATGACGAGGTCACACCGTTCGAGATCCCCTCGGACGACTCGCTGCCCGCGTACACCGGTCCGGAGGACCCGAGTGCTCTGAGTGTTCTGATCCGCCGGGACTACACCGTGGTCGAGAGCCGGCGGCTCTTCTCCCAGGCCCAGCGGGTCGCGGATCTGGACCCGGACGCGGACCCCGCCGCCAACGGGGCCCGGGGCGACACGGCGGGCGTCGTCGGCAGCAGTGTGCACGCGGCGCTCGGGGTGCTCTTCGGGGAGTACGAGCCGGACGAGATCGCTTCCCGGCACGAGGAGTTCGGCCTGGAGGAGGGTGATTCCACGCTCTGGGTCGCGGCCGCCGACGAACCCGCCGAGCCGGGGGAGTGGCTGAACGCCCCCTTCGACGACGTCGACCCGGAACGGGTCGTCTGCCGCTTCGACGTCAGCTCCGTCTTCGACGACGAGGACGAGGACGAGGACGAGGGGCGCGAGGACGAGGAGGACGACAGCGGCGTGGACAACGAGCCGGCCGACGAGGACGGGCCGGAGGTGCTCCGCTCGGACCGCTGAGGGCTCACGGGCCCGGGGACCCGTGAGCCCGGGCTCACCGGTCCCGGGACCGGCCCGGGGCCGCGCCGCTTGCGCGACCGCTCGGGGCGCCCGCATGGACCCCGCCTCGCGCCGCCTCGCGCCGCCTGGGGCCGTGAGCGGCGCGAGCCGGCCCGGGGCTGCTCGGGCTCCGGGGCTGCTCGGGCTCCGGGGCTGCTCGGGCTCCGGGACTGCTCGGGCTCCGGGACCGGGTCAGGCCCCGGACGTAGGCCAGGCCGCCGTACGTCGGCAGGCCCGCGTACCGGACAGCCCTCCGGACAAGCCACCCCGGACCGGCCGGCCCCTTATGTTGTTCGCGGTCTTGCAAGAGGGCCGCGCGCTCCTGCACGCCGAGTGGACCAAGATCCGTTCATTGCGCCCGCTTCTCGCCGCGCTCTGCTCCGTGCTCGCCGTCACTGTTGGCGTCACCCTCCTCGCGGGCGCCCCGGACGGCCGGACCGCCGCCGGGCCGCGGGCTGGTCTCCGGACCGGCCAGCCCTCCGGACCGGCCAACCTTCCGGGTCGGGCTCCGACCGTTTCCGAGCCCAGCCGGGCGTGGTCAGGCCGCGGGTTGTGCCGCCCCGGGACGTGCCCAGAAGCCCGGTGTGCCCAGCCCCGGGCGGGCCCGCTCAGGCTGCCGGAGGGGTGAGGGCGCCCAGCAGCGTCCGCAGCCGGGTGGTGCGTTCCCGCGGCAGTCCCTCGGCCACGGCGCGGGGCAGCGCGTCGCCCGCGCCCTGCACCACGGACAGATGCCGGTCCGCGCGGCCGAAGGCGGTGTACACCCAGTCCCGCGTCAGCGCCGGTACGGCGTCACCGGGCAGCACGGCCACAACGGCGGGCCAGCGCGTGCCGACGGCCTGGTGCGCGGTCACCGCCCAGCCGTGCCGCACCGCGTCCCCGACCCGGTCCCGGGGGACCAGCACCGGTTCGCCGCAGTCCAGCCGCAGCCCCTCGGCGTCCGCCGAGACCACGGTGCCCGGGACCGCGCGGCCGGGAGCCGGGACGTACACCACGCGGTCCCCGGGGTCGAAGCCCCCGAACCGGCCGGGGCCCGGGTTGAGCCGCTCCTTGAGCGCGGCGTTGAGCGTCCGCGTCCCCGCCGCGCCGCCGTGCCCCGGAGTGATCACCTGGGTCTGCTCCGGCGGCACCCCGATCGCGCGCGGCACCGAGTCGGCGACGAGCTGCACGGTGCGGTGCACGGCCTCCGCCGGATCGCCGACCGGCACGATCACGATTTCCTTGTCCGGCGCCTCGACCTGGTTCAGCTCGCCGATCCCGATGCCCGAGACCAGCTCGCCGACCGGCCCCGGGTCCGGGGTCCGGGAGGCGACGCGGGGGCAGATCCGGGCGGCGAGAAGATCGGCGAAGACCCGGCCCGGTCCCGCCGGGTCGAGGACACCCGGATCGCCGCTCAGCACGAGCCGCACGCCGTCCGGCAGCGACTCGACCAGCGCGGCCGCCGTCTCCACGTCCAGCTGGGGCGCGTCCAGCACGACCAGCACATCGAGCGCGAGCGCGCCCTCGGCGTCCCGGCCGGGCCCCTCCCGGCCGGAGAGCAGCCCGCCCACGGTCACGGCCGAGCCCTCGGGCGGGACCCCGCCGGAAGCCGGCTGCGCCGACGCCGCGTCCGCCTCACCGCCCCGGGCGAGCAGGGCCGCGATCCGCCGGGCGCCGTCCCGGGTGTGGGTGGCCGCGCAGGCACGGAGTCCCAGGGCGCCGGCCGCCCGGACCACGGCCGCGGGCTCGGCGCGGGCCGCCTCGCCGCCCGTGTGCGCGACCAGGCTCCCGGCCGCGACCGCGCGGATCAGCTCCGCGGCGGAGGGAGAGGGAGCCGCTTCGGCCTGCGCCCGCCAGTCGGCGGCGTCCGGGAAGCCGTCGGGCGCGGCGGCGTTCAGAACCCGGGCGAGGCCGTCGGCGAGGCTCTCCTCCGCGAGGGCGTAGCGGTCGAGGCCGATCAGCACCCGTACCGGCCGCTCCTCCTCTTCGCCGTCCTCCCCGCCGTCGGCGGCGGGCACCGCGGGCCGGGGAGCGCCCGGGGTCTCCAGGGCGTCCTGGAACACCAGCACGCCGCCGTCGGCGATCGCCGCGTGCAGCGCCTCCTCCGGGTCGGGGACCGACTGCTGGGCGAGCGCGGCCGTCAGGGCCGAGGGCTCCAGCGCCGTGTGCCCGCGGAGCGCCGCTCGCTCCAGCAGCCAGCCGGTCAGCGCCGTGGTGCGCCGCTCGTCGCCCGGCCCGGCCTCCGGGCCGAGCAGCGCCCGGGCGAAACCGTCCGCCTGCTCCGGCAGCACCCCGGGCACCGAGAGCAGCTGCCAGGGGTCCTCGCGGACCGCCTGCGCGGCCCGCTCCCCGAGGGTGTCCACCACGGCGTCGGCCAGCGACTCCGGGGCCCCGCCCGCGGCCAGCACCTCTCGTACGGTCGCGCTCTGCGCCGTCCGTTCGGCGGCGGGCAGCCGGGCGCCGGGCGTCACCTCCGGCGGCGGGCCGGCGGTCCCGGGCCCGGCCGGGACCGGACGTCCGGGCTCGCGGGACGGCTCGGGC
>NZ_WHPN01000242.1:671-22685 GCF_009735685.1 Streptomyces lycii | reverse complement strand
GGCACGGCGGCAAGGGAGCCGTACCCGAGGCAGGAGGTGCCCCATGAAGGCCGTGGTCTACCAGGAACCGTTCAAGGTGGCGGTCGAGGACGTGCCCGACGCCCGGATCGAGGATCCGACCGATGTGGTCGTCAAGGTCACGACGACGGCGATCTGCGGCTCCGACCTGCACATGTACGAGGGGCGTACGGGCGCCGAGTCCGGCATCGTCTTCGGCCACGAGAACATGGGCGTCGTGCAGGAGGTCGGTTCGGGCGTGGCCCGGGTCAAGGTGGGCGACCGCGTCGTCCTCCCGTTCAACGTCGCCTGCGGCTTCTGCAAGAACTGCCTCGCGGGCTTCACCGGCTTCTGCCTGACGGTGAACGAGGGCTTCGCGGGCGGCGCGTACGGCTATGTCTCGATGGGACCGTACCGCGGCGGGCAGGCCGAGTATCTGCGGGTGCCCTTCGCCGACTTCAACTGCCTCCAACTCCCGGAGGGCGAGGAGCACGAGGACGACTTCGCCCTGCTCGCCGACATCTTCCCCACCGGCTACCACGCGACCGAGCTGGCCCAGGTGTCCCCGGGCGAGACCGTGAGCGTCTTCGGTGCCGGGCCCGTCGGGCTGATGGCGGCGTACTCGGCGCTGTTGCGCGGCGCGAGCAGGGTCTTCGTCGTCGACCGGCAGCCGGACCGGCTGCGGCTGGCCGAGGAGATCGGCGCGATCCCGGTCGACTTCGGCCAGGGGGACGCCGCCGAGCAGATCAAGGACCGGACCGGCGGCGAGGGCACGGACAAGGGCATCGACGCCGTGGGCTACCAGGCGACCGCCCGGGAGGGCGAGGAGCAGCCCGCCATCGTCCTGAACGGCCTGGTGGAGTCGGTCCGCCCCACGGGCATGCTCGGTGTCGTCGGGCTGTACCTGCCGGCGGACCCGGGCGGGCCCACCGAGCACGCGAAGAAGGGCGAACTGCTCTTCCGGATCGGCAAGTTCTTCGAGAAGGGCCTGCGGATGGGGACCGGCCAGGCGAACGTGAAGGCGTACAACCGCAAGCTCCGCGACCTGATCGTCGCCGGGCGCGCGTCCCCGGGGTTCGTGGTCTCGCACCGCCTTCCGCTGGACGACGCCCCCGAGGCGTACGAACGCTTCGACCGCCGCGAGGAGGGCTGGACGAAGGTCCTGCTGAAGCCGGGGTCGGGCGGCGGCACCTGAAGTTCCGCCCACGGCCCCGAGTACGGAATCCAGGGGGTGTCCGGTCGATCCCCGCGGCGTCGCGGGGTCCGGCACACACTTCCCGAGCCTTCGGCCGGGACGTGCCCCCAGCGGCGTTGTCGTCGGTCGACGACGTCCCCCGGACTTCGGCCGGGAGGTGCCCCCACCGCGTCGACTCCCTCCTCCGCCTTGCTGGGGGTACTTCCTGGAGCTACCCCCGGACGAAGTCCGGGGGTAGCTGGGGGAGCGCGCACCGGGCCCCGCTCCTTCTCCCGCGGAGATCGACCGGAGACCCCCTAGGCTGACCCCTCGACCGGGGCGGCCGTCGGGCCGTCCCGGGTGAGTTCGCTTCTCGAGAGGGGCGCCTGAGGTGCTGAAGGAGTGGACGCCGGAGCACGCCCGCCGACTGGGTCCGGACACCGCGGCGGCATGCGGCTACGCGCTGGTGTTCCTGCTGCCCGCGCCGGCCGGCCACGGGTGGACGACCGCTGTCGCGCTGCTCACGGTGGCCGCCCCGCTGCCCCTGCGATGGCTGTGGCCGCAGCAGGTCTTCGCGGTCGTCCTCGTCGGGAACGCGGCGGCGCTGATCGCCGGAGTGGTACGCGACCCGCTGGTGGCCGCCGCCTTCGCGCTGTACCCGCTGGCCCTGGAGGCGCCGCGGGGCAGTCCCCGCCGGCTCCCGGTCCGGGTGGCTTCGCTGTGGGGCGTGCTGCTGTTCGCCGCTCTCGCCACCGGCGGGACCGGGACGGCGGTGCCGGCGGAAGCCGTCCGTACGGTGCTGCTCGGCGGCATCGCGCTCGGCGGGGCCTGGATCCTCGGGCGTACGGTGCGCGACCGGAGGACGCAGACAGCTCGGGCGGTACGCGAGAGCGCGCGCCGCGCCGCCACAGAGGAACGACTGAACCTGGCCCGGGAGTTGCACGACGTGGTGTCCGGCACCCTCAACGTCATCCATGTCCAGGCGTCCGTCGCCCGCCATCTGGCCCGGGAACGGCCGGAACAGGCGGTCGAGACGCTGAGGACGATCGAGTCGGCCAGCCGGGAGGGGATCGCCGAGATGGGGCGGATGCTCGACATCCTCAGAAACGGCGACGGAAGCGGCGACGAGACGCGCGGCCGGGTGCCTGACGACGCGCCTCACGACGTGCCCGACGGGGCCCGCCACCTTCCCGACGGGGCCCGCCACCTGCCCCAACGGGACACCGAGACGCTGCCGAACCACCTGGAGCGGATCGCCGACGCGGCCCGGGCCGCCGGTGTCGACGTGTCCCTCGTGTCGGAGGGACTGGACGGGCCGGGCGGCGCCGGGGCGGAGGTGGCGCTGACCGTACGGCGTGTGGTGCGGGAAGGGCTGACCAACGTGGTCCGCCACGCCGCGCCGACGCGGTGCCGGATACGGGTGGTGGCGGATCGCGGCCGGGTGGAGGTGGAGATCGTCGACGAGGGCCGCGTGCACGGCAGCGGGGCGGAAACCGGGCGGGGCGCGTCGGGTGATGTACCCGGCGCCCCGGACGTGTCCGGCGCACGCGACGGGCTGGACGGCCGGGACGGACCCGGTGGACGCGGCCTGCCCGGCGTGCCACAGCCCTCGGAGTCGTCGGGCCACGGACTGCCCGGCATGCGCGAGCGGGTCACGGCGCTGGGAGGCGGCCTGACGGCGGGCCCCGTCCCGGGAGGCGGCTTCCGGGTACGGGCGACGGTGCCCCTGCAGCCTCCGCGCGACGCGGGCGCGGGACGGGCCCCGGTGGTGTCCGCCCCGTGAGCGCGGACACCACCGTGGGTGGCGCCGGCCGTCCGTACCGGGTGGTCGTGGCCGACGACCACGGCCTGGTCCGGGCCGGGTTCCGGCTGCTGATCGACTCCTCGGACCGGCTGACCGTGGTCGGCGAGGCGGGCACCGGCCGGGAGGCCGTCGAGGTGACGGCCCGGGAGCGTCCGGACGTCGTGCTGATGGACATCCAGATGCCGGGCATGGGCGGTATCGAGGCGACCCGCCTGATCTGCGCGGACCCCGGCACGGCGGCCGCGACGCGGGTGCTGGTCCTGACCACGTACGACACGGACGAGCACGTGTTCCGCGCACTGGACGCGGGCGCCAGCGGGTTCCTGCTGAAGACGACCCCGCCCGAGGAACTGCTCACCGCGGTCGAGGTGGTCGCGGACGGCGAGGCCCTGCTCGCGCCGAGCGTGACCCGGCGGCTCATCGCGGCGTTCACGGCCGGACGGCGGGCGGCTCCGGATTCCGGTGCGGCCTCCCGCGACCGGCGGCTCCCGGAGCTCACGGCCCGGGAGCTCGAGACCCTGGAACTCGTCGCCCGCGGCCTGTCGAACACCGAGATCGCGGGGCGGCTGCGGATCGGCCCCGCGACCGTAAAGACCCACATGAGCCGGCTCCTGGCGAAGACGCACTCCCGGGACCGCGCCCAACTGGTGATCGCCGCCTACGAATCGGGGCTGGTCCGAGCCGCGGCCCCGGGCCAGGACCCGGCACCCCACTGAGGATGTTCACCGCGCTCCGCCCCCGGGGGGACCCGGCCCGTCCCCGTACGGGCTGACGACACACCGCGGGGCCGCTGGCAGCCTGCTGCACATGATCGAGGTGGCGGAACTCACCAAGCGTTACGGCTCGACGGTCGCCCTCGGCGGGGTCGGTTTCTCGGTCCCGCCGGGCAGCGTGACCGGGCTGCTCGGACCCAACGGAGCCGGCAAGACCACGATCGTCAAGATCCTCCTCGGTCTGGTCCGCCAGGACACGGGCCGGGCACTGATCCACGGCGAGCGGTATCGGGACCTGACCGCTCCGCTGCGGACCGTCGGCGCCCTGCTGGAGGCCGGTTGCGCCCATCGTGGCCGCACCGCCCGCCGGCATCTGCGCTGGCTGGCCCGGAGCAACCGGATCCCGCTGAGCCGGATCGATGCCGTACTCGAACAGGTCGGCCTGCCGGACCGGGCCGCCCGCGCCAGGATCTCCGCCTTCTCCCTCGGCATGACCCAACGGCTGGGCCTGGCAGCTGCGTTGCTGGGCGACCCGGACGTACTCGTCCTCGACGAACCGGTCAACGGCCTGGACGCCGAGGGCATCATCTGGTTGCGCTCCTTCCTGCGCCGGCAGGCCGACCAGGGACGGACGGTGCTGGTGTCCAGCCATCTGATGACCGAAGTGGCGCGCACCGCCGACCGTCTCGTCGTGATCGGAGGGGGCCGGGTGCTGGCCGATCTGCCGACCGACGAGCTGATCGAGCGGTACGCCCGGCCGGGCGTCCGCGTGACCGCCCGCGATCCGGCCCGGCTGGCCGCCGTACTCCGGGGCGCCGGCTGGGAGGTCCGTCCGCTTCCCGACGGCGCGCTCTCCGTCACCGGAGCCACGGCCGGCCAGGTGGGGGACCTGGCCGGCCGGCACCGGATCGTGCTGGAAAGCCTCGGCGGGACGTCGGGCTCGCTGGAGGACGCCTATCTCGACCTCGTGGCCCGGGCGGACAACCCGCCCCCACCCGCCAGTCCACCCTCCTCCGCCCCGGCCACCCCGCGCCCGTCGACCGCCACGCTCCCACCCTCGTCGGCCGTCACGCCCCGGAAGGACTCCCGGTGACCCTCCGCCTCCCGAGCCCCGGCCTGATGCCCGTACTGCGCTCCGAACTGACGAAGATCGGCACGCTGCGCTCCTGCACCGCCTCCCTGGCCGCGCTGTTCGTGACCTGCACGGCGTTGGGCGCGGTGAGCGGCTGGTCGGTGCGCCGCGCCGTCGACCGGGGCAGCTCCGTGGTCCGCCCGGACTTCGACCCGGAGGCCGCGGGCCTGGCCGCCGTCGCCTACGGCCAGTTCGCCCTGATCGTCTTCGGCGTGCTGATCATCGGCCACGAATACAGCTCCGGGATGATCCGTCTCTCGCTGACGGCGGTGCCGCGCCGGGGCGTCTTCTACACGGCGAAACTGCTGGCCGGTGCCGGGGCGGCACTCGCCGTCGCGCTCCCCTCGGTATTCCTCGGCTATCTGGCCACGCAGGCGGGACTCGGCGCCCACGGCACCACGCTGAGCGCCCCCGAGCTGCCGCGGGCGATGGCCGGCGCCGTCACCTACCTGGTGCTGACGACGGTGCTGTGCGCGGGAATCGCCGGTGCCGTCCGCAGTCCCGTCGCGGCCCTGGCCGTACTGACGCCGCTCTACTTCCTCGTCTCGCAACTGCTGATGACCGTCGAGGCCACGGCGTGGTTCGCGCGGTATCTGCCGGACCAGGCCGGCTTCCGGATGTTCGCGGTCGGTGCGGATCTGCCGGTGGACCCAGGGGAGGCGGCGTCGCTCAGCCCCGTCCTGGGGCTGGCGGTCCTGGTGGCCTGGACGTGCGCCGCCGTGGCGGCCGGGATGCTACGGCTGCGCCGCCTGGAACTGTGAGCCGCGGTCGAGGAGCGCGCGGTACCAGTCGAGCGTCGCGTCCAGGGTGTCGCCCAGCGGGGTCGGCCGGACGTCGAAGGCCTCCTGGAACGCCGCGGAGTCCATGATCTGCGGCTCGGTGTGCTGGTAGAACATCTCGGCGTACGCGTCCATGAGGGTCTTGTCGAACGGCCCGAACGGCCGGGGCTCGTCGAGCACCACCACCTTCAGCGGCCGCCCGGCCCGCTCCTCGATCATCCGGTGCACCTCGCGGGTCGTCCGGGCGCGGTCGGCCGGCAGGTGCCAGACCCGGCCGTCCCCCGCCGGGTGCTCGCCGAGGACGGCCAGCCCGGCCGCGACGTCGCGGATGTCGCTGTAGCTGTGCGGCAGGTCGATGTCGCCGAACGCCAGGACGTCGCCGCCGGTCAGCGCGCCGGGGAAGACGGCCCCGCCCAGGCTCGAGTTCAGCACCCGGGGCCCGGTGAAGTCGGCCGAACGCCCGAGGGCGACGCGGACCCGTCCCGCCCGGTGGGCCTCCAGATATCCGGTGTCGAGTTCCGCCCGCATCCGGCCCTTGCCGGAGGTGGCCCGCCACGGGGTCCGCTCGGTCATGACCTCGCCGTGCGTCTCGCCGTACGGGTAGAGGGTGTCGAGGACTACCAGGCGGGCGCCGACGGCCTCGGCCGCGCTCAGCACCGCCCGCTGGACGCGGGGCATGACGTCGACCTGGAGGTGATAGGCGACGTTCACGCAGTGGTACACCACGGCCGCTCCCGCCATCGCCTCGCGGGCCCCCTCGGGCGTGCCGACGTCGCCCCGGCGGCGCTGCACGCCTTCGACGGCCTCGCCGGTCCCCGACCGGTCGACGAGCCGGACCGGATGGCCGCGCCGGGCCAGCTCGGCGGCGAGCGTGGTGCCCGCGGGTCCGGCGCCGAGGACGACGTGCAGACCGGATTCGGTACTGGTCATGGGGTTCCCCTCCTGCTTTGCCGGCGCCACGCGCACGCCGGATGGTGACTGCCTCTCGCTTCAGTTACACACTATAACTACACTGAGAGACAGTCGCACAAGAGATGTCGTGTACTGTCCCGGAGGGCCGCCCACCGGACAGGAGAAAGAAGCCATGGCCAGCGAACGAGCGTCGACTCCCCGGGACCGCTACCGGGAACAGACCCGTGGCGAGATCAAGGCGATCGCCCTCCGGCAACTGGCCGAGGGAGGCGCCCAGGCGGTGGCCCTCACCCGGATCGCCAAGGAGGTCGGCCTCTCCGGCCCGGCGCTGTACCGCTACTTCGCCGGCCGCGACGACCTGCTGAGCAGCCTGATCAGGGACGCGTACGACGACGCCGCGGCGGCGGTCGGCCGCGCCGGTGCCCGTCTCCCGGGCAGCCCCCGCGCCGGCCTGCACGCCCTCGCGGACGCCTACCTGGGCTGGGCCGCCGCCGAACCGCAGCGCTATCTGCTGATCCAGGGCAGCCCGGTGCCGGGCTACTCGGCGCCGCCCGACACGCTGGATCGCGCCCGCGCCGTGATGGGCCCGTTCACCGAGGTCTTCGCCCGCGGCGAGCCGCGGGACGCCGTACGGCCGGTGGTGGCCGAGACGGCCGAGTGGCTGCGTACGGACGAGTCGGCCGCGGCCTGGATCCGGGACCGCACCGGCCTGTCCTCCGGTGACGACCGCGCGGCGACCGCCCTGGCGGGCACGGTGCTGGCGTGGTCGGCCCTGCACGGCACGGTGAGCCTGGCCGTCACCGGCCAGTACGCGGGAATGGGGCACCGGACCGAGACGCTGTTGCGCGCTCAGACGGACGCGCTGGCGGACGCGTTCGGACTGGGCTGACCGGCGCTCCGGCTGTGGCGGCCCCGATGCGCCGCTACGGTGACGGCATGGCCGACACCCCGCGCTTCTCGCTGTCCGCGACCGTCCTCGACGCGCCCGACGCCCGTGAGCTGGCGGCGTTCTACCGCAGGCTGCTGGGCTGGCGGGTGAAGGAGGACGGGCCGGACTGGGTCATGCTGGCCCCGCCGGAAGGCGGCGCGGGACTGTCCTTCCAGACCGAGCCGCACTACACCCGGCCCCGCTGGCCGTCCGCGCCGGACGAGCAGCAGATGATGCTGCACCTGGACATCGAGGTGAACGACCTGCCGGCGGCGGTGGCCCGTGCGACGAGCCTGGGCGCGACCACGGCCGCCTTCCAGCCCCAGGACGACGTACGCGTCCTCCTCGACCCGGCCGGCCACCCGTTCTGCCTCTTCACGAATCCGCCCGCCGCCGACGACTGACGGGCCGCGGCCTCAAGCGTGTGGGCGGAATGCGTCCGCCTTGACCGTGCGTATCAGCTCCCGCAGCGGGCCCGGTGTGGTCGTGAGGACCACACCGGGTTCGTCGCTTTCGCGTATCGCCACCGCGTCGCCCGCCACGGCCAGCTCGACGCAGTTGTTGCCCTCTCCGCCTCCGGAGAACGAGGACTTCTGCCATTCGGCGTGCTCGGACACCGTCGATCCCTTCACATCTGCTGCCGCACTTCACTGATGAGGTCCCGCGACTCCGCAGGGGCCAGCGCGAGGTCTCTGACCTTCGCGTACAGGTCCCGGTGCGTGCGCAACTGGGCCGCGTCGTCCAGAAGGACACCGGCATGCACGGCGTCCACTTGAACCGTGTCGAGTCGGGGCACCGAGCCACCGACGTACGTCATCGAGTATCCGGGGCTTCCGAACCCTTCGGCCCGGAAGGGGATCACGCGGATCGCCACGTTGTCGCGTTCGGATTCTTCCAGGAAGCGTTCGAGTTGGGCACGGGCCACAGCCCGGTCGGCAACGCAGATGCGGAGCGCCGCCTCGTGAATCACCATCTCGACTGCGAGCCGAGGAGTACGGTCCAGCACGTCCTGCCGCCGCAACCTGTGCTCGACCCGGGCTGACAGGTCGGCTTGCGAGCGTCCCGGGTCCATGTACGTGAACAAGGCTCTCGCGTACTCCTCGGTTTGCAGAAGTCCGGGGGCCTGCGTGATCTCGATGCTGTTCACGTAGGTCGCATGGTGCTCGAGTTCGGCCAAGTCCAGGAAACTCTGGGGCAGTACGTCCCGGTAGGCGTTCCACCACCCGCGTACGCGTTCATCCGCCATGGTGGCGAGGGCTTCGACCAGGGCACCGTCTGTCACTCCGTAGTGCGCCGACAAGGCGCGCACCCGCTCACCGCCGACTGCGACCCGTCCGGCTTCCAGGTGCGACATCTTGGCCTGGTCCATACCGATCGCGCGGGCTGCCGAGCGGGCTGTGATTCCAGCACCTTCGCGGAGCTTCCTCAGCTCGGCACCCAACCGCTCCTGACGGGCGGTCGGGTTGCTTCTGGGCGGCATGCAGGTCTTCCTCCTCCGGGCCGTGGCGTCACTGTGCCACGTGTCCCCGTAACGGGCGAACTTTTCAGACTCGCTTGCCAGGGAACAAACTTGGCCCCTACGGTGAGTACCGCATCGATCACTCAGCGGATCTCCGGCCAGCCGGAAGCGCACCTCTCTCCCCTTGTCCTGAACTGGCCAGGACAAGGGAGGGCGGCGAGCCACCGCGGGGACCTCGTCACGTCAGCACACGGTCGTCCACTCAACCGCCTTCAGTACGCCTCGGAGGTCTCCATGGCCATGCCCAACCCGTTCGAGTACCGGCTCCGGATCCCGCACGATCCCCGCTCCGTGTCCGTCGCCAGAACGTCTCTGCGCGCCGCGCTCACCGCGCACGAGGTCCCTGACCTCGTCGAGCGAGCTGAGCTGCTGGCCAGTGAAATGCTGACCAATGCCATCGTTCACTCGGACGGCGAAGCCCAACTCCGGCTGCGCTGGGCGCGGGACGCCCTGACCCTGTCGGTCTGGGACACCAGTCCGAAGCCACCGGACCTGCGGATCACCGGATCCGACGACGAGGGCGGCCGGGGCCTGCACCTGCTGGAGACCCTCGCCGACCGCTGGGACCACTACCCCGTACCGCCGAACCGCTGCGGCGACATGTCGAAGGTCGTCTGGTGCGAGATCGGCGGCGCGACGGAAACCGACGTATAGCCGGAAGCACCTGTGGCTCGCCGGGGTCCGGACGCGACGGAACCCCCGTCCGGTGGAGGCGGACGGGGGTTCCGGGCAGGGGATGCCGGCCGGGGGCCGGGCGGGGCGGGTCAGAAGGCCGACTCGTCCAGGTCCATCAGGGAGTTGTCGGTCTTCTCGGCCAGCTCGCGCTGGGTCGAGACGCCCGGCAGGACGGTGTGGGCGAAGAACTTCGCCGCGGCGACCTTGCCCTCGTAAAAGGCCTTGTCCTTCGCGGGGGCGGTCGGCAGCTTCGCGGCGGCCACGGCGGCGCCCTTCAGCAGCAGGTAGCCGATGACGACGTCGCCCGAGGCCATCAGCAGCCGCGTGGTGTTGAGGCCGACCTTGTAGATCGACTTCACGTCCTTCTCGGTGGCCGCGAGGTCCGTCAGCATGTGGCCGACGATGGCCTCCAGGTCCACGGCCGCCTTCGACAGCTCGGCGCGGGCGTCGGCCAGCTCCTCGCCGCCCTCGGCGTCGCCCAGGAACTTCTTGATCTCCTCGGAGAGGGCGGTCAGCGCCTGGCCCTGGTCGCGGACGATCTTCCGGAAGAAGAAGTCCTGGCCCTGGATGGCGGTGGTGCCCTCGTAGAGGGTGTCGATCTTGGCGTCCCGGATGTACTGCTCGATCGGGTACTCCTGGAGGTACCCGGAGCCGCCGAAGGTCTGGAGCGACTGCGCCAGCTGCTCGTAGGACTTCTCCGAGCCGTAGCCCTTCACGATCGGCAGCAGCAGGTCGTTCAGGCGGTGGATGTCGGAGGCGTCCTCGCCCGCGGCCTCCTTGACGAGGATCTCGTCCTGGACCGAGGCGGTGTAGAGGACGAGGGCGCGCATGCCCTCGGCGTACGCCTTCTGGGTCATGAGCGAGCGGCGGACGTCCGGGTGGTGCGTGATCGTGACGCGCGGCGCGGTCTTGTCCGTGAAGGCGGCCAGGTCCGGGCCCTGCACCCGCTCCTTGGCGTACTCCAGGGCATTGAGGTAGCCGGTGGAGAGGGTGGCGATGGCCTTCGTGCCGACCATCATCCGGGCGAACTCGATGATCTTGAACATCTGGCGGATGCCGTCGTGCTTCTCGCCGAGCAGCCAGCCCTTGGCGGGGTGCTTGTCGCCGAAGGTCATCTCGCAGGTGTTGGAGGCCTTGAGGCCCATCTTGTGCTCGACGTTGGTGGCGTAGACGCCGTTGCGCTCGCCCAGCTCGCCGGTCTGCGGGTCGAAGTCGTACTTCGGCACGACGAAGAGGGAGAGGCCCTTGGTGCCGGGGCCGGCGCCCTCGGGGCGGGCCAGCACGTAGTGGATGATGTTGTCGCTCATGTCGTGCTCACCCGAGGTGATGAAGCGCTTCACGCCCTCGATGTGCCACGTGCCGTCGTCCTGCTTGACCGCCTTGGTGCGGCCGGCGCCGACGTCGGAGCCCGCGTCGGGCTCGGTCAGCACCATGGTGGAGCCCCAGCCCTTCTCCACGGCGGTCTTCGCCATCTGCTTCTGCTCCTCGGTGCCCTCCTCGAAGAGCACGCCCGCGAAGGCGGGGCCGGAGGCGTACATCCACACCGCCGGGTTCGAGCCGAGGATCGTCTCCGCGAAGCCCCAGAGCAGCGAGCGCGGGGTGGTCGTGCCACCCAGCTCCTCCGGGATGCCCAGACGCCACCACTCGGCGTCCATGTAGGCCTGGTAGCTCTTCTTGAAGGACTCCGGGACCGGGGCGGTGTTGGTCTCCGGGTCGAACACCGGCGGATTCCGGTCGGCGTCCTCGTAGCTGGCGGCCAGCTCGTTCTCGGACAGGCGTGCGATCTCGGACAGCACGCTCTTGGCGGTGTCGACGTCCATCTCCGCGAACGGGCCGGTGCCGTACAGCTTGTCGCGGCCGAGCACCTCGAAGAGGTTGAACTCGATGTCGCGGAGATTCGACTTGTAGTGGCCCATGTGCGACGGCTCCGTAGCTCGGGGAGGCGGCATACCTCTCATACATACCAATCGGTAATCACCATGATGCTACCCGCCAGTAATAAGAAGCAAGCCTCAATGGGCCAAGTGTGACTGGTTACCCTTTGGCTCATGTACGGCTACGACCAAACTCCGGGCGCCGGGCAGCAGTACGCCGCCCCGCCGCCCCCGCAGCAGGGGCACGGCGGCTACGGCGAGCAGCCCCTCTATCCCGAACCGTCGCCGCCGTCGCTGGCCGACGCGGTGCGCGCCTTCACCACCGGATCGATGTCGGCGGAGGACTTCCAGCAGATCTTCTCCACCTCGAAGATCTACTGCCCGCGCGGCGAGGGTCCCGGCTTCCTGGCCCTGCACAACACCCAGCAGCCGGTGATCCCGCTGTTCAGCACGCTCAAGGAGCTGCGCGGCTATGCGGGCAAGGAGTCCAAGTACTTCGTCGTCACCGGCGCCGAGGTGCTCGACCTGCTGCCCACCGGGTACGGCTTCGTGCTCGACATGGAGGGGGAGCACCGGATGGTCTTCGACGCGAAGGCGGTCGAGCAGATGGTCGACTTCGCGATGCGGCGCATGTATGGCTGAGCTGCGCCCGGCCGCGGGCGTTCCCTAGCCGGCGGCCGTTCGTCCCTGTTCCCGGGCCGCCGGCAGGCCGGTGTGCCCGTACGGGAATGGCGACGCGCACCCTGGCTGTTTAGTGTTCAACTAAATGCCGTCGTCCCCGACCGGGGAAGAGCCCGAGGAGGCCGATCATGCCCGCCGTCACCGTGGACAACCCGCTGACCCTGCCGCGCGTCACCCCGCCCGCCGAGGAGGCCCGGCAGCAGCGCCGCGCGCTCCAGGTGACCACCGCGCCGAGCGGCTTCGAGGGCGAGGGCTTCCCGGTCCGCCGGGCGTTCGCCGGGATCGACTACAAGAACCTCGACCCGTTCATCATGATGGACCAGATGGGTGAGGTGGAGTACGCGCCCGGCGAGCCCAAGGGGACCCCCTGGCACCCGCACCGCGGCTTCGAGACCGTCACCTACATCATGGACGGCACCTTCATCCACCAGGACTCGCACGGCGGCGGAGGCACCATAGCCGACGGCGACACCCAGTGGATGACCGCCGGTTCCGGGCTGCTGCACATCGAGACCCCGCCGGAGTCGCTCGTCATGAGCGGCGGCCTCTTCCACGGCCTCCAGCTGTGGGTGAACCTGCCGCGCAAGGACAAGATGATCGCCCCGAAGTACCAGGACATCGGGAGCGGCAACATCAAGCTGCTGGCCTCCGCCGACGGCGGTGCGCTGCTGCGGGTCATCGCGGGTGAGCTGGACGGCCACACCGGCCCGGGCGTCACCCACACCCCGATCACCATGATCCACGCCTCGGTCGGCCCGGGTGCCGAGCTGACGCTGCCCTGGCGCGCCGACTTCAACGCCCTGGCCTACGGGCTCGCGGGCCGCGGCACGGCGGGCGCGGAGGGCCGCCCCTTCCGGATGGGCCAGTCCGTGGTCTTCGGCCGCGGTGACACGCTGACGATCCGGGCGGACGAGTCGCAGGAGTCCCGCAGCCCGAACTTCGAGGTCGTGCTGCTGGGCGGGCAGCCGATCCGCGAGCCGATGATGCAGTACGGGCCGTTCGTCATGAACACCCACGCCGAGCTGGCGCAGGCCTTCGAGGACTTCCAGGCGGGGCGCCTCGGCACCGTGCCGGCCCAGGACTGAGGGGCCGGGCGGGGCCGGGCGGTCGGTCGCCGGGGCGGGCCCGCCCGCCTACGCCGGTGACGGCGCGGGCAGCCCGGGCGTGGCCGGCACATCACCGGCCGCGCCCGGCTGCCGCTCGGTGAGTTCGAACCAGGTGCACTTGCCCTCGCCCCGGGGGTCGACGCCCCAGCTGTCGGCCAGCATCTCCAGCAGCAGCAGCCCGCGCCCCGACGAGGCCATCTCGCCCGGGCTCCGGCGGTGCGGAAGTTCGTCGCTGCTGTCGGCCACGTCCACCCGCAGGCGCCGCGGCCCGGGCGGGGCATGGGTGTCGTCGAGCGGGTGCACGTCCGGGTGGGCGCGCGGGGCGTCCATGGCGTAGCCGCTGACGACCTGCGCGACGACGACCGCGTCACCGTCGGTGTGCATCAGCACGTTCGTCACCATCTCGGAGATCATCAGCTCGGCGGCGTCCACCTGCTCCGGGTCCGCCCAGTCGTGCAGCAGGTCGCGCAGCGAGTGGCGGGTCTCGGAGAGCCGGTGCGCCTCGGCCTGGGCGACCGACATGACCGTACGGCGCACCTTCGGCTGGTGGACCTGCTCCGACGGCCCGCAACCGCAGCCCGGGCCGTTGCGGCAGAGGAGCAGCAGCGCGATGTCGTCCTCCCGCCGGTCGGACAGCGGGCCGGTGGTGCGGTGCGAGGACGGCCCGACGACGGCTTCGATCAGCCCGTCGGCCATCTCCTCCAGCGGCTCCCCGGCGTGCTCGCTGATGGCCTCGCGCAGCCGCAGCCAGCCGGTCTGCATGTTGTGCCCGCCGGTCTCGATCAGGCCGTCCGTGCAGAACATCATCAGCTCGCCCGGCTCCAGCACCAGCCGGGTGGTCGGATAGTCGCTGTCCGGGAAGATGCCCAGCGGGAGCCCGCCCGCCGTCTCGCGGATCATCATCGTTCCGTCGCTCATCCGCGTGACGGGGTGCGGGTGGCCCGCGCGGGCGATGTCCAGGGTGCCGGTGGCCGGGTCGACCTCGGCGTAGAGGCAGGTGGCGAAGCGCGGATCGGCGCCGTTGTCCCCGGGGCTGCTCCCGCCCCCGGAGGGCTCCTCCCCGACGAGGCCGGACAGGAAGCGGGAGGCCCGGGAGAGCACCGCGTCCGGGTGGTGTCCCTCCGCGGCGTAGGCGCGCAGGGCGATCCGCAGCTGGCCCATCAGGCTCGCGGCGCGGACGTCGTGCCCCTGGACGTCGCCGATGACGAGGGCCAGCCGGTCCCCGGGCAGCGGGATCATGTCGTACCAGTCCCCGCCGACCTGGAGCCCGCCGCCGGTCGGCACATAGCGGGCCGCGACGGTCATCCCGGGGACCTCGGGCCGCACCGTGGGCAGCATCGAGCGCTGGATACCGACGGACAGCTCGCGCTCGGACTCCTCCGCCTCGGCCCGGGACAGCGCCTGCGCGAGCATCCGGCCCACGGTGGTGAGCACGGAGCGCTCGTCGGCGGTGAAGGACACCGGCTGGTTGAAGGCCGCCATCCAGGCCCCGGTGGTGCGGCCGGCCACGGTCAGCGGCACATACGCCCAGGACCGGCGGCCGAAGTGGGCGATCAGCGGCCAGGTGATCGGGTAGCGCTCCGCGTACTCCTCGGGCGAGGACAGATAGACGGCCCGGCCGGTGCGGATCACCTCGGAGGCGGGGTACGGGGCGTCCAGCGGCATCTGCTCGAACGGCGGCACGTCCTCGGGGGCGTAACCGTGGTAGCCGTGGAACTTGAGCCGGTTGCCGTCGATGCCGTAGACCGCGAGCCCGTCCGGGGAGAAGCCCGGCATGGACAGGCTCGCGGTGACGCGCAGCACCTCGTCCGTGGACCGGGCCTCGGCCAGCGCGCGGCCCGCGTCCAGCAGGAACGCCTCCCGGGAGCGGGACCACTCGCCGGCGCCCGCCGCTGCCGCGGCCGGGTGCGAGCCGCCCGGGTCCGGCTCGGGCAGCTCCTGGACGAGGCCGACCAGGAAGCCCCCGCCGTCCTCCCCGGCCTGCTGCGAGCGGCTGCGCACGGTCCGCAGCACCGTTCCGTCGTCCGCGACCACGCGCACGCGCATCTCGGCGACGGTGCCCTCCGCGAGGGCCAGGGTGCCCAGGCGCCGCATCTCCACCCAGTCCTCGGGGTGGAACCGGGACCGGACGGCGGCTTCGCCGTACGTCTCGGGGCCCGGCAGCCCCAGCAGCCGGGCCGCCGGGGCGTCCACTTCCACCTGGCCTGTGGCGGTGTCCCAGCGCCAGAGGCCGGTCGCCGTCGCGGCCAGAACATCCTCGGAGCGCATTTCATTACTTTAGGCAGATTTGTGGTGTTCTGACGACGGCTGGAGGGCAGGCGGGTACCGGTACGCTTGCTCCCGGCCCTTGACCGGCCCGGTCCGGGCGCCACCGTCCCGGGCCCGCCCCCACAACGATCCGACGACTTGGATGAACGATGCATCGGTACCGGTCCCACACCTGCGGCGAACTCCGCGCCGCTGACGTCGACGCCGACGTGCGGCTGAGCGGCTGGCTGCACAATCGTCGCGATCTGGGCGGCATCCTCTTCATCGACCTCCGGGACCACCACGGGCTGGTCCAGCTCGTCGCCCGGCCCGGCACGCCGGCCAACGAGGCGCTGAGCGCCATCACCAAGGAGTCGGTCGTCCGTGTCGACGGACGGGTCACCGCGCGCGGTGCCGAGAACGTCAACCCGGAGCTGCCGACCGGCGAGATCGAGGTCGAGGTCTCCGAGGTCGAGGTGCTGGGCGCGGCCGAGCCGCTGCCGTTCACGATCAACACCGAGGACGGGGTCAACGAGGAGCGGCGACTGGAATACCGCTTCCTCGACCTGCGCCGCGAGCGCATGCACCGCAACATCATGCTGCGCTCCAGTGTCATCGCCGCGCTGCGGCAGAAGATGACCGCGCTCGGCTTCAACGAGATGGCGACCCCGATCCTCTCCGCGACCTCCCCCGAGGGCGCGCGCGACTTCCTGGTCCCCTCCCGGCTGCACGCCGGAAAGTTCTACGCGCTGCCGCAGGCCCCGCAGCAGTTCAAGCAGCTGCTGATGATCGCGGGCTTCGACCGCTACTTCCAGATCGCGCCCTGCTTCCGCGACGAGGATGCCCGCGCCGACCGCTCGCCGGGCGAGTTCTACCAGCTCGACGTCGAGATGAGCTTCGTCGAGCAGGAGGACGTGTTCCAGGTCATCGAGAAGGTGATGACCGACCTGTTCACCGAGTTCGGGCAGGGCCGCGAGGTCACCTCGCCGTTCCCGCGGATCCCGTACCGCGAGTCGATGCTGAAGTACGGCAACGACAAGCCCGACCTGCGCGCGCGGCTGGAGCTCGTCGACGTCTCGCACGTCTTCGAGGGCTCCGGCTTCAAGGCGTTCGCGGGCAAGCACGTGCGGGCGCTGGCCGTGCCGGACACCGCGGACCAGCCGCGGAAGTTCTTCGACCAGATGGGTGAGTTCGCGGCCGAGCAGGGCGCGAAGGGCCTCGCCTGGGTCCGGATCGGCGAGGACGGGAAGCTCACCGGTCCGATCGCGAAGTTCCTGACCGAGGACGACGTGGCGCGGCTGGTCACCGAGGTCGGCGGCAAGCCGGGCACCGCGGTGTTCTTCGGCGCGGGCGAGTTCGACGAGGTCTCGAAGATCATGTCGGCGGTCCGGGTCGAGGCCGCGAAGCGGACCGGGCACTTCGAGGAGAACGTCTTCCGCTTCTGCTGGATCGTCGACTTCCCGATGTTCGAGAAGAACGAGGACAGCGGCGAGATCGAGTTCTCCCACAACCCGTTCTCCATGCCGCAGGGCGGCCTGGAGGCGCTCCGCACCAAGGACCCGCTGGACATCCTCGCCTGGCAGTACGACATCGTCTGCAACGGCATCGAGCTGTCCTCCGGCGCCATCCGGAACCACGAGCCCGAGATCATGTACGAGGCCTTCGAGATCGCCGGATACTCCAAGGACGAGGTCGAGAGCGAGTTCGGCGGCATGCTCCGCGCCTTCAAGTTCGGCGCCCCGCCGCACGGCGGCATCGCCCCGGGCGTCGACCGCATCGTGATGCTGCTGGCCGACGAGCCGAACATCCGCGAGACGATCGCCTTCCCGCTCAACGGCAACGCGCAGGACCTGCTGATGGGCGCCCCGAGCGAGGTCGAGGAGGCGCGGCTGCGCGAGCTGCACCTCAGCCTGCGGAAGCCGCCGCAGGTCAAGCCCGCCGAGGGAAAGCAGGCGGAGGGCAGGCCGGCGGAGTAGCGCGGCCCCGGCGCGTACGCACGACAGGCGCAAGCACGGCAGGCGCAAGCACGGCAGGCGCAAGCACGGCAGCGCTCAAGCACGACGGCAGCGCTCAAGCACGACAGCGGCGGCCCCCCGGCTCTCCACGNAACCGGGGGGCCGCCGCTGTCGTCGCCCTGCGGCCGTCAGCCTGCGGCGGGCGCGGTCACTCCTCGCCGCCGAAGCGCTCCTTGTACGCCGCCAGGTCGTCGTCCGTGAGCTTGGCGAACAGCACCGGCGGGACCGTGAACGCGGTGCCGGCCGGGATCCTGTCGAGGGACGCCGCCCCGGCCGGGGTGACCCAGGTCGCCGTGTCGTCCGGCAGCGCGAACGCCGCGCGCATGGCCGCCGCAGAGGCCGGGATGAACGGCCCCGAGACCACCGCGTACAGGTGGATCAGGTTCATCGCCGTCCGCAGGGTCAGCGCCGCCGCCTCCTGGTCGGTCTTGATCTCCAGCCAGGGGGCCTTCTCCTCCAGGTAGGAGTTGCCCGCCGACCACAGCGCGCGCAGCGCCGCCGCGGCCTTGCGGAACTGGAGCGCGTCCATCTGCTCCTCGTACTCCGCCAGCAGCCGCGCGATCTCGGTGCCGAGCCGCGTCTCCGCCTCGCCTGCCGCCGCGCCCGCCGGGACCTCGTCGCCGAAGCGCTTGCGGGAGAAGGACAGCACCCGGTTGACGAAGTTGCCGAGGGTGTCCGCGAGGTCCTTGTTCACCGTGGCCGTGAAGTGCTCCCAGGTGAACGAGGAGTCGTCCGACTCGGGGGCGTTGGCCATCATGAAGTAGCGCCAGTAGTCGGCGGGCAGGATCTCCAGCGCGTCGTGCGTGAAGACGCCGCGGCGCTGCGAGGTGGAGAACTTGCCGCCGTAGTAGTTCAGCCAGTTGAAGGCCTTGATGACGTCGACCTTCTTCCACGGCGCGCGGGTGCCCAGCAGGGTCGCCGGGAACATCACGCTGTGGAAGGGGACGTTGTCCTTGCCCATGAACTGGGTGTAGTGGACGTCGTCGTCCGACTTCCACCACCAGGAGCGCCAGTCGCGGTTGGCCGGGTCGAGGTCGGCCCACTCCTTCGTCGCGCCGATGTACTCGATCGGCGCGTCGAACCAGACGTAGAACACCTTGTTCTCGGCGGCCAGTTCCGGCCAGGTGTCCGCCGGGACGGGGACGCCCCAGTCCAGGTCGCGGGTGATCGCGCGGTCGTGCAGACCCTCGGTGAGCCACTTGCGGGCGATCGACGAGGCCAGCACCGGCCAGTTGTCGGCGCGCTCGTCGACCCAGGCCTCGACCTCGCCGGCCAGCGCGGACTGGAGCAGGAAGAGATGCTTGGTCTCCCGGACCTCCAGCTCGCTGCTGCCGCTGATCGCGGAGCGCGGCTCGATCAGGTCGGTCGGGTCCAGGACGCGTGTGCAGTTCTCGCACTGGTCGCCGCGCGCCTTGTCGTAGCCGCAGTGCGGACAGGTGCCGATGATGTAGCGGTCGGGCAGGAAACGGTCGTCGGCCAGCGAATAGACCTGGCGGATCGCGCGCTCCTCGATGAAACCGTGCGCCTTCAGCTCGCGCGCGATCTCCTGGGTGATCTCCCGGTTCTGCTCGGAGGAACTGCGGCCGAAGAAGTCGAATCGCAGGCCGAACCCGTCGTAGATCGCCTTCTGCGCGTCGTGCTGCTGCGCGCAGAAATCGGATACGGGCAGCCCGGCCTCCTTCGCGGCCAGCTCGGCCGGGGTGCCGTGCTCGTCGGTCGCGCAGATGTAGAGCACTTCGTGTCCGCGCTGCCGCAGATAGCGGGAGTACACGTCGGCCGGGAGCATGGACCCCACCATGTTGCCCAGGTGCTTGATCCCGTTGATGTACGGAAGGGCGCTGGTGATGAGGTGTCGAGCCATTTCGGCTGCTCCCAGGTAGTTACACGGAGTGATGAACGGTTCTGCGGACCGCCAATATCGTATCGGAGCCGCTACCGCCACCTCGCCACGATTGTCCGGCGGCCGTTCCCGGCCGGGGGCCGCCGGCGCCCGCCCCCGCGGCGGGCGGCGGCAGCCCGGCATCAAGGGTCCGTAAAGGTTGCCGGTATCCGGCAATGCGCTCGGGGGCCACCCTCTGTGAAGCTCCGGTGAGCACGGAGCTTTGGCGGCGGACGGGAGGTGGGTCGCGTGGGGTGGTTTCTTGGACTCGGCATCGTGGGGCTGGTGCTGCTGGTGTTCGCCCTCGTCTTCGACGGGCTGCTGGACGGGGTGTTCGAGGGCGCTGTCGGGGGGCTCGTCTCGCTGCCCGCGATCGCCGGCTTCGTCTCGGCGCTCGGCTTCTGCGGCGCGATCGCACAGGGCGCGGCCGGGGCCGGCCCGGTCCTCGCCGCCCTTGTCGGCACCGCCGCCGGTGTCTGCACGGCCTGGATGGTGCTGCGGCTGAGCCGGGCGCTCATGCGCGACCAGACGGCGCCCACCCGTCGCTCGGCCGATCCGACCGGCGTCCCGGGATCCGTGGTGACGCCGATCCCCGCGGGCGGATACGGCGAGGTGCTGCTGCGGGTCGGCGGCCAGCCGGTGAAGTACAGCGCGCGCAGCGAGGCGGCGCAGCCGCTCGGTGCGGAGGTGTGGGTGTCCGGCGCGCTGTCCAGTACGGCCGTCGAGGTGCGGCGCGTCGAGCGCTGAGCGGGCGCGGCAGCCCGCACCACCGGACCGGCGCGGCCGGGCCGGTACCGCCGGATCCCCGTCGCCGGGGCCGGCATCCGAGACTTACGCAAGGCAAGGGAGGAAGAACCATGAGCCCGGTACTCGTCGCGGTCGTGGGAGTCGTCGTACTCCTCGTGCTGCTGGCTGTGCTCGTCGTCTCGCGCTACAAGGTGGCGGGGCCGAACGAGGCGTTCATCATCACCGGCCGGCGCGGCAAGAAGTCCGTGGACGCGGTGACCAGCCGCGTCAGTTACGACAACAGCGGCCAGAAGGTCGTCGTCGGCGGCGGTGTCTTCGTCGTCCCGTTCGTGCAGCAGCGGCATGTCATGGACCTGTCCAGCAGGCACATTCCGGTCGCGGTGCGCGGAGCGGTGACGCTGCGCGGCGTCAAGGTGGATCTCGACGGGGTCGCGATCGTCAAGGTCGGCGGCGACGAGGACGCCATCCGTGCCGCCGCGCAGCGCTTCCTCCAGCAGCAGAGCGGGGTCGTCGGCTTCACCCAGGAGGTGCTGTCCGGGGCGCTGCGCTCCATCGTCGGCCGGATGTCGGTGGAGGACGTCATCCGGGACCGGGCGGCGTTCGCCGGGCAGGTCGCGGAGGAGGCGGAGGCCAGCCTGTCCGGGCAGGGACTGGTGCTCGACACCTTCCAGATCCAGGACATCTCCGCCGAGGGCAGCTATCTGAAGGACCTCGGCCGCCCCGAGGCCGCCCGCGCCCGGCAGGAGGCGGACACGGCCGAGGCCGACGCCCGCCGGATCGCCGAACAGGCCCGGCTGCGCGCCGAGGAGGAGATCGCGGTCGCGAACCGGGTGCTCGCGCTCCGCCAGGCCGAGATCAAGGCCGAGACCGACGCGGCGGCCGCGCAGGCCGCGGCGGCGGGCCCGCTGGCCGAGGCCGCGCGACGGCAGGAGGTGCTGCTCCAGCAGGAGAAGGTCGCCGAACGGCAGGCCGCGCTCAAGGACCGGCAGCTGGACACCGAGATCCGCAAGCCGGCGGACGCGGCCCGCTACCAGGCCGAGCAGGAGGCCGAGGCGCAGCGCGTGGCCCGGGTCAAGCAGGCCGACGCCGAGCGGGCGGCCCGCATCAAGGAGGCCGAGGCGGAGGCCGAGGAGTCCCGGCTCACCGGTGAGGGCGAGAAGCTGCGCCGCGGGGCGCTGGCGGACGCCGTACGGCTGGAGGCGGAGGCCAAGGCCGAGGAGTACCGGCTCACGGGTGAGGGCGAGCAGAAGCGGCGTGCCGCGCTCGCCGAGGCCGTACGGCTGGAGGGCGAGGCGGAGGCGGCGGCTGTCGCCGCGCACGGCGCGGCCGAGGCCGAGGCCATGCACAAGAAGGCGGACGCGTTCGAGCGGTACGGCGACGCGGCGGTGCTCCAGATGCTCGTCGAGGTGCTGCCGGAGGTCGTCGCGAAGGCGGCGGAGCCGATGTCCGCGATCGACAAGATGACGGTGATCTCGACGGACGGCGCGGGCAAGCTGCCGCGCACGGTGGCCGACAACGTCGCCCAGGGCATGGAACTGCTGGGCTCCACGACCGGGATCGACCTCGGGGCGATGCTGTCCCGGCTCGGCGGGGGCGGCGACATCGACGGCACGGCGAAGGCGAAGACCCCCGCGGAGGCGAACGCCGGTCCGGCGGACCCGGGCCGGGCCGACCCGGGGACGGCCCGTCCGCAGCAGATCGAGGTCACGGGCTGACGGCGTTACGGAGTCACGGGGCGACCGGGCCCGGGGGTGACGGGGTCACGGGGTGACCGGGCCCGGGGGTGACGGGGTCACGGGGTGACCGGGCTCGGGGGTGACCGGGCTCCGGGG
>NZ_WHPN01000242.1:0-593 GCF_009735685.1 Streptomyces lycii | reverse complement strand
GGGGGGGCGCGGGCCCCGGGGTGACGGGGTGACCGGGCCCCGGGGTCACCGGGCCCCGGGGCCACGGGGTCACGGGGTGGCGCGGGCCCCGGAGTGGTGGGGTGAGCGGGTCACGGGGTGACCGGGCCCGGGGATGACGGGGCCCGGGGGTGACGGGGTCACGGGGTGACCGGGCCCGGGGGTGACCGGGCTCCGGGGTGACGGGGTGGCGCGGGCCCCGGAGGGGGGTGACCGGGCCCCGGGGTCACCGGGCCCCGGGGTCACGGGGTCACGGGGTTGCGCGGGTCGCTGTCGACGGGGGACACGGGGCGGGGGCCCGCGGGGAGTCGGGGCCGGGGCACACGGGGAGACGGTGGACGCGGGGCGAGGCCGGCGGGGAGACGGGACCGAGCCCCGGAGGAAGGGGGCCCCGGGGAAGGGCCCGGGGGGACGGAGCCCAGGGGGAGGGAGTTGCCCGGCAGGCGGCCCCGTCGTGCCCACCGGGGGTGCGGACCCGGGCCCCGGAGGGGGCCCGGGAGGAAGGGCTCGCGGGAAGGCGCCCCGGAGGAAGAGCCCGGGGGAAAGGGAGCCCGGGGGAACGGGGGAAAGGGAGC
>NZ_WHPN01000023.1 GCF_009735685.1 Streptomyces lycii | reverse complement strand
GTCCAGCAGCCGGCGCAGCAGTCGGCGCAGCAGCCGGTGCCGTACGAACAGGGCGGGCAGGAACCGCACGCCGGCGACCCCGTGCAGGAGCACACCCCGCCGCAGGCCCATCCCGTCCCGACCGGACGCCGCCGCGCCCGCCCGGCGCCGGAAGCGGTCGGTCCGGCCGCCGCGGCGTCCCCCGGTGCCGTTCCCGTGCAGCAGGGCGGGCACAACGGCTGGGGCGGTCACGAGCAGAACGCCGCACCGGGCGGGGCCCCGGCCGGACGCCGAGCCGTCGCACCCCCGGACGGCGCACCGGTCGGGCAGCAGCCCGCGCCCGCGGCACCGCAGGGACCGCCGCGGCAGGCCGCCGCTCAGCCGGACGACGCCGCGGCACAGGCAGCGGGGCCGGACGCCCGCCCCGCGCTGCCCGCCGCCTCCGGTGGTCCGGCGGCCGAGTGGGGCGGCGCCGCGCAGGGCTCCCCGCAGGGCGACCCGCGACAGCCCGCGGCGGGCCCCAACGGAGTGCCCGATCCGCGTATAGCCGCTGCCACCGCGCCCGCGCCGAACGGTTCCACGCCCGCCCGGCCCGCGCCCTCCGGCCCCCGGCCCCCGGTCCCGCAGGCGGCCCAGGCCGTGCAGGCGCTCCAGGCCGCACAGGCCCGGCAGCGCTCGGCGGACCGCCCGGCCGCCCCGGGCGACGCTCCGGACCCGGACAGCAGCCAGGGCCGCTCGATCAGCGTGCGGACGCTCGGCCAGGGCATGCCGTTCACGCAGCAGACCGCCGACCAGAGCCGGCAGCAACAGCAACAACAGCAGCAGCAACAGGCCGGGCCGCAGCCCGCCGCGCAGGCCGGGCAGGCCGGGCAGGCCGGGCAGGCCGGGC
>NZ_WHPN01000241.1 GCF_009735685.1 Streptomyces lycii | reverse complement strand
TTCGGACTCGCTTTCGCTACGGCTTCCCCACACGGGTTAACCTCGCAACACACCGCAAACTCGCAGGCTCATTCTTCAAAAGGCACGCAGTCACGACGCACCAAGCCAAAGACTCGATGCGCGACGCTCCCACGGCTTGTAGGCACACGGTTTCAGGTACTATTTCACTCCGCTCCCGCGGTACTTTTCACCATTCCCTCACGGTACTATCCGCTATCGGTCACCAGGGAATATTTAGGCTTAGCGGGTGGTCCCGCCAGATTCACACAGGATTTCTCGGGCCCCGTGCTACTTGGGA
>NZ_WHPN01000022.1 GCF_009735685.1 Streptomyces lycii | reverse complement strand
GGGGCTGCCCGGTTATCGGGGCGGTCCGCGCGGGGGCGGCCCCGGTGCCGTGCCGCTTGCCGGGCGCCGGGGCCGTCCCCGGCCGGTGCCGTTCGCCCGCTCCCCGGCGCGTCGCCGTCTCCGCCGCTTCCGGGTTCGTCCGGCCCGGGTGTGCCGCCGGTGGGACGCATCAGCTCTTCTCGGTGGCGTACGCCAGGATGGCCTCGGCCGTCTGGTCGGGCGCGCTGAGCTGCGGGCAGTGCCCGGACGCGTCGAGCGTGACCAGGCGGCTGCCGGCGACCCGGTCGTGCACGAAGGCACCCACCTCCCGCGGGGCGATGGCGTCGCTGGCGCTCTCGATCACCAGCGTGGGCACGGCGACTCGTTCCAGATCGGCGCGGTTGTCGGAGAGGAAGGTGGTACGGGCGAACACGCGTGCCATCTCCGGGTCGGTGCGGCAGAAGCTGTTGGTCAGCTCCTCGCCCAGCTCGGGGCGGTCCGCGTTGCCCATGATGACCGGGGCCATGGTCGCGGACCAGCCGAGGTAGTTGCTCTCCAGCGACTCCAGCAGCTCTTCGATGTCCTCGCGGCTGAACCCGCCGCGGTAGTCGCCCTCGTCGATGTAGCGCGGGGACGGCGTGAGCAGCACCAGCTTCGCGAACCGCTCCGGTTCGCGGGCGGCCGCCAGCACGCCGACCATGGCGCTGACCGAGTGGCCCACGAAGACCACGTCCCGCAGGTCCAGTTCCTCGCAGATCTCCAGCACGTCCCGGGTGTAGCCGTCGAGGGTGGAGTAGCGCTCCGCCCGCCAGGCGGCCGGGTCCGAGGCGCCCGAGCCGACGTAGTCGAAGAGGACGACCCGGCATTCCGCCGCGAGCACCGGGGCCACCAGACGCCACAGGTTCTGGTCGCAGCCGAAGCCGTGGGCGAGCATCACCACCGGGCCGTCGTCGCGCCCGGTGACGCTGACGTTGTTCCTGGTGCGCACGTCCATACGGGCAATCCTCCCAGCCGCCGGTCGGTCCGGCGAGCCGTACGCCGCCGGGCCCGGCCGGAGGCCCGTCCGGGGCCCGTTTCCCGGGTACGCCCGCCCGGACGGCACCGGAGTGTTCGTATCGCGATACCGGAAGGGGACAAACCGGTACGGGTGTGCCCGGATTCTGGACGGCCCCTTCCGCTCAGCGGGACAGCTCAGTAACGTGCGGTCACTTGCCCCGTGGCAGTGCCGCCACGGAGCGCAGCCGGTGCCATGCGACCGGTGGCCTCTCCGTGCGTTGCCGCCGGGACCGGTACCGCACTTGCCGTGAGAAGCCGCCGCCACTCACCCGAGGAGGGGGCGTCGTGACCGCGGAGACGTCTCAAACGCTCGACCGAGGACTGAGAGTCCTCAAACTGCTGGCCGACACCGACCACGGCCTGACCGTGACGGAGCTTTCCAACAAGCTCGGCGTCAACCGGACAGTGGTCTATCGATTGCTGGCCACACTGGAGCAGCACGCACTCGTACGACGGGACCTCGGGGGACGGGCCCGCGTCGGACTGGGCGTGCTGCGGCTGGGCCGCCAGGTGCACCCGCTCGTACGGGAGGCCGCGCTGCCCGCGCTGCGCTCCCTGGCCGAGGACATCGGGGCCACCGCGCATCTCACCCTGGTCGACGGCACGGAGGCGCTCGCCGTCGCCGTCGTCGAGCCGACCTGGACCGACTACCACGTCGCCTACCGGGCCGGATTCCGGCATCCGCTGGAGCGGGGAGCGGCGGGCCGGGCCATCCTGGCCGCGCGCAACAACCCCGGCGTCGACCCCGGTTACGAGCTGACGCACGGTGAGCTGGAGGCGGGCGCCAGCGGCGCCGCCGCACCGCTGCTCGGCGTGACGGGGGTCGAGGGCAGCGTGGGCGTGGTGATGCTCGCGGACTCCGTACCGGAGCGGGTGGGACCCCGGGTCGTGGACGCGGCCCGCGAGGTCTCGGACGCGCTGCGCTGACGGACGGCGCCGCGCTGCCGTGCCCGCCGCGCGTGCTGACGTGCCGCGTCGGCGCGCCGCGCTGATGCGGCACGCCGAGGGGCGGGTACGGCGCGGGGGACGGGGACGGGGGACGCACTCGCGCCGATGCCGGGTGTCCCGGCCCGAGCCCCCGAGACCCGAGGCCCCGAGGTCGGCGGCCCAGGACTCCGTAGGCCCCGAGGTCCGGGGTCCGGGGTCCGGGGACGAGATCTCGGCCCTGAGACCTGAGGGGCCGGCCCGGGCGGGCCGTGTGGCGCACCGACGGGGTGCCTGGCGTCGACGGGACGCGCGTGCCCACGGGAACGTACGCCCCGTACGGCCTGCGGAACGTGCGCTCCAGGGGGAACCTGCGCTCGACGGGAACGTCCGCTCGACGGCAACGAGCGGGCCGGCGGAGGGCGTGCGCGGCGGAGCCGTCCGGTGCCGGGACGCCGGTGCTCCGGTGCCGGGACGCCGGTGCCCGGATGTCCGGATGCCGGGGCCGGGGAGCTTGGCCGGGTGGTGACCCGGCCTGCGTTCCGGGGGACCGCCGTCGGCTAGATTCACCCCATGCCTGCCGTCACCAGCCGCGCCCGTACACTCGCCGCCTGCGCGGTGCCCGTCGCCGCCCTGCTGGCGGCGGCGGTGTTCGCCCCGCTGCCGTTCTCGCTCGCCCAGCCGGGCCTGACGGCGGACGTGCTCGGCAGCAAGAAGGGCGAGCCGGTGATCACCGTGTCCGGGGCCGAGACCCGGAAGACCTCCGGTGAGCTGCGGATGACGACGATCGCCGCGACCGACCCGGCGGCGGACATCGGACTGGACGACGTGATCGACGGCTGGTTCCGCACCGACCGCGCGGTGATGCCGCGCGACGCCGTCTACCCGGTCGGTGACAACCCCGCCGAGATCGAGCGGCACAACGCCGCCGAGATGCGGAAGTCGCAGTCCACGGCCGTCTCGGCGGCGCTCGGCAGCCTGGGCCGCTCCCCGGACGGCGTCGAGGTGGAACTGCGGCTGGACGACGTTGGCGGCCCCAGCGCGGGCCTGATGTTCGCGCTCGGCATCGTCGACAAGCTCGCCGGCGACGGCAGCGGCGGTGACCTCACCGGCGGCCGGACCATCGCGGGCACCGGCACGATCACGGCCGGCGGCGAGGTCGGCCCGGTCGGCGGCGTGCCCCTGAAGACCCAGGCGGCGAAGCGGGACGGCGCCTCCGTCTTCCTGGTGCCGGCGGCGGAGTGCGCGGACGCCCGGACGGAGCTGCCGAAGGGGCTGCGGCTGATCCCGGTGAAGACCCTCGACGGCGCGGTGGCCGCGCTGAAGGCGCTGGAGCACGGCGGCGAGGTGCCCGCCTGCTGAAGCGCCCGCTGCCCCGGTCCCGGTGAGCAACGGGGCGGCGGGCCGGCGCCAAGGGACTGATCCTGCTCGGGCCGCGGATCCTGCTCGGGCAGCGGACCGTGCACGAGAGAGGGCTACGGTCTTTCTTCCGTGTCCGCGACGGCGGCCAAGCGGCGGCCCATGCGTCGGCATGCGCGGGCGAGTTCGGGCGGGTGAAGCTCGGTGAGTCCGGTGTCGAAGGTGGCGAGGATTCCGGCGACACCGGCCCAGGACCAGGCGCCGAGGGTGAGCCGGCAGTGCTCGGTGTCGAGGTGTTCGACGACCGAGCCCCCCGGCGCGAAGCGGGCCACGACGCCGGCCGGCAGGCGGAGTCGGGCGCTGCCGGTGCACGGCCAGGCGGCGGCGGTGTCACCGCGGTCGTGACTGCTCATGACGAAGCGAGCGAGATCGTCGTGGGGGAGCCCGCGCGGGCTGAAGAGCTGTGTCGTGGGTCGGGGGCGCAGCCGGTCGACCCGGTGCACGCGCCACTGATCGTCTCCGAGGTCGTAGGCGACCACGTACCACCGGCCGGCCCAGACGACCAGATGGTGCGGCTCGATGCGGCGGGCGGGCAGGAAGTCGTCGTCCCCGGAGACGGGGCGTGAGCCGTCGGCGCGCAGCGTTTCGGTGACGAGTACGTGCCGGTGGCTCACCGCGGCTCCCACGGCGGTGAGCGCGGCGGAGTCGATGGGGGGTGCCGGGAACTCCCAGTAGTTCTGCAGCCTGGTCAGGCGCAGGGTTTTCATGGTTTCCCGCAGCGCGGCGGGCATGGCCTGTTCCAGGGTGACCAGCGCCCGCGCCGCGTCGTCTCCCAGGCCGAACACCGTGCTGGGGGCGGTCTGGAGGGCCACCGCGACCGCCAGCGCCTGATCGTGGTCGAGAAGCAGCGGCGGGAGGGTGTGCCCCGCACCGAGCCGGTAACCGCCCTCGGGCCCGTGGACGGTGGTGATCGGGTACCCGAGTTCGCGCAGCGTCTCGATGTCACGGCGGACGGTGCGCTCGCTGACCCCGAGCGCGGTGGCGAACTCGCGCAGGGGCCACTGGCGGCGCGATCCGAACAGGGACAAGAGCCGCAAGGCCCGTCGTGAGGTGTTCGCCATCCTTCCATCATGACCGGTGGTGGCCACTCGATGTCCACTACCGGTGTCACGGTGGAGGGCCTGTGCAAGCGAACAGTGACGGAAGAGGGCGCATGGTCATGCGGGTGGTCGTGGTCGGTGGCGGGATCGGTGGACTCGCGCTGGGGGCGGGGTTGCGCCGCCGGGGGCTCGAGGTGGCGGTGTTCGACCGCGACAAGGACGTGGCGGCGACCGGGGGCTACCACATCACCCTGGACGACCGGGCCCAGTCGGCGCTGCGTGAGCTGGTGGCGCCGGAGATCATGCGGCGGCTCCTGGCGTCGGCCTCGGCGCTGCGCCTGCGCGACCGCGACGCGTTCTGGGACCGTCGCGGCCGGCTGCTCGGCCGCGGTCCCGATCTCTCCGGCCACCCCGGCATCGACATCGACCGCATCACCCTGCGCGGACTGCTGGCCGAGGCGGTCGGCGACGACCTGCATCTGGGGAGGACCGTCTCCGAAGTCGGCCTGGGCGGCGATGGCACCCCGCGCGTGCTGTTCACCGAGGCCGAACCGGTCCCGGCCGATCTGGTGGTGGGCGCGGACGGCCCCCACTCCGTGGTCGCCCGGCACCTGGCGGGAGGCCCGACCAACAGTCCGGCGGGCATCATCGGCTTCTCCGGCCGTACCCTCCGCCGGGACCTGAGCCCCGGTGAACAGCAACGGCTCGGAAAACGATCAGGGCTGGCGGTGGGACCGCGGGGGGCGGCGTTGTACGTCGGCTTCCTCGACCCGGTCGGCAACGCCGTGCTCGACGCCCCCGAGCTGCGGATGTCCGTCACCACCGGCCCCACCTACATCTGGGGCGCCATGCTCCCCGAATCCGCCGCGACCGACTCCCTGCGCGCACTGCGCGCCGGCGCGTTGCAGGCCGCGGTGCTCGAACGGTTCCGCGAGCGGGGCTGGGCCGAGCGCACCCTGGAGGTCATGGCCCGCGCGGACCCGCACAGCGTGGCGGCGTACCGCTTCAATGCCGCCTCGACCCGCGCCGCCGAACTCGCGCCCTGGCCCGCCGGCCGGATCACCGCGCTCGGCGACGCCGTCCATGCGACACCGCCCACCGCCGGAATGGGGGCCGGCGCGGCCATCCGTGACGCTGCCGCCCTGCTCCGGCACCTGGGGGACGTCGCTGACGGCGGCACCACGCCGGCCGAGGCTGTGCACCGGTTCGAGGCAGGCATGCGCCGCCGCGGCAGCGAGGTCCTCACCCTCGCCATGAGAACGGTCCGCCTGGTGCTGGCGACCGACACCGCGCTCGGCGCTGCCGCTACCGCCGTGACCACCCCGATCCTGGCCGCCGCCGCCCGGCTGCGGCATGGACGGCCGGCGCCGGCGCCGGTGCGGGCCGCGCGGCCGGGTCGCGATACGTACCGCTGAGCACGGCCGGCCGACGAGCAGCCGCCGAACCCCCGTACGGGGCGCGCCGAACCCGTCCCGGGCGCCGCGCCCCGTACGGAGACCTCCGGGGCGCCCGGAGCCGTCCGCTCCGGGCGCCCCGGACCCATCACTTCTCCGTGATGAATCCCTCGTCGACCAGCCAGTCCTTCGCGACCTCGTGCGGGTCCTCGCCGTCCACGTCGACCCGGGCGTTGAGCTTCTGCGCCAGTTCGGTGGTCAGCTTCGCGGTGATCGGCTCCAGCACCTTCCGGATCTCCGGGTGCTCCTCCAGCGTCTCGGTGTTGATCATCGGGGCGGCGTTGTAGTTCGGGAAGAAGGCGCGGTCGTCCTCCAGGACCTTCAGCCCCAGCTCCGGAATCCGGCCGTCCGTCGTGTAGACCTCGCCGATGTTGCACGCCTTGCCCGCGTTGACCTGGGTGTAGACGATGCCGCTGTCCATCTTCCGCAGATTGCCGCGGGGGACGGTGAAGTCGTACTTCTCCAGCAGACCGGGCAAGCCGTCCTCGCGGACCGCGAACTCGCCCTCGACGCAGAAGGTGGCCGCGTCCGGGTTGTTCTTCGCCAGCTCCGCGACGTCGGAGATCGTCTCCAGGCCGTACTTCTCCGCGGTGGCCGGGGTCGTCGCGAAGGCGTACGTGTTGTCCAGCTCGGCGGGCGGCAGCCAGGTCAGGCCGTTGGCGCGGTCCTCGTCGCGCACCGCCTCCCACTGCTCCTGCGGGTCCACGATGGGCTTCGTGTGGCCGAGGTACGTGATCCAGGCGGTGCCGGTGTACTCGAACCCGGCGTCCGCCGCCCCGGTCCGTACCGCCTCGCGGGAGCCGATCGAGCCCTGGATGTTGGTGCGGTCCAGCACCTCCGCGCCGGCCGCCTTGAAGGCCAGGCCGAGGATCTGGCCCAGGATGATCTGCTCGGTGAACTGCTTGGACGTCACCGTGAGCTTGGCGCCCTCCAGCGGCTCGCCCCGGCCGATCGAGCCCGGCTCGACCTCGTCCACCATCGGGCTGCCGCTGGTCAGACCGCAGCCGGCGAGCAGCAGCCCGGCCAGCGCGGCGCCTCCCGCGGCACGGGCCGCGCGCCGCGCCCGTACCGTGCGTGCGGCCCGTGCCGTGCGTGCGGTCCGGGCAGCCGCGTTCCGCCCCTTGTGGCGCATCCTCACTTCTCCCCACCTGCTTCCAGACCGCGCGGCCGCAGCAGCAGCTCGGCCAGCGAGGCCAGCCAGTCCACGAGCAGGGCCAGCGCCACGGTCAGTACGGATCCCAGCATCAGCACCGGCATCCGCTGGTTGGTGATCCCCACGGCGATCAGGTCGCCGAGCCCGCCGCCGCCGCCGAACGTGGCGAGGGTGGCCGTGCCGACGTTCAGCACCAGGGCGGTGCGCACGCCGGCGAGGATCAGCGGCACGGCGAGCGGCAGCTCGACCCGCAGCAGCACCCCGGCCGGGGACATCCCGATGCCCCGTGCCGCGTCCACCAGCGTCGGGTCGATGGCACGCAGCCCGGCGATGGTGTTGCTGAGCACGGGCAGCACCGCGTAGGCGATGATGCCGATGAGCGCGGCGCGGCGGCCGATGCCCAGCCAGATCACCAGCAGCGCCAGCAGCCCCAGGGCCGGGGTGGCCTGGCCGATGTTGGCCAGCGCCATCACCGGGGGAGAAGCGCGGCGCAGCACACCGCGGGTCAGCAGGATGCCCAGCGGGATCGCGATGATCAGCACGAAGAAGGTGGAGATCGCGGTCAGCTCGACATGGGCCCACAGGGCGTCCCGGACCGTGCTGCCCGCGAGGGCGTTCTCCGAGACGGCGTCCAGGTCGGCGTTGCTCAGCCACAGATAGGTGAGGGCGAGGATCACGACGATCACCACGGGGATCGTCACCAGCTTCTGCCAGGTCACCCGGGACGGGGGCCGCGACGGGGCGACCTCCGTCCGCTCGGTCTCCTCGCCGGCCCGGTCCTCCTGTTCCGACTCGTACGCGCGCAGGCTCACTTGCCCTCCAGCCGTCCGCCGCCGCCGGCGACGGAGCTGCCCGCGCCGTTCTCCGGCACCGGCCCGGCCGCCGCGCCGCCCTCCTGGGCGAGATGCGTCTGCTGGGCCCGGGTCTCCTCGAGTTCGTGCTGCGCCTCCATGGCCGAGAGCCGGTCCTCCTCCAGCAGCTCGTGCACGGAGTTCATGAGCGTCTCCATGTCGACCACGCCGATGTACTCGCCGCGCCGCCCGGTGACGGCGACCCGGCCCGAGCTGTCGGTGAGCACCGCCTCCAGCGCGTCCCGCAGCGTGGCGTCCCGGGTGACGTAGTCGCCGACGAGCGTCCCCGCGCGGGCGAGGGAGCCCTTGGCCCGCATCAGGTCGCCGCGCCGCAGCCACTTGTACGGGCGGCCCTTGCGGTCGAGCAGCAGCAGTTCGCTGTGCGTCCCGGCGCGCAGCCGGTCGAAGATGGACTGGAGCGGGTCGTCGACGGAGACGGTGGGGAAGTCGGCGATGCCCACGTCCCGCACCCGGGTGAGGTTGAGCCGCTTGAGCGCGGCGCCCGCGCCGACGAAGCCGGAGACGAAGTCGTCGCTGGGGTTGGTGAGGATCGCCTCGGGGGTGTCGAACTGGGCGATGTGCGACTGCTCGCGCAGCACCACGATCCGGTCGCCGAGCTTGACCGCCTCGTCGAAGTCGTGGGTGACGAACACGATCGTCTTGTGCAGCTCGCGCTGGAGCCGGATCAGCTCGTCCTGGAGGTGGTCCCGGGTGATCGGGTCGACCGCGCCGAACGGCTCGTCCATCAGCAGCACGGGCGGGTCGGCGGCCAGTGCCCGGGCCACGCCGACCCGCTGCTGCTGTCCGCCGGAGAGCTGCCGGGGGTACCGGCCGTGGAACTCCTTGGGGTCCAGCCCGACGAGGTCGAGCATCTCCTCGACCCGGTCCTTCACCTTCGTCTTCGACCAGCCGATCATCTTCGGTACGAGGCCGATGTTGTCGCCGACCGTCATGTGCGGGAAGAGGCCGGAGGCCTGGATGGCGTAACCGACCTTGCGGCGCAGCTTCACCGGGTCGATGCGGGTGACGTCCTCGCCGCCGATCCGGATGCGGCCGGAGGTCGGCTCGATCAGCCGGTTGATCATCTTGAGCAGGGTGCTCTTGCCGCAGCCGGAGGGGCCGACGAAGACGACCAGTTCGCCCGCGCCGATCTCCATGTTCACGGAGTCGACGGCGGGCAGGGCGCTGCCGTGGTAGCGCTTGCTGAGGTTCTCCAGCTGGATGGTGGCCCCGGTGACGGGGGCGGCGCCGGCGGCAGGGCCCGCGTCGGCGGCAGGGCCCGCGGCGGCGGCCGTCGGCGGTTGGGTCTCAGGCACGGATACCCCTCGAGATGGTCAGGCGTCCGATCAGGACGTACACGGCGTCGAACAGCAGAGCGAGAATCACGATCCCGAGGGTTCCGGACAGCACCTCGTTGAGGGCGTTGGAGCTGCCCAGGCTCGAAATTCCGCGGAAGATCTGGTTGCCCAGCCCGGGGCCGGAGGCGAACGCGGCGATGGCGGCGATGCCCATCAGCATCTGGGTGGCGACCCGGATGCCGGTGAGGATCGGCGGCCAGGCCAGCGGCAGCTCGACCCGCAGCAGCCGGGCGGCGCGCGACATGCCGATGCCCTTCGCCGCGTCGACCAGCGTCGGGTCGACCCCGCGCAGTCCGACGACCGCGTTCCGGGTGATGGGCAGCAGGCCGTACAGCACGAGGGCCGTCACGGTCGGTGCCACGCCCAGCCCGAGGACGGGGATCAGCAGGCCGATGAGGGCCAGGGAGGGGACGGTGAGGATCGTCGCCGTGCTCGTGATGGCGAGATTGCCGGCCCACTCCCTCCGGTAGGTCAGCACGCCGATGAGGACGCCCAGCAGGGTGGCGATCACCATGCATTGGAAGACGGCGCTCGCGTGCTGAAAGGCGTCGGCCAGCAGCTGCTGATGACGGTTGCCGAGGTACTCCCAGAAGTTCACGAGAACGCTCCCTACCCATCCACTCGCTTTTATGCTGGTCAGACCATTACGAGTTGATTACCTACAGGTCACCGGCCGCCTGCCGCACCAGCGGGACCACACGGAGCGGAACCGGATTTTCCATGACGATCGCCGTCGAAGCGCGCATGATCCCATCAAATCCCACAACCCGGTCGATCACCCGTTGGAGATCGGCGTTCGAGCGCGCCACCAGCCGCACGAGCATGTCGCCCTGCCCGGTGATGGTGTGCAGCTCCAGCACCTCCGGTACGCCCGCCAAGTGCGCCCTGACATCGGCCCCCTGCCCCTGCTTGATCTCCAGCGTCGCGAACGCCGTGACCGGATAGCCGAGCGCCGCCGGGTCGACGTCCGGCCCGAACCCCCGGATCACCCCTTTGGTCCGCAGCCGGTCCAGCCGCGCCTGCGCCGTCCCGCGCGCCACCCCCAGCCGGCGCGACGCCTCCAGCACACCGATCCGCGGCTCCTCCGCGAGCAGCTCCAGCAGCCGGCCGTCCAGCTCGTCGATCCCCACGCCGTCCTCCCGGTGGTCACTTTGTGCACATCGACCGGCAGCCTCGGCCGTGCGGTGTGCAGGTTGTCCAGTGGATACACGAACTATTGCGCACCTTGTGAACCGGGTGGAGCCTGGCGACATGACTGAGACGATGAACCACACCCCCGGCACGGCGCGAGACGCCGATCCGTTTCCCGTGAAGGGGATGGACGCGGTCGTCTTCGCCGTGGGCAACGCCAAGCAGGCCGCGCACTACTACTCCACCGCCTTCGGCATGAAGCGCGTCGCCTACTCCGGACCGGAGAACGGCAGCCGCGAGACCGCCGCTTACGTCCTGGAGTCGGGCGCCGCCCGCTTCGTGTTCACCAGCGTCATCAAGCCCGTCACCGACCACGGACGGTTCCTCGCCGAACACGTCGCCGCCCACGGCGACGGCGTCATCGACCTCGCCATCGAGGTCCCGGACGCCCGCGCCGCCTACGCCTACGCCGTCGAGCACGGTGCCACGGGCCTCACGGAGCCGCACGAGGTCACCGACGAGCACGGCACCGTCGTCCTCGCCGCCATCGCCACCTACGGCGAGACCCGGCACACCCTCGTCGAACGCGGCCGCTACAGCGGCCCGTACCTCCCCGGCTACGTCGCCGCCGAGCCCATCGTCGAACCGCCCGCCTGGGGGCACCTCCCGGCCGAAGGCTGGGGGAGGACCTTCCAGGCCATCGACCACTGCGTCGGCAACGTCGAACTCGGCCGGATGAACGAGTGGGTCGGCTTCTACAACAAGGTCATGGGCTTCACCAACATGAAGGAGTTCGTCGGCGACGACATCGCCACCGAGTACTCCGCGCTGATGTCGAAGGTCGTGGCCGACGGCACCCTCAAGGTGAAGTTCCCGATCAACGAGCCGGCCGTCGCGCAGAAGAAGTCCCAGATCGACGAGTATCTGGAGTTCTACGGCGGGGCGGGTGTCCAGCACATCGCGCTGGCCACGAACGACATCGTCGCCACCGTCCGCACGATGCGCGCCGCCGGGGTGCAGTTCCTGGACACCCCCGACTCGTACTACGACACCCTCGGCGAGTGGGCCGGCGAGACCCGGGTCCCCGTGGAGACGCTGCGCGAGCTGAAGATCCTCGTCGACCGGGACGAGGACGGCTATCTGCTCCAGATCTTCACCAAGCCGGTCCAGGACCGCCCGACCGTCTTCTTCGAGCTGATCGAGCGGCACGGCTCCATGGGCTTCGGCAAGGGCAACTTCAAGGCGCTCTTCGAGGCCATCGAGCGCGAACAGGCCAAGCGCGGCAATCTCTGACAGCCACCGCCCCACCCCCCGCACACGGCCGCCCGGCCGGGAAGCCTCCCAGGTGAGAGGCCTTCCCAGCCGGGCGGCCCGCTGTCAGTGTGGGATGCATGAGCCGCCTGATCGAACTGCTGCGTGAAGGAATCCCCGACGAAGCCCTGCTGACCGACCCCGACGTCACCGCCGGCTACGCCCACGACATGGCGAGTTTCTGCCCGGCCGGCACCCCCGCCGTCGTCGTCCTGCCGCGCACCGTCGAACAGGTGCAGCACGTCATGCGCACCGCCACCGAACTCCGCGTGCCCGTCGTCCCGCAGGGCGCCCGCTCCGGACTCTCCGGCGCGGCCAACGCCTCCGAGGGCTGCGTCGTCCTCTCCCTCGTCAAGATGGACGCCATCCTCGAGATCAACCCCGTCGACCGGATCGCCGTGGTCGAACCGGGCGTCGTCAACGCCACCCTCTCCCGCGCCGTCGCCGAACAGGGCCTCTCCTACCCGCCGGACCCCTCCAGCTGGGAGATGTGCACCATCGGCGGCAACATCGGCACCGGCTCCGGCGGTCTGTGCTGCGTCAAGTACGGCGTCACCGCGGAATACGTCCTCGGGCTCGACGTCGTCCTCGCCGACGGCCGGCTGCTGCGCACCGGACGGTCCACCGCCAAGGGCGTCGCGGGCTACGACCTCACCCGGCTGTTCGTCGGCTCCGAGGGCAGCCTCGGCATCGTGGTGCGCGCCGTGCTCGCCCTCAAGCCGCACCCGCCGCAGCAGCTCGCCCTCGCCGCCGAGTTCCCCTCCACGGCCGCCGCCTGCGACGCCGTCTGCGAGATCATGGCCGGCGGACTGGCGCCCTCGCTGCTGGAGATCATGGACCGCACCACCCTCCGCGCGGTCAACGACATGGCCAGGATGGGCCTGCCCGAGACCACCGAGGCGCTGCTCCTGGCCGCCTTCGACACCCCGGAGCCCGCGGCCGACCTCGCCGCGGTCGGCGAACTCTGCCGGGCGGCCGGGGCCACCGAGGTGGTGCCCGCCTCCGACCCGGCCGAGTCCGAACTCCTGCTCGAGGCCCGGCGGCTGGCGCTCGTCGCGATGGAGGCCGTCAAGTCGGCCACGATGATCGACGACGTCTGCGTACCCCGCTCCAAGCTCGGGCAGCTCATCGACGGCACCGCGGCCATCGCGGACAAGCACGACCTGGTCATCGGGGTGTGCGCCCACGCCGGTGACGGCAACACCCACCCCGTCGTCTGCTTCGACCCGGCCGACGAGGACGAGTCACGCCGCGCCCGCGAGTCCTTCGACGAGATCATGGCTCTCGGCCTCGAACTCGGCGGCACCATCACCGGCGAGCACGGCGTGGGCGTCCTCAAGAAGGAGTGGCTCGCCCGGGAACTCGGCCCCGACGCGCTGGAACTCCAGCGCGACATCAAGCGCGTCTTCGACCCGCACGGCCTGCTCAACCCGGGCAAGCTCTTCTGACTCCGCCGGACCCCTCAGCGCGCTCCGGCGCGCCCCGCCGCCCGGCCCCCGGCCGGTGCCGGGCGGCGCGCCGTGCTGAGCCTCCGCTCCCAGCACGGCACCCCGGCGGGACCCGGCGCCGGCCGGACTCCGCGCGCCGCCGGGCGCGTCATGTCCCGTCGGGGGTGTCGTCGGACGGTGCCACCGCCAGCAGCGCCGTCAACGCGGCGTCCACGGGCACCAGTTCGTGCTCCGTGCCCGGCGGCACCACCCGCAGGGTGCGCTCCAGCCACGCGGACACCGGCGCGGACGGCACGTCCAGCAGGGCGTTCCCGTCGGGCGAGTTGAGCCCGATCCGGATGGCGCCGCGCCCCTCGGCCTTCACCGGCCACACCCGGACGTCACCCTCCCCGGTCGGCCGGAAGACGCCCTCGATGAGGAGTTCCCGGGCGAACGTCCAGTGGACGGGGGCGTCGGAACCGATGTGGAAGGTGATGTGCACGGCGTACGGGTCGTTCGTGCGGTAGGCCAGCCTGGCGGGTACGGGGATACTGCGCTCCGGCGAGAGCACCAGCCCGATCTCCAGCTCTCGTTCCACCACGGTGTGCATGAACTGCCGTCCTTTCCTCGGTGCGGCGGCCCGGTGCGGACCTCCGTGATTGGGAGCCCGTTCCTCACCGTTCATTACGCGACTTCCCAAAAACTCTCGAAGATGTCATCCGGGAGGCCGGTGTTCGTCTGCACACACACGCGAAAGAGGGGGCATGGCCCGGGACAGCCCCGGTCAGGCCCCGGTTCTGGTAGATGTGGACCCTGCGCCCGGGGGCACGCGCCCTGAACACGCGCCCCCGGAGCGACGCACACCACACCGCACGGGCGCGCACATTGCGCAAGAATCACCACCGCACAGCAACGGCCGAGCAGATACGGGACCACGGACAATGAGCGCCCCAACCTCAGGATCCGCCGACGGCAGCCCCGCCCCGGGCTACTACCCCGACCCCTCCATCCCGGGCTACATCCGGTACTGGAACGGCGCCTCCTGGGTTCCGGGCACCAGTCGCCGGGCCCCGGACGACGGAGAGGCCCTGCCGGGGCCTCCGCCCGGGAGCGGGTCCGCCGCGGCGTCCGACGGGCCCGCGCCCCAGGAGGAGACCGGCCCGGTGTTCCTCGACGAGGACCCGGAAGGCCCGGTGCAGACCGGCCCCGGCGCCGGGAACGACGCGGACCGGGACGAGGGCCCGGAGCGGGGCGGCGACGGCCCGGACGCGTCCGGCCGGGACGGCGGGAGCGGCGGTGACGGGCTCCCGAGGCTGCGCCCCCGCGGCGAGATGGACGTGCCCGGCGCGCAGCCGGTCGCCGACTGGGACGATCCGCGCCGCTTGCACGGCCAGGCGCCCGGGCCGGCCGCCTCCTGGCAGGCGGACAGCTCCCGGCAGAGCGGGTTCGGCAGCGACGGTGACCGCCGCGTCTCGTGGGGCTCGCCGGCGGACGCGGCGTCCCCGGCCGCGCGGGACGAGCAGTCCGGCCCGGCGGACGCCACGTCGGACGGCCCCG
>NZ_WHPN01000240.1 GCF_009735685.1 Streptomyces lycii | reverse complement strand
GTTCGATGAGGGAGACGGCACCGGCCGGCAGCCAGGCGGACGCCGTGCCGCTGTCGTCCGAACCGGAGCCGAAGAGATGCGGGGCCAGCTGTGACTGGAGGTCGGCCGGGCTGGGCCTGCGCTCGATCTCCATCTGCATGCAGGACTCGATCAGCGGCCGCAGCTCGTCCGGCAGGCCCTCCAGGTCGGGACCCTCGCGGAGCAGCATGAAGACGGTTTCGACGGGGTTGGCGCCGTGGAAGGGCGCGTGCCCGGTGGCGGCGAAGACGAGCATGGAGCCGAGCGAGAAGATGTCGCTGGCGCCCGTGACGCTGCGGGAGTCGCGGGCCTGTTCCGGCGACATGTAGGCGGGGGTGCCCACGGCGACGTTGGTCATCGTCAGCCGGGTGTTGGAGACGCCGGACGCGATGCCGAAGTCGATCACGCGCGGACCGTCCTCGACGACGAGGACGTTCGAGGGCTTCAGGTCGCGGTGGACGAGCCCCGCGCCGTGGATCGACTGCAGGGCCTCGGCGACCCCGGCGGCGAGCCAGCGGACGGCCTGCGTCGGCAGCGGACCGCACTCGTTGACTATTTCCTCCAGGGAGGGCGCCGGGACGTAGGCGGTGGCCAGCCAGGGGACCGCCGCGGTCGCGTCGGCGTCCACCACGGCGGCGGTGTAGAAGCCGCTCACCGCCCGCGCCGCCTCGACCTCGCGGGTGAACCGGACCCGGAACAGCTGGTCCTCGGCGAGTTCGGTCCGGACCGTCTTGATCGCGACCCGGCGGCCGGACGCCGAGCGGGCCAGATAGACCAGCCCCATGCCACCGGACCCCAGACGGCCGAGTACCTCGAACGGGCCGATCCGCCTCGGGTCGTGCTGCGTCAGCTGCTCCATCACGTTCCTGCCACCTCCCCGTCGGGGCTCGAAGTCGTCCGGCCCCGTGCAGCGTCTCACCGAGAGCGGTCCCCGGGCACGCATCCCGATTCTTCCTGGCGAAGGCGGCGGTTGCGAACCCGGGGCCGATTCGGGGTGTCTTAAAGCGGAACGTGAGATTCCGTCATGGTCGCGGCCGCGCGGCGGTTCGCCGGCAAGGTGCTCCGCCGGGGTCCGGGATCCCACTGTACGGCCAGCTCAGCACGGGTGTGGCGGAGTCGCGCGGTGCGGCGGGCGGGCGGCCGCAGCGGCGGGTGGCGGCTCAGCCGGGAGCCGCGCCGGGGTCCTCTGCGGGGGCGAGCACCGCGAAATTCGCGCCCTGGTCGTCCACAACGATCGAGAAACGGCCGTACGGCGAGTCCACCGGTTCCGCGGTGGCCCGGCCGCCGAGCCGGGTGACGGTCCGTACCGCGTCGTCACAGTCCGCGACCGCGAAGTACACGAGGTAGTGGGCGGGCATGGCCTCGGGGAAGCGGTCGTCCATGACGCAGCGGCCGCCGATGGCCGTGTCCTCGCCGGGCGGGGAGCCGGCGGGGGACCAGAGCCGGAAGTCGAAGTCGTCGCCGGCGTCGATGTCCTCCATGGCGTAGCCGAAGACCTGTCCGTAGAAGGGGTCCACCGCGGCCTTGTCCCGGGTGTAGACCTCCGTCCACGCGTACGAACCGGGCAGGCCCTGCACCTCGAAGCCCTGGTGCCGGCCGCTCTGCCACAGGCCGAAGACGGCCCCGCCCGGGTCGACGGCGTGCGTCATCACCCCGAAGCCGTCGATGGTGACCGGTTCGGACACCAGCCGGCCGCCGGCCGTGCGGATCCGGGCGGCGGCGCGGGACGCGTCGGCGGTCGCGAGGTAGACGCCCCAGGCCGTGGGCATGCGGCCGTCGGGCTTGGGTGCCAGCGCGGCCGCCTTCCGGCCGTCCAGGAGTGCCTCGGTGTAGTGCGCGTGGTCGGCGCCGTCGTCCTCGAACGTCCAGCCGAAGAGTTCACCGTAGAAGCGCTTCCCCGCCTCCAGGTCGGGCAGCATCACGTCCGCCCAGCAGGGCACGCCCTCCGCGAATGGGGCCATGGCGCCGAGTCCTCCCGTGAGCGGGGATGTGACGGATGTCGCGCTCGTCAGGCTAGCGGCGGTTCGCGGCCGCTGCCCGGTGAGCGGCGGGAGCGGTCGCGGGCGGCCGTCTGCGGGAGTCGCGGGGACGGCCGCAGAAGGGCGTCGCGGAGGCGGCGCCACGCGTGGCGCGGAGAACGCGCCGGGATGGCGCCGGACCGGTTGTCCACAGGCTGTTGATAACAGGATTCACCGGTACGGAGTAGTGGTCCGCGATGTCCTCCACGGGCTCCCGGCGCGCTGCGGAAGACCGGGAAACCCCGCCTGACAGGCGGTTTTGTCCGGGCCGCCCGAGTGGCCCCCGTTTGCATGCGGTCGAATCGCGCTCCGATCACCCGTCGGTAAGCTGACGACATGACAGGACAAGTTCGCACCGTCGACGGGCGGGTGGCCGGACGCCGTGGACAGGCGACGCGCCAGAAGCTCCTCGACTGCCTCGGCGAGATGCTGGGTTCATCTCCGTACCGGGACGTCAAGGTCATCGATGTCGCCCGGAAGGCGGGGACCTCCCCGGCGACCTTCTACCAGTACTTCCCCGACGTCGAAGGCGCCGTTCTCGAGATCGCCGAGGAGATGGCCAAGGAGGGGACGGCGCTGACCGACCTCGTCGCGGGCCGCTCCTGGGCCGGGAAGGCCGGGCGGCAGACCGCGGAGCAGCTGGTCGACGGTTTCCTCGCGTTCTGGCGGAAGCACGACGCCATCCTCCGGGTCGTCGACCTCGGCGCGGCCGAAGGGGACAAACGGTTCTACAAGATCCGTATGAAGGTCCTCAACACGGTCGCGGGCTCGCTCACGGAGGCCGTGAAGGACCTCCAGAAGAAGGGCCGGGTCGACGCGGACGTCAACCCGGCGGCGATGGCCGGCTCGCTGGCGATGATGCTGGCCAGTGTCGCCTCGCACCAGAAGGGCTTCCAGGGCTGGGGCGTGAAGCAGGCCGAGCTCAAGCCGAATCTGGCGGTGCTCGTGCATCTGGGTGTCACCGGCCGGAAGCCGGCGAAGTAGGACCCTCCGTCACCCGGCGCGACGAAGCAGTACGTCCGCCACCCGGCACGAACCCGGCGCGACGAAGCAGTACGTCCGTCATCGGGCGCGAACCCGGCGCGACGAACCGTACGTCCGCCATCCGGCGCGACGAGTGGCGCCTTCCACCACCAGGCGCGACGAGCAGCACCTTCCGCGACCCCGCGCAGCCCGCGGTACCACCTCTCGCCTCCCGGCGCGACCCGCGGCGCCCTTCTCCGTTCTCCCCTTCTCCGTTCTTCCCTCTTCACCGGCGCGGCCCGCGGCCGCTCCGCCTCCCCGGCGCGGTGACGGCGGCAGCCGTTCCGGCCGGTGGGAGCAGCAGTCCCGGACACCTGCCGCGACATCCTGGCGGGCACCGGCCGCTGCCCCCTGCGGACCACGCCCCGTACCGCGCGAGCGCCGTCCGCCGAGCGCCGTCCGCAGACCGCCATCTGTCGTCCGCTGCCCGCTGCCCGCTGCCCGCTGCCCTCCGTCCGCAGCCGCCGTGCTTGTGCCCGTCCCTGTTCCCGCCCCTCGGCACCGTCCCCCGCCCCGGCACCCTTCCCTCACCGTCCCCGGTCTCCACCGTCCCCGTCCCCTTCCCCGGCCGCGGACACGCCGTGCGCCCGATTGGTCGCGGGTCACGGGCACTTCGGGCCGTGCCGAACCCCGGGCCCCTGCCGTCACCGAAACCGCTCGTATGCTCGGGTGATGACCACGAGAGCGCAGGATCCCCGGGACGCGACAGCTGCCACCGAGGCACCCACCGCGAACGCCATGCGGCGGGCGCTCCGCAGAGCCCGCGACGGGGTCGCGCTCGACGCGGCCGAGGCCGCCGTGCTGCTCCGGGCCCGGGGCGCCGACCTCGAGGACCTCGCCGCGTCGGCCGCCCGGGTGCGGGACGCGGGGCTGGAGGCCGCCGGCCGGCCCGGCGTGATCACGTACTCCCGCAAGGTCTTCATCCCGCTGACCCGGCTCTGCCGCGACAAGTGCCACTACTGCACCTTCGTGACCGTCCCCGGCAAGCTGCGCCGGGAGGGACACGGGATGTTCCTGTCGCCCGACGAGGTGCTGGACATCGCCCGCCGGGGCGCGGAGCTGGGCTGCAAGGAGGCGCTGTTCACCCTCGGCGACCGGCCCGAGGACCGCTGGCCGGAGGCCCGCGAGTGGCTGGAGTCGCACGGTTACGACGACACGCTCTCCTACGTCCGCGCCATGGCGGTCCGGGTGCTGGAGGAGACCGGTCTGCTGCCGCACCTCAACCCGGGTGTCATGTCGTGGACGGATCTCCAGCGGCTCAAGCCCGTCGCCCCCTCGATGGGCATGATGCTGGAGACCACCGCGACCCGGCTGTGGTCGGAGCCCGGCGGCCCGCACCACGGCTCGCCGGACAAGGAACCGGCCGTGCGGCTCCGGGTGCTGGAGGACGCGGGCCGCTCCAATGTGCCGTTCACCACGGGTGTCCTGATCGGCATCGGCGAGTCCTGCGAGGAGCGTGCGGAGTCGCTGTTCGCGCTGCGCCGCACGGCGCGCGCCTACCACGGCATCCAGGAAGTCATCGTGCAGAACTTCCGCGCCAAGCCGGACACCGCGATGCGCGGCATGCCCGACGCCGAACTGGAGGAGCTGGCCGCCGCCGTCGCCGTCACCCGGCACATCCTCGGCCCGTCGGCGCGCGTCCAGGCGCCGCCGAACCTCGTGGACTCCGAGTACGCCCTGCTGATCCGCGCCGGCATCGACGACTGGGGCGGCGTCTCCCCGCTCACCCCGGACCACGTCAACCCCGAGCGCCCCTGGCCGCACATCGACGAGCTGGCCGAGCGCACCGCCGCGGCCGGCTTCCGGCTGCGCGAACGGCTCACCATCTACCCCGAGTTCCTGCGCCGCGGCGAGCCCTGGCTGGACCCCCGGCTGCTGCCGCACGTCACCGCGCTCGCCGATCCGGAGACCGGGCTGGCCCGGGAGGGCGTGAAACCGTCCGGGCTGCCCTGGCAGGAGGCCGACGAGGAGTTCTCCCTCGGCGCCTCGGGCCGTACCGACCTGCACCGCACCATCGACACCGAGGGCCGCACCGCCGACCGCCGGGACGACTTCGACGAGGTGTACGGCGACTGGGAGGCGCTGCGCGAGGCCGCCGCCCCGGGCCTGGCGCCGGAGCGGGCCGACGGGGACGTACGGGCCGCGCTCGCCCGGGCCGCCGACGACCCGGCGAAGCTCACCGACGACCAGGCGCTGGCCCTGCTGCACGCGGACGGCCCGGCGCTGGACGCGCTCTGCCGGATCGCGGACGACCTGCGCCGCTCGGTGGTCGGCGACGACGTCACGTACATCGTCACCAGGAACATCAACTTCACCAATGTCTGCTACACCGGCTGCCGCTTCTGCGCCTTCGCCCAGCGCCGCACGGACGCCGACGCGTACACCCTCTCGCTCGGCCAGGTCGCCGACCGTGCCGAGCAGGCGTGGGAGATCGGCGCGACCGAGGTGTGCATGCAGGGCGGCATCCACCCGGACCTGCCCGGCACCGCCTACTTCGACATCGCGCGGGCCGTGAAGGAACGCGTCCCCGGCATGCACGTGCACGCCTTCTCGCCGATGGAGGTCGTCAACGGCGCCTCCCGCACGGGCCTGTCGATCCGGGAGTGGCTGACCGCCGCGAAGGAGGCCGGGCTCGACAGCATCCCCGGCACCGCCGCCGAGATCCTCGACGACGAGGTCCGCTGGATCCTCACCAAGGGCAAGCTGCCGACCGCCACCTGGGTCGAGGTGGTGAGCACGGCACACGAGCTGGGCATCCGCTCCTCCTCCACGATGATGTACGGGCACGTGGACCAGCCCCGGCACTGGCTCGGCCACTTCCGGCTGCTCGCCGGCATGCAGCGGTCCGCGCTGGAGAAGGGCGTGGAGGGCTTCACCGAGTTCGTGACGCTGCCGTTCATCCACACCAACGCCCCGGTCTACCTGGCCGGCATCGCCCGCCCGGGGCCGACCACGCGCGACAACCGGGCGGTCACCGCCATGGCCCGGCTGCTGCTCCACCCGTACATCCCCAACATCCAGACGAGCTGGGTGAAGCTCGGCACCGAGGGCGCCGCCGAGATGCTCCGCTCCGGCGCCAACGACCTCGGCGGCACGCTGATGGAGGAGACCATCTCCCGGATGGCGGGCTCCTCCTACGGCTCGTACCGCTCGGTCCGCGACCTGGTGGCGATCGCCGACGCGGCGGGCCGTCCCGCCCGGCCGCGCACCACCACGTACGGCGAGGTGCCGAGGGAGCGGCAGGAGGCGACCCGCGCCTCCGACGGCCATCTGCCGGAGCTGCTGCCCGT
>NZ_WHPN01000239.1 GCF_009735685.1 Streptomyces lycii | reverse complement strand
CGGCGGCCCCTCCGGGCGTACGAGGCGCCGGGCCGCGGCGCGCGTATGGGAACGGAGCCCCGCGCCCGCCGCCGTCAGCCCAGCCGGCGGTAGCGCCCCCGGTAGTACGTCAGCGGGCCGCCCTCCTCGGGCGGCAGCCGGGTCGCGAGCACCCGGCCGATGACGAGGGTGTGGTCCCCGGCGACCACGCGCTGCTCCGTGCGGCACTCCACCGCCGCCAGCGCGCCGGTGACGAGCGGCGCCCCGGAGACCTCGCCGCGCTCGTGCGGCAACTCCTGGAAGAGGAGCCGGTCGCTGAGGCGGCCCTTCATCGCGAAGCGGCCGGCGGTCTGCCGCTGGTTCTCGGCGAGTACGGACACCGACCAGAGGGGCTGCCGCTCCAGCAGTTCGTCCATCCGGGAATCGTTGCGAACGCTCACCATCACCAGCGGCGGGTCAAGTGACACCGACATGAACGCCGTCGCCGTCATGCCGACGTCCTCGCCTCTCGGGCCGTCCTCGGCGTCATGTGCCGTCACCAGCACCACGCCCGCCGCCAGCCGGGCCATCGCGGCACGGAACTCGTCGTCACTCACCCCTTCAGCATGGGGTATGGACTCGGTGCGCGGGGTGGGGCTCTGCTTCAACACACCTCGCACGCTATCCGGGCCCGCTCCGCGTCCGCATCGGGCCCGGGGCGGAGCCGGGACCTAGGTCCCGGGCGGGAGCGGGCGGGCGCCGCCGGTATTCCTTCATCCGGATTTGCGTTCAAAAAGCGTGAGCCCGGGCAGGGGCCATATCGTCAACTTATGAACCCAATCTGTGACTTGAGTCACAGCAGGCAGTAATTGTTGACCCTGTGTACCGAGTGGGCAGCTCGCTGTGATTCAGTGGCCGTGGCAATCGGACGACCAGAATCCTGGAGTTGCTGTCGAGGTCTCGGGGAGTGCGAAAGATGGAGGCCGAGTCGGAACCGTACGTCCGTCTTGCGACCCTGCGGCAGCTCCACCATGTCGTCGCGGACCTCAACACCGCCCGCAGCCTGGCAGACACCCTGCAGACCGTCGCCGACGGAGTCGTCAACGGACTGAACTACGAGCTGGCGGCGGTCAACCTGGTCCGCCCCGACGGTGATCTGGTGGTCGCCGCGGTCGCGGGCAGCGCGGGCGCCGAAGCACTGATGGCGGGCCGCGTCGGCTCGCGCGCCTCCTGGGACCGCAGGCTCTCGATGGGGGTGCGCTGGGGCGAGCTGCGCTTCATCCCGCACACCGAGGGCTGGGTCCTCGACGACGACGACGTACCGCAGTGGCACAGCGGCGGCCCGCAGCCCCGGTTCGCCGACGAGTGGCACCCGATGGACCGGCTCCTCGCCCCCATGTACTCCTCCAGCGACGAACTCCTCGGCGTCATCTCCGTCGACAAGCCGCGCAACGGCCGCCGCCCCGGCCCGTGGGGCCGCGAAGCCTTGCAGATGTACGCCTTCCAGGCCGCCATCGCCATCAGCAACGCCCGGCTCCGCGCCAACATGCAGCGCGCCCTCGTCCGGCTGGAACGCGAACAGCAGGCGCTGCGCGCCAGCGAGGAGAGCTTCCGGCAGGCGTTCGAGTACGCCCCCAGCGGCATGGCCATCGCCGAGATGGGCGGCGACCAGCACGGCCGGCTGCTGCGCGCCAACGACGCGCTCTGCCGCCTCCTCGCCCGCCCCGCCGCCACCATGCGCCGCTACTCCTTCTCCGACCTGGTCCACCCGGAGGACATCGGGCTGCTGCTCCGCACCTCCGCCGAGGGCGGCCGGGCCGAGCTGCGGCTCGCGCGGCGCGACGGCAGCTACGTCTGGGTGTCGCTGCGGAACAGCGTCGTCGCCGACGCCGCCGACGGCCCGCGCTTCCTGCTCACCCACGTCGAGGACATCGAGGAGCGCAAGCGGCACGAGCTCCAGCTGGCCCACCGCGCCAGCCACGACTCGCTCACCGGACTGCCCAACAGCGCCGAGCTGCGCGCCCGGCTCGGCGCCCGGCTCTGCAACCGGCCGCCGGACTCCCTCGGCCCGGGCGGCACGCCGGCCGTGGCGAGCGCCGACGCGTACGGCCCCGGCACCCTGCTCGCCGGGACCGACGAGAACGGCTTCAGCGACGGCTTCGACTCGGCGTTCGGCGAACTGCCCGGGTCCGGTCTCTACGACGGCCATGTGCACACCGTCGCGCCGTCCGAGGGCGAGACGGACGACGGCACCAAGGGCCTCGCGGTGCTCTTCTGCGACCTCGACGGCTTCAAGTCGATCAACGACCGGTTCGGGCACCACACCGGTGACGCCGTGCTCATCGAGGTCGCGCGGCGGCTGACGCACGCGGTGCGGGACGGGGACACGGTGGCCCGGCTCGGCGGTGACGAGTTCGTGGTCCTCGCCGACGGGCTCGGGCGCGCGGACGCGCAGGACCTCGCCGTCCGGCTGCGCAACGCGATCATTCCGCCGATCCGGGTGGACGGCCGTGCCGTACGGGTCGGGGCGAGCTTCGGCATCGGCTGGGCCGGGTGCGGGATGTCGGCGGAGGAAGTGCTCCAGTCGGCCGACCAGAGGATGTACATCGAGAAGCGGTCCCGGTCGGGGCGCACGCACCGCCGCGCGGGCTGACCGGCGGGCCCGGGCCGGGAAGCCCGGGCGTGCGGAGCCGGGGAGGATCTGCCGGAGGGGCGCGGTGCGTGGTGAGCCGCGGGGATCAGATGGCTGATCCGGTGGTGGATCGGGTGGTGGATCCGGTGGCGGGCGAATGGGACTTACCTCACCTTTGTGGGACGAGTGGGCAGGTCGGCGAGGGGAAGGCGCACGATTCGCCGCACCCGTGCCCGCCCGGCGGGCCGCGGCGTTGAACGGCCGCCTCGGTGAGCGGGTACGCTCGGTCGATCGGCCGTCGGCCGAGGTGAATCGATCATGAACATTGGCCATCCGGACAGCACGGACCTCACTCGGGCCGCCCCGGCACTGATAGGAGCTGTCCGAGCGCTGCGGACGCGGCGCGAGTGGTTCGGCAACCAGTTGGGGAGTGACAGGGGATGACGGCCGGCAACAACGGAGCGGGCACACCCGAGAACGACGACCCGTTCGCCTACCTGTACCGCTCGGAGGGCGGCGACGGGGGCGCGGACGGCGCGGCGAGCGACGGCAGCACCGCTCAGTACGGCCGCCAGGCCCCGCAGCCCGGGGTGCCCCGTACCTCGTACAACCAGGTCCGGCGCGTCGGCGAGCGCCAGTACGGCGGCCAGCAGTCCGGCTACGGCTACCCCCAGCAGCAGTCGGGGTACGGCTATCCGCAGGCACAGTCCGGCTACGGCTACCCGCAGGGGCACGCCTCCCAGCAGCCGGGCCCCGGCCACCCGCAGAGCCCCAATCCCGCCTACGCCGCCCCGGAGACCCTCCCGGGCGGCGCCCCGCGCCGGGCGCCGCAGTCCGGGCACGGCGGCGGGGGCCGCGGCCCCAACAGCAAGGGTCTGCTCATCGGCGCGATAGCCGTGGTGGCGGTGGTCGTCATAGGCATCGTCGCCGCGATGGCGGCCAACGGCGACGACGGGACGGACGGCTCCAACGAGGCCGACAGCTCGCCGAGCGCACCCGCGGACAGCGGCGACCAGCAGCAGGACCCGGTGGACGACGGCAAGGACAAGGACAAGAAGAAGCCCTTCTCCTCCGACAAGGAGGACGCCGCGGAGCTGCGGCTCGGCGGTGGCGCGACCGTCGCGAAGGACGTCCCGAACGCCCGCTCCGACAGCGGCGCGTACGTCGCGGGCATGAACAAGCCCGGCGCGACGGCGACCTGGAAGGTCGACGTGCCGAAGAAGGGCCCGTACACCCTCTTCGTCGGCTACGGGGTGCCCGGCGAGGACGCCGGGGCGACGCTGATGATCAACGGGAAGAAGAACGAGACCCCGCTGAAGCTCAAGAACTGGTCCAACGCCGGGAAGGGCGAGTGGGACAAGGGCTGGAGCACCACGTACAACTTCATCCAGCTCCCCAAGGGCACCAACACCCTGGACATCACCTGCGCCGCCGGTGACAAGTGCAACTTCAACCTGGACTGGGTGCAGTTGAAGGCCGGGCACGTCGAGAAGTAGCCGCCCGGAGCGGCCGCCGCCCGCGCGCCGGAAGCGGCCGCCGCCCGCGCCCGCCGGAAACGGCGGGCAGGAACGGCGGGCAGGAACGCCGGACAGGTACGGCGGGCACGGCCGACGGGCAGCGGGCAGCGGGAACGGCCGGGCCCGGCGCGGGGCGCGGCCCGGGCTCAGCCGACCACCCGTTCGGTGACCGCGACCCGCGGCAGCAGCGCCTCGTACGCCTCCTGGTCGAACTCGCCCGCCGCCGGGGCCAGTACGGTCGCCGCCGACAGCGCCACCGCCCTGGCCAGCCGGTCCGGCCAGGGCAGCCCCTCGACCAGCGCGGACAGCAGCCCGGCGACCGCGGAGTCGCCGGCGCCCGTCGGATTGCCGCGCAGCCGCTCCGGCGGTGCCGCCTGCCAGCCGCCGTCGGCCGTGCTGACGAGCATGCCGTCGGGGCCGAGCGAGGCGGCCACCGCGCGGGCGCCCCTCCTGCGGGCCTCGCGGGCGGCCCGTACCGGCTCGGTGAAGCCGGTGAGCCCCGCCAGTTCCTCCGCGTTCGGCTTGACCAGGTCGGGGCGGGCGGCGATGCCGCGGCGCAGCGGCTCGCCGCCGGTGTCGAGGAGCACGGGTACGTCCGCGGCCTGGGCGGCGCGCACCAGCGAGGCGTAGCTGCCGACCGCGAGACCCGGCGGCAGGCTGCCGCACAGGGCGACGGCGGAGGCGTCGGCGAGGAGCCCGGTGTAGGTGCCGAGGAAGGCGTCCCACTCGTCCGGGGTGACGTACGGACCGGCCTCGTTGAGCTGGGTGGTGTTCCCGGAGCCGGTGTCGACGACGCCGAGCGTGCGCCGGGAGTTCCCGGCGATCGGGGTCAGCGCGTCCTCGACCAGGCCGCCCCCGGGGGAGTCGCCGAGCAGCTCGTGCAGCACGGCGCCGACCGGGCCGCCCGCGAATCCCGCGACGACGGCCCGGTGGCCCAGGGCGCCCAGGACGCGGGCCACGTTGAGGCCCTTGCCGCCGGGGCGTTCCGCGGTTTCGGCGACCCGGTGCTCGGCGGCGGGCCGCAGCCGGGGCACGCGGTAGGTGATGTCCAGCGCGGCGTTGAGCGTGACCGTGACGATCATCTGTTCCCCCCTCTCGTGCGGCGACGTGCAGGATCGCTGACGCGCCGTACCGGTTGACGTACGGACAAGTGCGCGAGCGATCATGCCAAAACGGCGGCGGTCGGCCCAGTGCCCGGGGCCGTCCGCCGCCGTTGTCCGGTCTTGTCCCGGCGGCAGGGGCGGGCCGGGTGCCGTTGGAGGACGGGGCGTACGCGGGCGGGCGCGGGCGGACGGCCGTGCGCGGTGGCGTCCCCTCCGCGCGGGCGGCCTTCGTCCCGGCGCGCGCCGTCAGCCCGTCTTCGGGGCGACCACCCATGCGCCCTTGCGCATCACCCCGGCGATCCGGAAGTCCGCGTCCAGCACGACGAGGTCGGCGTCCTTGCCGGGCTCCAGCGAGCCGACCCGGTCGGCCACGCCGAGCAGCCGCGCGGGGTTCGCCGACAGCGCCCGTACGACATCCTCGACCGGCAGCCCGTCCACGGTCACGGCGCGCCGGAACGCGGTGTCCAGGGTGAGCGTGGAGCCCGCGATGGAGCCGCCGTCGGCCAGCCGGGCCACGCCGTCGGCGACCTCGACGTCCAGCCCGCCGAGCCGGTAGCGGCCGTCGCCCTTGCCGGCGGCGCTCATCGCGTCGGTGATGAACGCGACCCGGTCCGCCCCGGCGCGCGCGAACGCCAGCTCCAGTACGGCCGGATGCAGATGGATCCCGTCGTTGACGAGTTCGACGGTGACCCGCTCGTCCTCCAGCAGCGCGGCGATCGGCCCCGGTTCGCGGTGGTGCAGGGCCGGCATGGCGTTGAAGAGGTGGGTGGCGACGGTGGCGCCTGCCTCGATGGCCCGGTGGGTGGCGTCGTAGCCCGAGTCGGTGTGGCCGACGGCGGCGATCACACCGTGCTCCGCCAGCAGCCGTACGGAGTCCAGCCCGCCCGGCAGTTCGGGAGCGAGGGTCATCATGCAGGCCGTGCCGCGCGCGGCGTCCAGCAGTTTCCGCACGTCCGCCGGGTCGGGATCGCGGAGCAGCGACGGCTCGTGGGCGCCGCAGCGGCCGGGCGAGATGAACGGGCCCTCGAAGTGGACGCCCGCCAGGTCGCCCTGCTCGACCAGTTCGGACAGCGCGGCGGCCTGCCGGGCCAGGTCGTCGAGGTCACCGGTGACGGTGGAGGCGACCATGGTCGTGGTGCCGTGCCGGCGGTGCGTGTCCGCGACGGCCAGGGCCTCCTCGGCGGTGCCGGCGGAGAAGGACGCGCCGCCACCGCCGTGCACGTGCACGTCGACGAAGCCGGGAACGATCCAGTGCCCGGTGAGGTCCAGGCCCGCGGCGGCCGGCACGGCGTCCTCCGCGGGGGGCGGCACGATCACGGTGCCGGAGACGGCGATCCGGGCGTTCCCGTCGATGCCGTCGGGCAGCACCACACGGGCGCCGGTGAGAACCTTGTCTGCCACCATCAGGCGGTTACCTCCGCGGAGAGTAGATCCCAGGCGAGCAGCCCTGCGCCCAGGCAGCCGGCGGTGTCCCCGAGGGCCGCCGGCACGATGTGGGGCTCTTGCTGGAACGTCAGGCGGTCCCGTACGGCCGCGCGCAGCGGGACGAAGAGCGTGTCGCCCGCCTCCGCCAGCCCGCCGCCGACGATGACGAGCCGGGGGTCCAGCAGGGTGATGCCGGTGACCAGCCCGTCGGTGAGGGCGCCGACCGCGTCCCGCCAGACGGCGCGGGCCCGCTCGTCGCCCGCGGCGACGGCCCGGGCGCAGCCCGCGGCGTCGGCGGACGGGTCGCCGCAGGCGGCGGCCCAGGCGCGGGAGACCGCGGCGGCGGAGGCGAGGGTCTCCAGACAGCCCGCGCCGCCGCAGCCGCAGGCGGGGCCGCCGGGGCGTACGACGATGTGGCCGATCTCGCCCGCGCAGCCGTGCGCGCCCGCCTCGATGCGCCCGTCGATGCCGATGGCGCCCGCGATGCCCGTGCCGAGCCCGAGGAACAGGAACCGGTCGGCGCCGCGGCCCGCGCCGAGGCGGCCCTCGGCGAGCCCGCCGGTGCGCACGTCGTGGCCGAGGGCGACCGGGAAGGGCCGGCCGGCGGTGTCGCCGGGGCCGCCGGCCAGGCGCTCGGCGAGCAGGGCGCGCAGCGGGATGTCGCGCCAGCCGAGGTTGGCGGCGTACACGGCGGTGCCGGTGGTCTCGTCCACGACGCCCGGCACGGCGACCCCGGCCGCGGCGGCGGGTTCGCCGTACGCGGCACGGCCGTGCGCCCGCAGTGCCTCCGCGAAGTCGAGGATGGCCGCGACGACGGCTTCCGGGCCGCGTTCGCGCCCGGTCGGCCGGCGGGCCTCGTGGAGCACGGTGCCGTCCGCCCCGACCAGAGCGGCTTTCATCCCGGTGCCGCCCACATCGAGGGCGATGACGTGTCTCACGGGGACAGTCTCGCCCGGACCGGGGCGAGAGGTCTAGTCCACTCGCTCCGTAGAGTGTGTCGTCCGGATTGCGAACAGTGGTCTTAACCTTATTGAGTTGGTGTAGACCTCTCTGGGCGGGTTGTGGGTGGATTCTCTAGTGCACAAGATGATGACGGCGGCGCGGCGGAGACGGTGGCGGCGCGGGGCGGCGGGCGTCCTCGCGGCCGCAACGGTGCTGACGCTGTCCGGCTGCGGCGGCGATTCGACCGGCGGCCGGGTCACGCTGCGGATGGTCGCGGCCGACTACGGCGACAGCAAGGCCAACAGCTCGCAGAAATACTGGGACCGGCTCGTCGAGGACTTCGAGTCCGAGCACGAGGGCATCGAGGTCGACGTCACCGTCCTCGACTGGGCGGACGTCGACAAGGAGGTCGCCGAGATGGCCGACCGCGGCGAGGCGCCGGACATCGCCCAGATCGGCGCCTACGCCGACTATGCGGCCGAGGGCAAGCTCTACAGCGCCGACCAGTTGCTCTCCATCCCCGCTCAGGCCGACTTCCTGCCCGGCCTCGCCCAGGCCGGAGAGGTGCACCGGACGCAGTACGGGCTGCCGTTCGCGGCCAGCACCCGGCTGCTCTTCTACAACAAGACCCTGTTCGAGAAGGCCGGTGTCACCGGGCCCCCGCGGAGCTGGGAGGAACTCCGGCAGGCGGCGCGGGCCCTGGAGGACGCCGGGGTGAAGACACCGTACGCGCTGCCGCTCGGGCCCGAAGAGGCGCAGGCCGAGACCATGATGTGGATGCTCGGTGGCGGTGGCGGCTACACCGACAACATCAACAGCTATGTCATCGACTCGCCCGAGAACGTGCGGACGTTCGAGTGGCTGCGGGACGAGTTCGTCGGCGAGGGACTCACCGGCACCGACCCCGGCGGGCTCAACCGGCAGGAGGCCTTCGACGCCTTCGCCCGCGGCGAGGTCGGCATGCTCAACGGCCACCCGACGCTGATGCGCCAGGCCGAGCAGGGCGGCGTGAAGTACGGCATGGCGCCGCTGCCCGGCCGGGAGGGCGAGTCCGAGGTGGCGATGGGCGTCGCCGACTGGCTGATGGCCTTCAAGGAGAACGGTCACCGCAAGCAGGTCGGGACGTTCCTCGACTTCGTCTACGGCGAGGAGAACGTGCGCGACTTCTCCGAGCGCTACGACCTGCTGCCCGTCACCAACTCCGCCTCCGAGGCCATGCGCGCCGACGAGGGGAACGAACACCTCTGGGACTTCCTCGACCAGCTTCCGGCGGCCGACTTCTACCCGTCGGACAAGACGTCCTGGGCGCAGGTCAGCCGGGACGTCAAGGCGAAGGCGGGCAGCCTGGTCCGGGACGGCGCGGACCCGGCCGGGGTGCTGTCGGAGATCCAGCGGGACGCGGCGCGGGCGGAGACGGCGGTCCGCTGACCGCCCGGGGGCCGTCCGGCCCCGGGCGGGGGCCGGGCCTGCTTCGGGGCGGTGCCGGGCCTGGCTCCGGGTGGTCCCGGGGCGCGCCAGGGTGTGTTGCGGGCCTGGTTCCGGTGGTTCCGGGGTGCGCCGGGGTGTGCTGGGGCCTGGTTCCGGGGTGGTCCCGGGTGCGCCGGGATGTGCTGCGGGTGCCGGGGCGGGCTCTCCGGGAGGGGGCTCCCACCGCGTATTCACGGCCGCCCGAACCGCTGTGCGGCAGGCCGCCCCTGCACCGCGGCCACACATACACGTCGGTGTGGAAGACCCCCTCCCCGCGGTCCCGCCCACTCCCGTTCCCGCGCGGCTGCGGGCCGTCCGTCGTCGGTGCTCCGGCCCGGAGCCGCGGTCGCCGGCTGCCGGGTGACGCCTGCTCGTGGTCCGGGGAGGGTGCCCTGGTGCGAGACGGGTCCGTGGCCGCGGCACCGCGCCGCGGACCCGGGCCGGAGACGGCCGGCGGAGACCGGGACGGGCCCGGCTATGTTGGACGGTGTGACTGACGACGGAAGCGCGGCGGAGGACGGTCCGGTGGACCCGGGATCCGGGGCCGGGCTGAGCGAGCGGGACCTCGCCGTGCTCGCCTTCGAGCGGCGCGGCTGGCCGGGGCCCGGGGTGAAGGAACGCGCCATACGGGAGCAGCTCGACCTCTCGCCGCCGCGCTACTACCAGTTGCTGAACGCCCTCCTGGACGACCCGCGCGCGCTCGCCCACGACCCCGTCACCGTCAACCGGCTCCGCCGCGTCCGCGAGACGCGTCGCAGCCACCGCTGACCGGCTCCCGGCTCCCGGGCCCCGCCGGGCCCGGTGACCCGCGCGCGGGCGGCCCGGCGCCGGTAGGGTCGGGGCCATGGGCAGCCTTCCGAACTCCCTGCCGACCCCTGGTTCCGCCGCCGGCCGCGGCGGGCTCGCCGCGCTGCTGGAGCGGCCCGAACGGGCCGTCGTGGCGCTCGACTTCGACGGGACCCTGGCCCCGATCGTCGCCGACCCCGAGCAGGCCCGGGCCCACCCCGGTGCCGTGCCGGCGCTCACCCGGCTCGCGCCGCTCGTCGGCTCGGTCGCCGTCATCACGGGGCGGCCGGCCGAGGTCGCCGTGCGGTACGGCGGCTTCGCCGGAGCACCGGGCCTGGACCATCTCGTCGTCCTCGGCCACTACGGCGCGGAGCGTTGGGACGCCGCGACCGGTGCCGTCAGCGCACCGCCCCCGCACCCCGGCGTCGCCGCCGCCCGCGACGAGCTGCCCGGGATCCTCGGCGGGGACGAGTCGCTGCACGTCGAGGACAAGGGCGGCCGCGCCGTGGCCGTGCACACGCGGCGGGCCGCCGACCCGCGCGCGGCGTTCGAGGCGCTGCGCGAGCCGCTGGGAGCGTTGGCCGAGCGGCACGGCCTGGTGGTCGAACCCGGCCGGATGGTGCTGGAACTGCGGCCGCCGGGCATCGACAAGGGCGTCGCGCTGACCGCGCACGTACGGGACTCCGGCGCCCGGGCGGTGCTGTACGCCGGGGACGACCTGGGCGACCTGGCGGCGTTCGGCGCGGTGGAGAAGCTGCGGTCGGACGGCGTGCCGGGGCTGCGGGTGTGCTCCGCCGCGGCCTCGGCGGAGGGCGCCGAGGAACTGGCCGAGCGGGCGGACGTGGTCGTGGACGGCCCGGCGGGCACGGTCGCGCTGCTCGACGCGCTGGCCGGTCGCGCGGGGGACGGGGACTCCGGGGCCTAGCCAGCGAGCCGCGTCGGGGGCGAGGCCCCGATCGCGGTCCGCGCGCGGCGCCGCGGTTCCGTTGCCGCGCGACTCCACCGGCCCCGGGACGCCCGTCCCGCGCAGACGGCTCCCCGGCCCCGGGACCCGCTTCCCGGGCTTCGGTCCCGCGACCCGCGCGAGCCCCCCTCATCCGGGCACGTCTTCCGGGCACGACGCCCGGTCTCCCCGTTCCCCGGCACGACGCCCGGTCTCCGGACTCCCGTTCCCCGGCACGGCTCCGGCCCCGGAGCGCCCCGATGCCCCGGCAACCGGGCCCGGCAATGGGGCCCGGCGACCGGGCCGGGCAATGGGGCCCGGCGACCGGGCCGGGCAATGGGGCCCGGCGACCGGGCCCGGCAATGGGGCCCGGCGACCCGGGCCCGGCAGTTGGGGACGGGCCTAGGAGAGCGCCTCCAGGGCCCGGAGCTGGTCGAGGAACCACTGCCGGGGCGGCAGCGCCGTCGCCGCGGCGGCCAGCCGCTTCGTGCGCTCGGTGCGCTCCGCCGGGGCCATGGACAGCGCCTCGTGCAGCGCCTCGGCCGTGCCCGTCACGTCGTACGGGTTGACGGTGACGGCGTCCTCGCCCAGGTCCTCGTACGCCCCGGCCTCCCGGGAGAGCACCAGCGCGCAGCCGTCGTCGGAGACCACCGGGATCTCCTTGGCGACCAGGTTCATGCCGTCCCGGATCGGGTTGACGAGGGCCACGTCCGCGAGCCGGTACGCGGCGAGGGAGCGGGCGAAGTCGTCCTTGACGTGCAGGACGACCGGCTGCCAGCCGCCCGTGCCGAAGTCGGCGTTGATCGCGTCGGCGACCCTGCTCACCTCCGCCGTGTAGTCGCGGTAGACGGCGAGGTCCTGCCGGGACGGGTAGGCGAAGGCGACATGGGTGACCCGGCCCCGCCACTCGGGGCGGGACTCCAGCAGCTCGCGGTAGGCGTGCAGGCCGCGGACGATGTTCTTGGACAGCTCGGTGCGGTCGACGCGGACGATCGTCCTGCGGGGCGCGCCGCCGTACTCGCCGATCTGCTCGCGCAGCGAGGCCAGCCGTTCGTCGACGTCCGGCTGCCGGGACCGCTCGCGCAGGAACTCGGCGTCCGCGCCCAGGCCGTGCACCCCCAGCCGGGCCGGGTCGGGGCGCTCGCCGAGCAGGTCGGCGCAGCAGTCGGCGAAGGCACCGGCCCAGCGGTGGGTGAGGAAGGCGGCGCGGTCGGCGCCGAGGACGCCGCGCAGCAGCTGCCGGGCGATGTCGTCGGGGAGCAGCCGGAAGTATTCCGGCGGCGCCCAGGGGGTGTGCGAGAAGTGGCCGATCCGCAGGTCCGGGCGGCGCTCGCGGAGCATGCCGGGCACCAGGCACAGGTGGTAGTCCTGCACGAGCACGGCGGCGCCCTCGGCCGCCTCCTCGGCGAGCGCGTCGGCGAACGCAGCGTTGTACGCCTCGTAGGCGGCCCACCGGCCGCGGAAGGCGGCGTCGAAGGACGGTTCCAGCGGCGTCTGGTAGAGCAGGTGGTGGACGAACCACAGGACCGAGTTCGCGATGCCGTTGTACGCGCCCGCGAAGGTGCCGGCGTCGATGTCCAGCATCCGCACCCGGCGGCCGCCGGTGTCGGCGGGATCGAGCCGGCCGCCGGAGCGGCGGGCGGCGAGACGGTCGGCGTCACCGAGGGCGGCACAGATCCAGGCGGAGTCCCCCGCGTCGCCGCCCTCGACTGCGGAGAGCCCGGAGACCAGGCCGCCGCCGCCGCGTTTGGCGGTCAGCGAGGGCGGGTCACCCGGGGCCGGGCCCTCGTGCGCGGTGTACGACACGGGGCCGCGGTTGGACGCGACGAGTATGCGGGCAGCGTGCTCAGCGACCATGACGCGAGCCTAGCCAGCGGTGGATCTGCTCAAACGTTCGGCCGGGTGTCATGAAGGTCTCCCAGGAGGGTCCGTCGGAGCACCGGGGGCGTACGGGTGCAGGGGCGCGGCGCGGAGGCGCGGGGCCG